>CBEUND010000006.1:0-40769 GCA_965544395.1 uncultured bacterium | reverse complement strand
TATATCACCTTGGACTAATAAAAGGCTTCAAGTGCCGTATTTAAGGGGCTTGGATAGGTTATATTGGAGGTTATTAGATTGTGTATTGGTGGAGGTGAGGGGGATCGAACCCCTGTCCTAAAATAGATAGAACTATGACTCTACATGCTTAGATGGTGTTGATAAATCTCATCTTGTTTCGTACGACACCCAAAACTACACAAGACCAGTCTAAGGATTCGTCTTTAGGTTAGACAGCCTAGAGATATAGTCATCAGATATGATACCCAAACTCCTAGTAAGATGACACTCCTAGGCAGGGCAGTCCTCCGCGTGAGCGGGGTTAATGACTTACGCTACTGCGTAAGCTGGACGATAATCTGTATTGTTTGCAGTTATGCATTTTGAGCCGTGTAACGGAGTTGCTCAGTCCGACATGCACATAGCCCCGACTACTCCAGTCGAAACCAAGTCACCCCCATATCAGGAACTATTGGGATTTTAGCACTAAATAGGATATTTGTCAAGTTTTTCACACTTTTATCAGCAGTGTAAGGCTGAAACCACACTTCCTACATTCTAACTATGCTTAGGCTACCCCAGTGTTGTGAATAGATAACTTCCTATGCATACGGCTCTTCCCTCGTTTTACTTGCTACGAAAATGAATGATTTTTTCTCTCTCACATCACCCCTACATGGGGATCTATATAGTATGCATTCCCACCAAGATGGTCGGAACGAGAAAGATAATAGATGAAGCTTGAGTATTGTGATACTACTAGAATTATGTTTGGGAAGTTCCTTATAACTGTGTGATATATGCACTTGGTATCTGTTTTCTTATGGTGTAGAGTACTTTACTCGCATCATAGTTGTTTTTATAGGGCCCTATCATTACTTTGTTGTCACTATTTTGTTGGAGAACATGGTATTGGTAGCCACTCTTTTTAAGGTTACCCAAAAAGCTTCTACTCGGTGTAGAATCAAATGAGCCAACTTGTATGAAGAAGTGTTTTGTTCTACTACTCGTTTTTTGAGGAAGTTTGATATCGAGTTTATCTCCCCATAATTTACGGTCTCTCTCTTGGGCTTTTTGGGTGAGTGGATCTACAAAAGCACTTCCAGAGCCTCTATAATCTATCAGCCATTTGATGATCTCATTCTCTAGCATAGCCCCATGCCATCTTGCTCGTTTTCCATTGACCAAGATGACGACGGTATAGAGTTTGTTGTTTCTACTATGAACATAGCCTACGATATTTTTGGCGTTATTGAGTGTGCCTGTCTTCATCCATGCACGATTTCTGACGATAGTATTTCTAAAGCGTCTTTTTATAGTCCCATCTACACCTGCTATAGAGAGTGTATTCATCCATCTTTTGCCATAGCCTTTGTATGCATGGTCGAGGACTCTAGCCATGCTTCGTGCCGTGATGTTGGCTGCACGAGACAATCCACATCCATTATCTATCTTGCACCGAGAGACATCGAGTAGTCTGTATCTGTTGAGTATACGCACAACGGCATTACGACCCTTGTTGAGCGACGAAGGTGCACCATATATTTTCGCTCCAAGTGTCAAAAGCAGATGCCTTGCATAGAGGTTATTACTCTTCTTAGCAGTAGTTGAGATGATCTTCTCCAATCTATCCGAATACTTTGCAAAAAGATATTTTGCGTTTGCAGGGACTCTGCCTACTCGCATCTTTCCTCTGAAGCTTACGCCTTGTTTTAAGAGTCTATTTCGGAGTGCATTGTAGAACTCTTTGTAGGGTTTTGTGATGATGTAAGTATAGGTTCGTTTAGGGCAAGATTTTGCAATTTTTCCAGAGACTTTCACTATGGGGGTATAGTTGGAGTGATCTACCGAGATGTGAGGCCATGAGCGTTTGCCTCTGCAGCTCCCTGATACACTCTTTAGAGTATTGGATATCTTGTAGCTATCCCCTGGTATCGTCTTGTTGATTTGGTGCCTGCCACCTTTGGAACTGATAGTAAATTTGCTTATGTGTTGGTTAAACATCAACGCATCGGGCATTGCGTTGTAGGCACTATAGATATTTTGATCAAAGTGCGAACTATCTTTTTTGGGAACGGAGAAGTAGCTGCGATCTATGATGATATTCCCAGTAATCTTCCTGATCCCTTTTGCTCTGATTTTTGAAACTATTTTTGGTATATCAGAACTCTTGAGTGTAGGGTCTCCAAAACCTTTGACGATGAGATCTCCCTTGAGTACCCCATGGCTGAGTGAACCTCTATAATAAAACTTTGTCTCCCAGCGATAGTCATACCCCAACTCCAAAAGAGATGCATAGGTACTATATACTTTGATCACGGATGCAGGACGCATTCTATTGTCTATATTATAGGCGGCTACGACTCTATTTTTGGCTGTCTCTTTGATATAGACTGAGACATCTTTGGAGGCAAATTTATGTTTGTTTATGAGGTATGAGATATCTCTTGAAAGTATATCTGCAAAGCCAAAAGAACTCAGGAGGAGTATATACCCCAATATCATTACTCTCTTTAAAAAAATATTCATCAATCTCCCTTTTCGCATGCTTGTAGTATTCTATTCATCGCCTCTTTGACCTTTGTAATTGATGTAGCGATATTGAGCCGCATGAAGCCACTGCCTGCCTCTCCAAAGCTTCGACCACTATTGAGTCCTAGTTTGGCATCTTGGATGAAAAATCTCTCTAACTCCTTATCACTATAACCCAATGCTTGACAATCGAGCCATATCAAAAATGTCGCTTCTGTTTTAGTAGGGACAATATCCAATCTATGCTCTCGTATAAAGTTATTGACATAGTGAATATTTTTTTGTAAATGTTTTTTCAACTCCACAAGCCAAGCTTCTCCATCGCTATAGGCTGCTATCAATGCCTCTATGCCAAAAGGGTTACCATCGCCAAAGCCTGAGAGTCGTTGCCTTTTGTTATATCTACTATGAATTTTTTTATTGGGTATGATAGCAAAAGATGTATTAAGTCCTGCAATATTGAAAGTTTTAGAGGGTGCATTGAGCAAGATAGTCTCATTTGGTGAGAGTTTGGCAACAACAATATGCTCTTTCTCATAGACAATATCAGAGTGAATCTCATCTGAAATTATTATCACGCCATTCTCTTGGCAAATTGCAATCAATCGCTCCAACTCATCGCTATCCCATACTCTGCCTACAGGATTGTGAGGAGAACAGAGTAAAAAGAGCTTCGCCTCTTTGGCTTTGGCTTCAAAATCTTCAAAATCTATATGATAGTTACCATCCTCATAGAGCAGTCTATTTTCCAATAGTACTCTTCTATGTTGATGAACAGAGTTGAGAAATGGGGGATATATAGGTGTCTGTACTATGACACCATCACCTACTTGCGTCAATGCTTCTACGCAGAAATTGATAGAGGGAACAACACCATAGCAGGGGATTATCCACTCTCGATCCACCTCCCAATCAAAACGATCTCTCATCCAAGCGATGATCGCTTCATAGTAGCTATCAGGATAGATCGTATATCCATAGATAGGGTGTTTGGCTCTTTTGATGAGGGCTTCTTGTACACATGGAGGTGAAGCCAAATCCATATCAGCTACCCACAGGGGCAAGAGGTCATCTGTGCCAAATTTCTGTGTAGCCATCTCTAGCTTGACCGCGTAGGTATGCTCTCTATTTATCTCTTGCATGACTTCAACTCCCATATACTCATTTGTGCGATAGTGTGCTGGTATTTTCTCGCTGTCTCTCGGATGACAAAAGGGACATCGAGACTCTTTTGGAGTTCAAATTGCTCGCCTAAAAGCTCTTCTAAGCCCTCAAGGGTTGTGAAGTTCTCTCCATCTCTTCTAAATCCACCTATCCATCGCTCTTTGGGTGTAGACTCCTCTTGCCATGTGTATGGCGATGTCAGTATGAGTAGACCACCATCATGAAGTCGCTCTGCCAATGATGACAAAAACTTCTGTGGATCATAGAGTCTATCTATGAGATTGCCTCCAAATATGAGATCAAATCCACTATATATTGGCTTGAGATTACAAGCGTCACCTTGCCAAAACTCTACTCTATCTCTTAAACTCTCCAAGCCATACTCAGCTAAATTTACCTGATGAAACTCTTGCAAATCTCCCTCTATAGGGATGCTATAGCGTAAGATCCCCTCATCTTTGAGTTTTTGGGCATTTTGTATAAATCTCGCAGAGAAGTCTATACCTATCACCTCTTCAAAACCTTTTGCAAGCTCAAAGCTACTGCGTCCTATAGCGCACCCTAGATCCAAAGCTCTTCGTTTGGGTTTGTTTCCCATAGCTTCGATAGCAAGTTTGGCACACTTGGCAGGATAGTTCTCGACACCAAAGTAGCTCTCACCCCAGCCAAAGTGACAATATTGGGAGATAAGCGAATCGCTCTCATACCCCTCACCCTCTATCTGCTCCTCGTAGTGACTCTCTACATAACGGAAACCCGCATGTTGAAAAAAGTGCCGTCTGAAAGCATATCGGCTCTCATGACTCGCTTCATTGCCACAGCTAATCCATGAACCGCCCTTGATGAGATTGTGTTTGCCATCAAAGGTAGGAACAGTAAAGTCATCATAGATAGGGTGCACTGCAAACCCATCATAGGGATAGATAGCGGTACGACTCCACTGCCATACATTGCCTATCACATCATAGAAGTCACCATGTGCAAAGGCATCTACAGGACAGGGAGATGCTCCATATTCGAGATTGATATTAGCAGGGGCTTTCTCTCCCCACTCTCCAAGTTTTGCTACGCCTGAGAAGTCGTGGAGTCGCATATACTCATCTTCTGTAGGCAGTGTGATAGCTTTCCCACTCTTTTGTGCAAGCCAAGCACAAAAAGCAGTCGCTTCATGATAGTTGACCTCTACAGGCCAATTAAAAGGGAGTGAAATCTCTTCTGTGAGTGTTCGTAGAAGATATTCACCCTCTTGTTTGACCCAAAATGATGGATGAGTCGCTTGCGTATACTCTCTCCACTCCCAGCCCTCTTGTGACCAGAAACGATCCTCTAGGTAGCCTCCATCTTCAACAAATAGTAAAAACTCGCTATTGGATACAAGGTACTTAGAGGCACGAAAGGCTGGTATCTCTGTATAGTGTTTGCCATACTCATTGTCCCAACCATAGAGATCTGAGTGCGAACTCTTGCCCAAATCAACACTACCGCTTGGTAGATCAATCAAGCTATTTTTGGGTGCTTTGCTAGACTCTTGAAATCTTTTCCACTTGTTTGATGGCGTGACCATAGAGAGAGGGAGTTGCCGTATCAATACAGAGGAGGTCTCTATATGGATATTTTCATGCTCTATACCCATGAGTATCACCCACCAAGGGCTATCGTCTGTGATAGGGAGTGTGAGGGGCATGGTATCTATAAGTTGATTGATGATACTCTTGAGTCTATCTCTATATCTTTGAGTCTCTTGCAGTGTCGGCCAGCTATAGTGCCGCTCATCCAAATCATCCCAACTCATCTCATCCACACCTACAGCAAATATCGACTCTAGTCTGGGGTCTATTCTCTGAGATATGATTTTAGCAAGTTTGAGTTTGTTGATAAAGAATGTAGCAGTATGTCCATAATAAAATATGAGAGGATGTCTCAATCTATCAGCTTTTTGATAGAGTGCATTTTCATCACGGAGCAGAGTAAAGAGTGACTCATAGAGTTCAAAGGTACTATTGAAGTAAGCTCTGATCTCTTTGCGTTTTTGTTCGATCGCATCTCCATAGAGTGAGGGAGTTCGCAATCGTTGATAATGAGGCATCAAAAGTACTCCTTCTCTCTATGGCTCTCGATCATTGAGATGATAAGTGTATAGACATTGGCAACGACAGCACCTATCACCAAGCCAACCGCTATGTGATCTGCTTGATAAAACTTAAGTGCAAAAAATGCAGGGATAAGGTGCAAATCTGCTACGAGTGAACCAGCGAGTAGCTCTGCTGAGAGTAAGTTTCTCACCCCTATTTTGAGTATGGTCGATACTACATTGACACTGCCTGCTATAAATAGCGATAGCGGTGAATTTTCATACAAAAATGCTGCACTTGTCGTCAAGCTCATCAAGGTAAAAAAAACATAAAAAATTTTTTCCCACTGCATATGGTATCCTCTTTTAAATTGTCACTTTTTAAATGGTTCCTTGCTCATACATAGCACGCATCTTCTCTTTCTCTTTCTCTCTTTTGAGTTTCTCTGCCTCTTTGGCTCTAAACCCTTGCACATCAAACCCAAGCCACAACAATATAGGCGATGCGACAAAGATAGAAGAGTATGTACCAACAAGGATACCCACAAGAAGCGTAAAGCTAAAGCCACTGATGATCTCTCCACCAAAGATATAGAGTGTCAATACCACCAAGAATGTCGTCAATGATGTGAGTGTCGTTCGCGAGAGTGTGCGCGTGACAGACTCATTGATAATCTTGTCGAGATCGGGATGTTTGATAGTGCGGATACCTTCACGGATACGGTCAAACACAATGATAGTATCGTTGAGTGAATACCCAAGTATCGTAAGTATTGCAGCGAGTATATCGAGGTTGACCTCCACATCAAAGAGCACTATCGCTCCTATAGCTATAGTGACATCATGTACCAATGCCAAGACAGATGCAAGAGCAAATCTCCACTCAAATCTAAAAGAGATATAGACAAGGATACCGAGAATAGCTAGTAGCATCGCCATCAACCCTTTCTCTTTGAGTTCATCTCCTATCTTTGGTCCAACCATATCGACACGACGCACTTCAAATTTGCCTGTATCTTTGAGCAGTGTGCGGATCTTGTCGCCTACATCTTCGCCTACTACTTTGGAAGTGCTTTTGGTACGGATGACGATCTCATCATCACTTCCAAAATAGGTAACACTCGCATTTTTGTATTTCTCTGTAGTTTTGAGCACATCTCTCACTTGGGTAAGTGGTGCATTCCCCTCATACTTGACTTGTATGAGTGTACCGCCAGCAAAATCTATACCATAATTAAACCCTTTGGTAAAAAGTAATCCCAAAGAGAGCAATATTACTACGATTGAGAGAAAACCGAATCGTTTACTCTGCTTCATAAACTGCACGGGGTCTTGATATTTAAATAGTTCCATCTCTTCTCCTAAACCTTGATACCAAACCAAAAATTGAGTCGTTTAGAGTCAATTTTTGGTAGAAGCCATTGGTAGATACCATGCGTACCTAAAATAGCTGTAAGCATAGATGCTAATATACCTATACTCATAGTCAATGCAAATCCTTTGATGGGACCAGTACCATAGACATAGAGTACAACAGCAGCGATAAGTGTCGTAATATTTGCATCCCAAATAGCAGTGAAGGCGTTGTTGTATCCTCTCTCTATAGATTTCGCTATAGAGTTGCCACTATGGAGAAGTTCTCGTATCCTCTCCGATATGATGACATTGGCATCGACAGCCATACCTACAGTCAGGACAATCCCAGCCATACCAGGTAGTGTGAGTGTCGCTCCAAAGAGTGACATAATAGCCAAAATCAAAAAGAGATTTCCCACCAAAGCGACATCTGCTATAACTCCTGCAATCCCATAATAGAGTATCATAAACGCAACAACCAAGACAAAACCTAAGATCAATGCAATGGTACTTGCTTTGATACTATCTGCACCTAGGCTAGGTCCTACACTTCTCTTCTCCATGACAAATACTGGAGCGAGCAAGGCACCACTTCTCAAAGCAATAGCCACATCATGTGCCTCTGCTACAGTGAAGTTTCCTGATATTTGCCCTCGTCCACCACCTATTCGTTCACGGATGACAGGGGCTGAGTAGACTTTCTCATCCAAGACGACAGCCATTCTCTTGCCGACACTTTTGCCAGAGAAGTCACCAAATATACGACCACCCTGCCCATTGAGTGTGAAGTTGATCACTGGTTGGTTACTTTTGTCAAACCCTACTTTAGCATCAGTGAGCATAGAGCCATCGAGGATAGGTATTTGTCTGAGTAGATACTTTTCAGGAGTTTTGACATCTTGTAGTATCACATCGCCATATTGTTTGGCTTCGTTGGGATTCATACTCTCTACTCTAGCCGCTCTATCCTCATCGACAGCCATCATCTGCAAGTGTGCAGCTCTAGCGATAAGTTCACGGATTCTCTGCTCTTGTTGGGGTGTCTTGATCCCAGGGACTTCGACGAGGATTTTATCTTCGCCTTGTTTGGCTACTGTAGGTTCTGCTAAACCAAACATATCGAGACGATTTCGTATGGTATCAACTGCTTGTGAGATAGCATTTTTTTTCGTCGTGATGATCTCTTCTGGAGTGATATCCATAGTAAACTTCAATCCACTGTGGTTGAGTACTATCCCTTTCATATCTTTTTTGATGAGGCTAGTAGTCCTTGTGACATCTTCATCATCGAGCAGTTCAAAGGTAACACTCTCCTCTTCTATCTTCAGCTCATCATAGATAATCTCATTGTCGTCGAGGATATATTTGAGTGTTGCTGCGAGTGATTTGATATGTGATTTGATCGCTTCATCTGTCTTGATACCTAGCAGCATATGCAAACCACCCTGTAGATCCAATCCTAGAGTGATCTTCTTGCCACTCTCACTCTGTGTGAGCGAGGGGATAGAAAAAACTATACCAAATATCAATGCAAATGCAAAGATAACGACTCTATAATTAAGCGTTTTCATTTCCGATTTCAACCTTTTTTGAGACAAATGCTCTATCTACTTTGACTATGACGCTATCATTGAGTTTGACTTTGAGAAAACCCTCTTCTGCTTTCACTATCTCAGCCATCAAACCACCTGTAGTGACGATTTTATCACCTTTTGTGAGTCCATCGAGCATCGCTTGATGCTTCTTTTGTTGCTGTTGCTGTGGTCTGATAATCAGAAAATAAAATATCGCAAACAGTATAATAAGTGGCAGAAATTGAGCTATGCCTTGAGTCATGATAATCCTTTGTGGGGGTGAAATTAAAATTGGTGAATATAGTACCACTTTCATGCTAATAGGTGGCTTTAGTATGGTGAGGTAGCTCTAGGCTGGCAAAATACTCAATATCTATTTTTTATAAAACATATTCAATATTAATGAATATAGTAATTTAAAAAAATATCATTAAGGGGAGAACTTCTTTTGTCTATTGAGTCTATATTTGACTACCAAATCTTTTATTTCAATAATAGAGAAGAAGTTTTTTGTCACGACTATATACTCTCCATCATCTTGATTTTCAAAATACTCTATAGCAATTTTTTTTCCTAGTTCAAGAAAAGCCTCATCTCCAAGATAATTATTGAATGGAAGCCTAAGGTACTCTAGTGGGTCAAGTGCCTTCTCCCCATCATAAACAAATTTCCCCTCATTGATACGACGCAAGCTAGAGAGTGTCCCCTCTACACCTAGTTTTTGTGCTATAGCATGCCCCAAACTGCGTATATATGTCCCCTCGCTTACTGTCGCCTCGAAGTGTACAAAAGGGTGATTGTAGTTGATGAGTTTGCTCTCATAGATATGAGACTCTATCTCTTTGAGTTCTATCTCGATACCTTCTCGTACCAAATCATAGGCTCTCTTACCAGCTATTTTTTTGGCAGAGTATTTTGGTGGGGAATATCTGAAGAGACCAGTAAAACTTTTGAGTATCTCTTCTATTTTCTCTATGCTATAGGCTTTGACCTCCTCTATCGCATCAACTTTTTCTATATCTAGTGTCGGCGAAGTGACCCCTAGCCAAAGGGTTGCTCGGTATGTTTTTGGAGTTTTGGCAAGATAGTTGAAGAGCTTGGTGTATTGTCCTGTAGCGACGATGAGGCAGCCCGTAGCAAACGGATCAAGCGTACCTGAGTAGCCGACTTTTTTTGTATTATATTTTCGTTTGACATACCCCATGTAGCTGTTGGAGCTACGAAAGATCGGTTTGTTGACTACAAATAAGCGATTCATTAGATAGTTTGCACAAAAGAGCTGAGTATCTCTTTTTTGTTCCCACCAAAATTGATCAAAAGTTTATACTCTTTGCCTGCTTTGTTGACGGCTTGTACTCTCCCTATACCAAAAATCTTGTGTTTTACTAAATCGCCTTTTTTGTAACCTGAACTCTTCGTGATCTTGAGGCTAGTACTCTGTATCACTCCTGCCTCTCCAAGAAATCTACTTTTCTCTATTACCTTTCTTCGTCCTTTGTAAAACCTGCTATCTGCATAGCAGAGCGTTAAGTATCTTTTTGCTCGTGTGATTGCTACATAGCCCAAGCGACGCTCCTCTTCCATATCACAGTTATCACCAAGAAGAGGGAAGAACTCCTCTTCTAATCCAATGACAAAAAGATGTTCAAACTCTAAGCCCTTTGCTGCGTGCACGCTCATGATAGTAATGGCATCTTCTCCGATCTGATCTTGCTCACTCTGTAGAGATAGATCATTGAGAAAGGTATCGAGGGTAAGCTCTGGATTTTTGCTGACAGAATCTCTGAAGTATCCATAAAACTCATCTATATTTGCAATCCTATCATAACTATCGACGAGATTGCCATAATATTTCTTCAGAGCTATCTTCTCTTCAAAGAGTGTTACGAGATTTTCTAAGTAATGCTGGGCTTCATACTGCAAGAGATCTATATCTGCGAAGAGTTTTTTGAGCGAAGTAGCGACTTTTTTCCCTACTAAATCTTGCAGTGCTTTCTTTGGTGTATCAGTGATAGAGCGATAGAGAGAAGCCTCTTTTTTGGATGCAAGTTGTTGCAATTTCTCTAGTGAAGCTTTTCCTATGCCTCTTTTGGGTTTGTTGATGATACGAAGAAGAGAGAAATCATCATTTGGGTTTGAGAGTACACGAAAATAGGAGATGATATCTTTGATCTCTGCCCGCTCATAAAAACGCATACCACCAATGAGTTTAAATGCCAATCGCTCTTTGATAAAACCCTCCTCAAGAGAGCGAGAGAGCGCGTTGATACGGTAGAGGACAGCTATATCATTCGCATTGACACCTTTGGTGAGGAGCTTTTGTATATCTGATGCTACTCTTCTTGCTTCGTGAGACTCATCAAGAGAGTGTAACAGTTCGATATCTTCCCCATCACCATAATCGCTGATGAGTTTTTTGCCTATGCGATTACTGTTGTGTTCTATGAGGGTATTGGCGGCATGAAGTATTTGGTTAGTTGAGCGATAATTAGTCTCAAGCTTCACAGTTTGTGCATTTTTGAAGTGCTGTTCAAACTCCAAGATATTGCGTATATTTGCACCTCTCCACCCATATATACTCTGATCATCATCACCTACTACACAAAGATTATTATGTTCAGAGGCGAGATGCTCCAAAAGCTTTAACTGAAGCTCATTGGTGTCTTGGTACTCATCTACCATTATATACTGATAGCGATTACTCGTCTCGATTCTTAGATCAGGGTTTTCATCAAGTATTTGATATGAGAGCATGAGAAGATCATCAAAGTCCACAAGATTGTTTTCGATGATATTTTCTTGATAAGCTTCGTATGCTTTTGCAGCTTTACGATAATCGACGAGTTCTGCTTTCTCTATAGCTACAGCTGGAGAGAGCAGAGAGTTTTTATATTTGGAGATTTCACTAGAGAGAAAAGAGACATTGAGATCGATCTTCAGCTCTTTTATAATAGACCTCAAAAGGCGTTTTTTATCATCGCTATCTATAATTACAAAATTGTTTCTTCGTCCTAATTTCTCTATATGAAACTTCAAAAAAAGCAGTCCAAACTTGTGAAATGTACAAAGTAGAGGAGGGTGAGCTGTCTGTGTGTTGATGAGTTGCAAAGCTCTTTCACGCATCTCAGCCGCTGCTTTGTTGGTAAATGTAAGTGTGAGAGTATTGGATGGAGCTATACCTACTTCACCTACAAGGTATGCCAATCGACTCGTCAAAGTTTTTGTTTTACCGCTTCCTGCACCTGCTAAGATCAGGAGAGGTCCATCTATCAGTTGAGCTGCTTTCCGTTGACTTGGATTGAGTTCATCTAAGACACTGTTTTCTAACACACTATTCATTGTAACACTCCATTATAACCTTATGGTTTCACTTTTTTGTCATCATCCTATGTGACAAAAACTATTTAGATTATATCCAACTTCATATAAAATTACTGTTCTTGATTAAAATATACTGAAAATTCATAGATAAGCAATTCTTATTTCATAATTTAAGTATAATCTGCTATAATAAACATTATACATATTGATTTATAATTTAAGGAAAAAATATGCTAAAAGATTTTGTAAAATTAGAAACATTTTTGACTGTTGCTAGAGAGAGGAGTTTTTCTAAAGCTTCAGCCAAATTAGGAATTTCACAACCAGCAGTCACACAGCAGATAAAATTTATCGAAAAATATTTAGATGCTAAAATTATTGAAAGAAAGAAAAATGGTATCAAGCTTACCTCAGAGGGTGATGAACTCTATAAGATAGCATCAACTTTAGAGAAGTCTATCCATATCGCAGAAAAAGATATATTGAAAATTATTGATAAAAAGATCACATTCCATCTCGGAGCCTCTTTTACTATCGGACACTATATCGTCCCTGGACAATGCCTCAATACTATCGGTACAGCTATCAACAATGACATCACACTAGCAATTCATAATAGTGAAGAGATTGTAAGTCTACTCAAAGATAGGAAGTTGGATGTTGGATTGATCGAGTCATATATCCAAAATAATGATATGATCTATAGAGAGTGGCTAGAGGATGAACTGGTGGTTTTTAGTAATGCACCTATCCCTAAGGTATTGAAAACAGAAGATCTGTATGAGTTTCAGTGGGTATGTAGAGAAGAGGGGAGTCATACCAAAGCGATTGTCGCTGATGTCTTTGAAGATATCGGTGTCTCTTGCAAGAGCTTTGATGTATTGAGTGAAGTGAGTAGCTCTACAGCACTGCTCCAAACTATAAAAAAAGCCCAAAAGAGTGCCGATGAACGACCTGTTGTCTCTATCATATCTAAGCACGCTATAACCGATGAAGTACAGAAGGGAGAACTATTTGAAGCACGGATACGAGGATATAATATGTCAAGAAAATTTCATATCGTTTACTCAAAAGAGAACAAACATAATGCATATGTAGACAAAGTCGTCAACTTCATTATCTCAGGACACTGCTAAATCTCTCTTAAGAGTTTTTCTTTTTGAGTAGCTTTTTGTTCTCAGGATTGTTGAGTAGAGCTTCCATCGATCGACTAGAGTCTCTTTGGGTTATATCTATCTCAGGAGCTACCGCTCTACTTATGTTGATAGTGATAGGATACTCTTCTACAAAAATTTGCTTGATCGCCAGTAGAGGCAGGGATACATGTGAGCCGAAGTTCTCTTCTCCAAATCCTGCCTCAAAACTAAACTCTTCATCCTCTATTTTCGATGTCTCATAGGTGTATCCTGTCAACATAAAGAGGACAGTCTCCCCAAATCCATCCAATATAGTTTGTGGTAGAGGTGGGTTAAATGATAGAAATTCTGTCTCACATGCCAATGCAAACTCTTGGTCATTTTCAAATAAAAAGTGTATAGTGTTCTTTAAATGAGATGATATCAACTGTTGGTAGCTTTGTGTATTGAAAAGATCTATTTGCATAATTATTCTCTTTATTTGGATTTTATATACCTAACCAAGTAGGGTTTATGATCCTAAATCCTACCATAGCATTCATTAGAGCTACACCATCATAGTGTAAAATTTGATCAACTTTTACATTTTTGCATACTAAAAAGCCTTCATCCAATAATCTCTGACGAGTTATCCCTCTCAAAAGAGGCTCTTTAGGTGTGATCCATTGCTCTTTCTCTAAAAAAGCTATATTAGCTATAGTCGTATCAGTAACAAGACCATGGCATGCTATCAAGACTTCATCACTCTCATTATAAGTTTGAGTGAGTTGATTGAGCTGATCTCTATTGGCATATTTATAGGGATACTCTAGGCAGCACTCTATTACTCGTATAGTGTTGATCTTTTTGGGTTGATATAGAGTATACTCTATGCTTTCAATATTTTGACCATAGAGTATCCTGCAACGATATCGTTGTGCATCAGGAGGATCGATGAGAGTAGCGAGGTCAAATGCTCTGTCGGTAGAAAAAATCTCTTTTTGTGTCCGATGAAATCGTCGATTGTGATACTCGATATGGAGAGGTTTGTATGCCTCTACACAGATAGTCTCCAAAAATAGGGGAGTTAGCATCAGTTACTATAACGCATCAAAAAGAGCAGTAGATAGATAGCGTTCTGCTGTATCACATAAGATAGTGACGACTGTTTTGCCTCGGTTCTCTTTTCTGCTTGCAACTTCATACGCCGCTTGGAGATTGGCTCCAGCGGATATACCCACAAGAAGACCTTCATCTTTGGCTACCTTCCGTGCCATAGAAAATGCGGCATCATTGCTGACTTGAACGATTGCATCATATATCTCTGTATTCAGCACAGCAGGGATAAAGCCTGCACCTATGCCTTGTATCTTGTGTGGTCCAGCTCGCCCCTCACTAAGTATGGGTGAGTCACTCGGCTCTACAGCAATGGATTGGAGCTTTGGGAGTCTCTCTTTGAGGACTTCTGATACACCTGTGATAGTCCCCCCTGTACCTATAGCAGCCACAAAAAAGTCTAGGGATGCCTCAGTATCTTCTAATATCTCTAGGGCTGTTGTATTGCGGTGTATCTCTGGGTTGTTTGGATTTTGGAATTGGTGCAATACAATGGCATTGTCCATACTCTCTTGTAGCCTATTTGCTTCCTTGATCGCTGCACCCATACCGCCAGATGCTGGAGTCAAGAGAAGTTCTGCACCCAAATATTTGAGGAGATTGCGTCTCTCTGTACTCATAGATTCAGGCATAGTGAGTATGAGTTTTAACCCTTTGGAGGCACATACCGCTGCCAATCCTATACCTGTGTTGCCACTTGTAGGCTCTATGATGGTCGTATTATCATTGATCGTTCCATCTTCTATAGCTCTATTGACCATATTGAGGGCTATACGATCTTTGATAGAGCTTGTAGGGTTCATAAATTCGCATTTTGCCAATATAGTGGCACCACTCTCTTGTGAGAGTTGATTGAGTTTGATAAGAGGTGTTCCTCCTACGAGATCTTCTATTGAGTTTGCTATCATGCATCTTCCTTTTTTTGACTGTTAAATCCCACATTATTGTGGGTCAAGAGTTTAAATTCATATGTTTCATCATCATAAAATTCTATTTCGCCATTTTTTATATTGTAGTACCAGCCATGCAGAAATAGTTCGCCCTCTTCTACACGCTTTTTGACTGCGGGATAGGTCAAAAGATTACGCAATTGAAAAAGTACAGAGACCTTCTCTGTATAGCGAAGAAGTGCTTCTTTGTCATCCTTGTCAACACTCATCATAGCGATCTTTTTTGGGGTTTCTCCTAGTTCGAGCCACTTGATAGTATGTATATTCTCATCATTTTTTGGGATATCTTTGTAGAGTGATGCAATAGCACCACAGTCAGAGTGACCACATACGATGATATTCGTAAGCTCTAGGACGGATATCGCATACTCTATAGCTGCTGCTGTAGCGTGATAGTCAGCCTCTGGCTGATATGGAGCAACAAAGTTTCCGATATTACGAATGATAAAGAGATCTCCAGGTTTGCTATCAGTGATCATAGCAGGCATGAGGCGAGAGTCACTACAGCCTATGAAGAGGGCTTTGGGATCTTGCCCCTCTTCAGTAAGCTTTTTGAAGCGATGTTTATTTTGTTTGAAGTTTATAGATTGAAAGTTTTTATGACCTTCTATAAACTCTTTGATATTTGTATCAGGCATAGAGACCTATTAGTGAATAGTTTTGATTTCGTATGCGAGCTTCTCATTTGCATACATAGGGACAACACCCAAGTAGTCTGCTGGGATTTCACTCGTCTCTTTCTCTAGTATGACAGATTTTTCTAAGGGTGTAATTTTATAAATGGCTTGTGCGTTACCACTGATAAACTTTTGTAAATTTTCCATGGGTGTATTGTTTTTTTCAAAAAGCTCTACAAGTGCTTGGAGTGCTATAGGAGCAGTGAAGACACCTGCTGCACAACCACAAGACTCTTTGGCTTCTCTAGGATGTGGTGCTGAGTCACTCCCAAACATTACTTTAGGATGTCCATCGAGTGCGACTTTGAGTAGAGCGTCTCTATCTGTCGGTCGTTTGGCGATAGGTTTGCAGAAGAGATGTGGCTGGAGCATCCCTCCTGCGACATCATCAAGAGTAATGAGTAGATGGTGTAGCGTGATAGTCGCGTAAAGATTTTCAAATCTATCGAGTGCCTCTACACTTGCTTTGGTAGTGATGTGTTCCATGATGATAGTGAGCTGAGGAAAGGCTGTTGCAAGCTTTTCATATACAGGGACAAACTCTGCTTCTCTATCCATCACAAATCCCCCCGTCTCCCCATGGATACAGAGGGGTATACCAAGATCACTCATCGCCTGAAGTGTTTCACGAAGCTCTTCTATCTCAAATCCACTCACACCACCTTCAGAGTTGGTTGTGATACCTGCTGGGTAGAGTTTGATAGCAGTGATCTCATCTTGGATACTCTCCAGAAACTCTCTTGTATATGTTGCCTTAAAAAAAAGTGTCATATAGGGGATGAACTTCTCATCTCCTATACTTTCGATAATGCGTCTTTTATATGCTATGACATCTTCTTTGGTAGTGACGGGTGGCACTAGATTTGGCATGATGATAGCACCTGCAAAGCTCTTGGCACTTAGTGGAGCAACTTTTTGAAGCATTGCACCATCTCTAAGATGGAGGTGCATATCGAGTGGTGCTTGGAGTTCAATGGACATTGTGATCCTTTATAATATAATATTTATTGTCTGAATCTAATTTTGGGACGATCCAATACTTAATTTTCATTTTGCCACAAATTATGTTAAGATAGGGTGTAAGAGATAAAAAAGGTGGTGATTTGTATCGTATGATAGGATAATCTATCCCCCCAGCAAAGAGTTGGTTACAGCGAAGTATGCGAAGTGTAGAGTGGTAGAGTGCCATAGGAGCTTGCTCCATCTCCAAAGACCACTTGGCATACTCAGAGCATGTGGGATAGTATCTGCATCCCGCAGGAAGTATCTGTGATATATATTGATATCCTACTATGGGAGCAACCCAAAATTTTTTCATATTCATTGTGACTTCTCTTTCCAGATGACTTTGCCACCTGCTATGATATAGCTAGGAGACATATTGATACTATGATAGATAGTTGTGCCATATCTCTTACTGTAGTATTGTAAGAGTAGTCGCTGTTGTGTTGGCTCGATAGAGGGGATAAACCAGCCATTGTTACTCAAGACGATCATGTTTTGTGGTTGACCACTATAGAGCTTTGTGCTACACGCTTCGTAGCAGATAGCATTACGGTATCGTACTCCATCTATCTCATAGTCTGTGATATGACTACTCGCTTTATAGTCTACTGCACCATCATAAAATATCTTATTGACAATATCCCCCAACCAATCAGGGAGTGGATTGCTCTCACCAAAGGGTACGAGGATCACTTTGTCCGCGATTTGTAACTTGCCATCTTTGAAGATATAGCTTGAGTTTCGAGGGACACCCTCATCCCAATGCAAAGCCCCGATAATGAGTGTTATACTCTTCGATCGTTCTTTGTAGTGTGTGAGCAATTGAGGCTCTTTGTTGAGAAATATAGGGAGTATAGACTCAGGCAAGACGATGAGCTTTTTGTTTTTTGTGATGGCACTATCTATATGTTTTTCTACAATATCGAGAAAACCTGCAAGCATCTTGGGATCAAATTTGGTCTCTACAGGGATATGTGTAGTGACCAACTCTATATGACGATCCTCAAGAGGCGAACTTAGAGTGGTAGGTTGATATGCGAGGAGGATGATGAGTAGATACCATAGTCGCCGACGCTCTATAGCCAAGAGTATGCCCAAAAGTATCAAAGCCAACTGCCACACCTCTACTCCAAGATAACTCTCCACAAATATGAGTTCAACCTTGAACCAGTCAAATCCAAAAGGGTGTATCAAACTAGCATTGAGAAGAAAGAGGGCTTTAAGCCAGAGAGAAGAGAGACGAAATTTGCTCTCTACCTTCTGCGTAATAGAAGCAACAGACCAAAAGAGGATGGCATAGGTCAAAGCAGTGAGTATGATACCGATAGGTATAGCCCAAGCAAAGCCATAGAGCCGAAAGCTCATAGATATCCACCAAAACCAGAGAATACCTATACCAAACCCCGCCCAAAACCAGCTTTTTTTGTCACTTGCCAAAAGCCCATAGAGTGCCAAAATCGCAAAGATAGTATTGGGCAGAGGATGCGACCAACCTAGCCAAGCGAGATAGAGATGCAGAGAGCTCAAGAGTGCAACCATCCAACCAACAAGAACGGAAGATGTAAAATATCTACTATATGCCTTACGCACTCTCTACCTCATACTATGAATTTTATTATTATCTCAACATGTTACCTAGCTGTATAACTTAACAAATACAATAATCATAGAGTGCATAACATTAGAGTATAATTTCGTATTATACTCTAATAAGTTTTAGAGCCACTATTGTTTCAAGTTGTCATCATAAAATTTTCTATATTTTCTTTCTTATGATTAATATTTAGGCAATAGATACCAAATTAAAACTTCATATGGTACAATATACAAAAGAGTTAAAAAGAGTTGTTCTTAAGTTATAAATTTATAAAGGAGTATTATGAGTGAAAATATTATGATATTGATGCTAGGAGTCTCCACATTCTTAGGAGCATTGGGTCTTCTCGCTCTACTATGGGGTGTCAAGTCAGGGCAATTTGATGATGAGAGCAAATTTATAGATGGTGCGAGATATGATAATGAAGAGGATCTCAGAGATGCCAAGATGATGGAGAAGAAGAGAGCTCAGAGAGAAAAAAAGAGAAAAGAGAACTATCGCCCAGAGTGATACTATTAGAGTTCTAAGAAATTTCCCAAGGAGAAAAGCTTGATAGAGAAGATGATACAAACAGAGTTTGCAGCACATAAGCAGACCATAGAGAGAGTAATGGCAGGGCTTCTACTTGATGTGGAGAGTGGTTCAAAAGTACTTGTCGATGCACTGAAGCGTTCAAAAAAGATTCTCATTTGTGGCAATGGTGGCTCTGCTGCTGACGCACAACATATAGCAGCAGAGTTGTCAGGTCGCTACAAGAGTGAACGAAAAGCTCTCGCTGGTATCGCATTGACGACGGATACATCTGCTCTTACAGCGATAGGCAATGATTATGGATTTGAGAGGGTTTTTGATCGTCAAGTCGAAGCATTGGCTCAAGATGGGGATGTCCTTCTTGCACTCTCGACAAGTGGCAATAGTGAAAATATCATCCACGCAATCAATAGAGCCAAAGAGTTGGGCTGTGCGACTATAGGATTGAGTGGGAAAGATGGTGGTGCTATGTGCCAACTCTGTGATATCAATATCATTGTCCCCTCAAGTGATACACCGCGTATACAAGAGATGCATATCCTTATAGGTCATATCTTTTGCCAAGCTATAGATGATACTTTTGCCTCTTAGATATCTGTTGTTACTCTTCGTAGCGACACTCTTTCTCAAAGCCACTCTACCCCTAGAACCCTACTTCTCCAAAACAAAGGGTGGGTACTACAAAGAGGGTGTAGATATTCGCATCATCCAAGATATCAATGATGCACACATCACTATTGAGATGGCGATGTATTTTCTCACCAATAAATATATCACCAAAGCTCTCATAGAGGCACACCAGAGAGGCGTGAGTGTGAGAGTAGTCACAGATGATACAAAGCAAAATGCAAAAAAATATCAAAATCTCACAGATGCAGGTATCACCGTCGTAGCAGACGATAACCCTAAAGCCCTGATGCATGACAAGATTCTCATCATAGATAGAGAAGTCGTGTGGATAAGCTCTGGTAACTACACCGTCTATGCATTCTACCGCAACAATGATAACTACCTACGCATAGAAGATAGTGCTATAGCCAACTACTACCGTAGTAAATTTATCAAACTCTATGCACATGATAAGAAAGTACAGCAGCCCTACCTCAGCAAAGAGTTAGAGATATATTTCGCTCCAGATATAGATATCCAAAAGAGACTGCTCGCTCGTATCAATAATGCAAAAGAGAATATCTCTTTTATGGTGTATGCATTCACCAACCGTAAATTGGCAGATGCCCTTATCGCAGCCCAAAAACGAGGTGTAGTAGTGAGAGGGGTACTTGATGCAACACAAAACAAGTATCAAAAATATAGCGTCTATAACTATCTCAAAGAGAGTGGTGTATCTGTAGTACTTGATAATAACCGATACAAAATGCACCACAAAGTGATGATCATCGACCAAAAAGTTGTCGTCGTAGGCTCTTATAACTTCACGAAAAAAGCCAATAGTAAAAATGCAGAGAATGTCATGGTCATCAAGCGAAGCGATATAGCAAGCAGATATCTCCAAGAGTTTGAAAAGTTGTATGGGTTAGGGTTGCAATATCATTCGTACTGATATGCTTTTACTTTCTTGAGAGAGGTATCTTATTTGAGATTTTTATTCAGTGCTAGTTCATAACGCTTAGAGTATAATTGCGGTTTTAGTAGGAGATTTCCAAAGTAAGGATAAAAATATGAAGATAGCAATCGCAGGAACTGGCTATGTAGGTCTCTCCAATGGGGTACTTCTCGCACAGCACAATGAAGTAGTCGCACTCGATTTGGTAGCAGAGAAGATAGAGATGCTCAACAATAAAATCTCTCCGATAGAAGATAAAGAGATTAGTGATTTTTTACAAAACAGATCACTCAATTTTAGAGCAACACTCGATAAGAATGAGGCATATGTAGGAGCTGATTTTGTCATCATTTCTACACCTACAGACTATGATCCCAAGACAAACTATTTTGATACACGATCTGTAGAGTCTGTCATCAAAGATGTGATGAGTATCAACCCCCAAGCGGTTATGGTCATCAAGTCTACAGTACCTGTAGGGTACACAAAAGAGATCAGTGAGCGTCTTGGTTGTGATCGTATCATCTTTTCGCCAGAATTTTTACGAGAGGGGAGTGCATTGCATGACAATCTCTACCCTTCACGCATTATCATCGGAGAGATAAGTGAACGAGCGAAAGTCTTTGGAAATCTCTTGAAATCAGCAGCTCTCAAAGAGGATATCCCAATGCTTTATACCAATTCCACTGAAGCAGAAGCGGTCAAGCTCTTCTCCAATACTTATCTTGCAATGCGAGTTGCTTATTTCAATGAACTTGATAGCTATGCTCAAACACATGATCTCAATACTAAGCATATCATCGAAGGGGTTGGTCTCGATCCTAGGATAGGTACACACTACAACAATCCCTCTTTTGGATATGGAGGGTACTGCTTGCCAAAAGATACGAAGCAGTTACGAGCCAACTATCAAGATGTACCAAGCAATATGATATCAGCTATTGTAGAGTCGAACAGAACACGCAAAGATTTCATCGCACAGAGTATCATAGATAAAAATCCAGAGATTGTGGGTGTCTATCGGCTCATCATGAAGAGTGGATCGGACAATTTTAGAGCCTCTTCCGTACAAGGCATTATGAAACGCATCAAAGCAAAAGGTATAGAGGTCGTTGTCTATGAGCCTGAGCTAAAAGATGAAGAGTTTTTCCACTCTAAAGTCATCAATGATTTAGATGCGTTTAAGCGTATGTCAGATGTGATTGTCGCCAATAGATTGCATGAGGATATATTAGATGTCAAAGAGAAAGTATACACAAGAGATCTCTTTGGGAGTGACTAGTTCATTGCAACGCAAAGCACTCTTTATAGATAGGGATGGCATCATCAATATCGACCATGGTTATGTCTCAAAGAGAGATGATTTTGAATTTTCAGAAAGGATTTTCGATCTTTTGGAGTGCTTCATGCAAAAAGATTATCTCCTCTATATCGTGACCAATCAATCAGGCATAGGTCGTGGCTACTATAAACAAGAGGATTTTGATAGATTGACTCGTTGGATGTTGACGCAGATGCAAAAGAGAGCGATCTCTATAGAGCAAGTTCTCTTTTGTCCACATGCCCCAGAGGCAGAGTGTGCATGTAGAAAACCAAAGATAGGAATGCTCCAAGGCATAGAGAGTGACTACAGTATCGACTTCTCCAACTCTTGGATGATAGGAGATAAATCTTCTGATATAGAGTTTGCGCAAAATGCAGGAGTAGACTCTATCTACATAGGCAAAGAGCGACACGCAGAGGCGACATACTCATTTGAATCAGTGGCTCTATGTGCAAAATATTTTCAAGAACATCAAGGTAAATTATGAAATATACAGAAGAAGATCTCAACAATAAATATATTCTTATTACAGGTGGTGCAGGTTTTATCGGTGCGAATTTGGCATTTTATCTTCAAGAACACTACCCCTCTTGCAAGATTGTGATCTTTGATAAGTTCCGCTCTGATGAGAAGTTTTCAAATGGCAATCTCAAAAGCTTCGGTCACTTCAAAAATTTGATAGGTTTCCAAGGTGAAGTAATCTCAGGAGATATCAATGATATGCACGCTTTGCATAGACTCAAGAGCGAATATAGCTTTGATTATATATTTCATGAAGCGGCTATCTCTGATACTACGGTGTTGGAGCAAGATTTGATGATCAAAACAAATGTGAATGCCTTTAAAAATCTTTTGGATATCGCAGTGAGCCATAGAGCCAATATGATATATGCCTCTTCAGCTGCTACATATGGAGATGCTCCAAGTCCTCAAACAGTAGGTATAGAAGCACCCAACAATGCGTATGGATTTTCTAAACTCATGATGGATAATATCGCCAAAGAGTATATTGCAAAATATAGTGAGATATCTATAGTAGGGCTTCGATACTTCAATGTATATGGTGCAAGAGAGTATTTCAAAAATAAAACAGCTTCGACAGTAATACAGTTTGGACATCAGCTCTTAGCTGGTTTGACTCCTAAACTCTTTGAAGGGTCTGATAAGATACTCAGAGATTTCGTCTATATAGAGGATGTCATCCAAGCCAATATCAAAGCGATGCACCCCCAAAAGAGTGGTATCTACAATGTAGGGAGAGGAGAAGCTCGATCGTTTCAAGATATCTGCGATATACTCCAAGATGAACTCGCACTCCCCCATACTACAGAGTATATCCCCAATCCATACATAGGACAGTATCAGTTTCATACCCAAGCAGATATCACACTCTCTGTAGAGTATTTGGGTTATGAGCCACGATATGAGCTAGAAGATGGTATTAGAGCTTATCTACCTGAGATACGACGCATCCATGAAGAAGAAGTGAAGTGATGGAGAGAATCCGACAGCAAAGACCCAATATCGCGGTCGTTGGTGATTTGATGATCGATCACTATATTTGGGGGAGTTGTGAACGAATCTCTCCAGAAGCTCCTGTGCAAGTGTTGGAAGTATCGCAAGAAAATAGCCTTTTGGGTGGGGCAGGCAATGTCATACGAAATCTCCTCTCGCTTGATAGCCAAGTGAGTGTATATACAGTCTTGGGTTGTGATGAGAGTGCGACACTTGCCAAAAATCTCCTCCATGATATCTCTGCTGAGTTTACATCTGTGATTGAGGAGAGTGGACGCACTACCACAAAAAAGAGCCGCATCATAGCTTCCAATCAGCAGATCATCCGTTTTGATGATGAGAATCGTAGTGATATCTCTGTAGCATCCCAAGAGTTGCTCTACTCTACACTTGTAAGTAAGATTACACAGTATGATGCGATACTCCTCTCTGACTATGGGAAAGGTGTATTGACTCCAGAGCTCACACAAAAGATCATCGCACTAGCAAAATCTCACAACACCTTGATACTTGTCGATCCCAAAGGGAGTGACTATAGTAAGTACAAGGGAGCTACACTCCTGACTCCCAATAAGAAGGAGGCATCTGAAGCTACCGATGTAGATATCACCGATAGAACAAGCCTAGAGAGAGCGGGGGAAATGCTCAAGAGTACGATGGATTTGGATTATGGGATTATCACACTCAGTGAAGAGGGTATAGCGATATTTGATAGAGAGATGCAAATCATTCCGACGGTAGCACGGGAAGTCTATGATGTGACAGGTGCAGGAGATACAGTATTGGCAGCATTAGGTATGGCACTTTCAAGTGGTATGGATATCGTGCAAGCATGTCAGTTTGCCAACAAAGCAGCAGCTATCGTCGTAGCCAAGGTAGGTTCAGCCACCGCGACACTCAATGAGATAGAGGAGTATGAACACTCTCTAAATAAGGGAGAGATAGAGAGTAAGATCAAGGAGTTTGTGCAGATAGAGAGGATAGTCAAACGACTTCAATCACAAGGGCGTAGAGTCGTTTTCACCAATGGCTGTTTTGATATACTCCATAGAGGGCATGCGAGCTACCTCCAAAAAGCAAAAGAGTTGGGCGATGTATTGATAGTGGGGGTCAATAGTGATGCGAGTATCAAGCGATTGAAGGGTGATACTCGTCCTATCAACACTTTGGAGGATAGGGCTTTTATGTTGGGGGCTTTGGAGAGTGTAGATTTTGTTGTTGCATTTGGTGAAGATACTCCTTATGAGCTTATCAAACATATTTTGCCTGATACTCTCGTCAAGGGAGCCGACTATAGAGGCAAAGAGGTAGTAGGAAGTGACTTGGCAAAGGAGGTACGACTCATCGAGTTTGTAGATGGTAAGAGTACGAGTAGTATCATAGAGAAGATATCAGGCACTTGTTGAAATATATGTTCGTTTGATATATGCGATAGCTTGCTCTTTTGTATTGAGTCTACCATCGAGTTGTAAGCTATAGACTGCATTAAGTATCTCTTTGAAGTGAGGTGATGGAGTCAATCCTATCTCTATCAAGTCTTTTCCTTGAAGAATATTATCAAGAGGCTTACTCGCTACGCCTATCTTCTTTGATTGTTCTAAGAGCCACTCACCAGCAGGATAGTAGCCACTCTTCGCCTCTTGGGTACTCCTTCCTAAGAAGTCGGCTTTGGCTATGACTACCAACTCCTCTATATTGACTTTGGTTGCTAATCTTCTGATGGCACTCTCTTTGGATTGAGCCATATACAATTGCGAAGGTTTGAGATGGTGTTCTACAAGTGGCAGTAGACTCTCTATGAAGCTCTTCTCATTGGTGAGTCTTCGCATGAACCTTTTTGTAACTTCTCTACCCTTATACTCATGTCCAATAGATTGTATCTTTTGATCTATATCTATGGTAGTAGAGAGAGCTTTGCCTAAGTCATGGCACAAGATGGCAAACATATATCGTAGATTGCGTTGTTCATCACTGCCAAGGAGAGATACCATAGCATCCAAACTCATAAGTGTATGGATCCATACATCTCCTTCGGGATGCCACTTGGGTGACTGTGGCAAATCTATAAGAGCTTCTAGCTCTGGATAATAGGACAAGATACCAAGCTCACGCATCAGCTCAAAGCCTATAGATGGTTTGGGTGATTTGAGTAAAAGCTTTTTCATTTCACTATAGATTCGCTCTATTGCCAAATGCTCTAGCATACCATTGGCGACCATCTCTTTGCACAGCTTTAGCGTAGGTATAGCGAGGTTATAGCCAAATCGAGCAGAAAATTGAATCGCTCGGTAGATACGGAGAGGATCTTGGGCAAATGTATCATCATCAATATGTCTCAATACTCTATGCTCTATATCATCCATAGCATTGTACGGATCCAAAAATTGTGCTTGTGAAATATCATACCCCATAGCATTGATAGTAAAGTCTCGTCTTTTTGCTGCTGATTTGAAGTGCATACTCCCATCTAAAGTCACATCAAAACCTCTATGCCCTTTTGCAATTTTTTTTTCACTTCTAGGGAGAGAGAAGTCATACTCATCACCATCATACGAAAATTTCAATACACCAAAACTTTTACCTACGAGATTGACAGTGCCATAGTGCTGGAGTATATCTATCAAGATATCCATACTTTCAAGCCCATAGACTTCTATATCATAATCTTTTGTAGGGAGATGCAAAAAGTGGTCTCGCACACAACCCCCTACTACGATAGCTTTCGCATCATGCAAAGTGAGATCTTGCGAAATATCGTATATAATTTTTGGAATATACATGAAGATATCCTTTTAGTTATCTTTTTGTTAATTTTTCATTTCATAGCTATTTACTCTAAACCACTATAATTGTGCCACAAAAGATTAATTCTTTTGAAGTAGATTGTTGAGAGTTATTTATTACTTGTCTAAAAGATAAATTTCCTTGTCCTCTCTCAACGAAATTATTTTTCCAATTCCTTTTCTTCCGAAGCTACATTGTCCTAGCTTCGGTCTTTAGTTATTATCATACATTCTTTTTACTTTATTTTTAAATCTATTTTTATCATGCTTCAATAGTTTCATTGATAAAAATAGCGAATTATTTTGCCTCATAGAGAGTTGATCTACCATTTTATCCTTATCAAAAGGAAACAAATCAAAAAAATAACACAATTTTTGACCATTTTTATACTTTTTTAAAAGAGATTTTGGATACAATACGCGTCCAACAAATTTATGTCGGGTGACCGACGAGTTCTTTATAAGGGTAAAAATGGAAAAGATTAGATTGAAGCTTAAAGCTTATGATCATCGTGTTTTAGATAGATCAGTTGCTGCCATCGTTGATGCAGTCAAGAGAACAGGTGCAGAGATTAGAGGGCCAATTCCAATGCCAACTAAGATGAAGCGATATACTGTACTCAAATCACCACATGTCAACAAAGATGCTAGAGAGCAATTTGAGATCAGAATTCACGGAAGAATGATCGATATCGTATCTGCTACTTCGGACACTATAGATTCACTTATGAAGTTGGATCTTGCTCCTGAGATAGAAGTCGAAATCAGATCAATGGACAAATAAGGAGTAGATGATGGAATTTATCGTAGAAAAAATTGGTATGAGTAGAACGATTGAAGTACCAAGTGTTCCTGTCACACTTCTAAAAGTCGTTGAGACGAAAGTATGCGAAGTAAGAGAAGACGGTAAAGCACTTGTAGCTTACAATAGTAGTAAAAAACTGAACAAAAGTATAGAAGGTCAACAGAGTAAGTTTGGTATCACAAAAGAGTTTAACAAATTTATGACTATAGAGGTAGCTGAGGGTACTGAGGCTGGTGATTTGAACCCAGCAGCACTCGCAGATGCAGCTATCGTGAAGACTTCACTCAATACTAAAGGTAGAGGTTTTTCAGGTGGTATGAAACGACACAACTTTGGTGGTGGACCAGGTTCTCACGGACATAGATTTGGACGAAGAATTGGTTCTATCGGTAATGCAGAGTGGCCAGGTCGTGTTCAAAAAGGTAGAAAGATGCCAGGACAGTATGGTAATACAAAAGTTACTGTCAAAAATGATGTATTATCATTTGATGCTGAGAATGGTATCCTCGTATTAAAAGGTTCAATTCCTGGTCACAATGGGGCTAGAGGATTGGTAAGGATTGTTAAATGAGTAACCCAGTAGTAGTTAAAACCCAAGAGCTTCCAAAGGCATTTTTGGAAGTTCACCCACATAACCTCTATCTCTATTGTAAAGCATATGCTTCAGGTTTGAGAGCAAACACAGCAAAAGCAAAGACGCGTTCTGAAGTGAGCGGTGGTGGTAAAAAGCCATGGGCTCAAAAGGGTGGCGGTCGTGCAAGAGCTGGTTCTCTACGATCACCTCTGTTTGTAGGTGGTGGTGTTGCATTTGGTCCAAAAAACAATAGAAACTATGAGCAAAAAGTTAACAAAAAACAGAAAAAATTGGCTCTTTATCATGCGATAGCTGAGAAAGTAGCGAATGAGAGAGTATTTGTTGTTGATAGTGTTGTTATAGAGTCAGGTAAAACAAAAGATGCATCAGCGTTTGTAAACTCTCTAGGGCAAAGAGATACACTTGTCGTTAAAGAGATGATTGATGATAAGACATTTTTGGCATTCAGAAACTTGCAAAATGCATATTTGATTGAAGCAAATGAGCTAAATGCGTACCTAGCAGCTGCATATCACTCTATTGTGATCGAGAAAGCTGTTTGGGAAAAATTGACAAAAGAGAGTTAAGATGGCAGATATTACAGATATTAAAGCAATAATGTATACAGAGAAGACAATTGACCTTCAAGAAGAGGGTGTCATCGTAGTTCAAACAACACCAAGAATGACAAAAAATGGTCTCAAAGAGGTTTTCAAAGAGTACTTTGACATTACACCATTGAAAGTAAATTCAATGAGAGTAAATGGAAAAGTGAAGAGATTTAGAGGTGTTGAGGGGAAGCGTCCAGATATGAAAAAGTTCTATGTCAAGCTTCCTGAAGATGCCAAAATCGAAAGCTTAGCGGTATAAGGAGAAGTAGATGGCTATAAAAACATATAAACCAACCACACCTTCGCGTCGTTATATGACTAACTTGGATAGTGGTGATATCACTGCTAAAGCAAGTGTAAGAAGTCTCCTTAAGAAGCTCCCAGCACATGCAGGTAGAAACTCTAATGGTAGAATTACTTCTAGACATAAACAAGCGGGTGCAAAAAAACTCTATAGAGTTATAGATTTCAAAAGAGATAAATTTGGTATCGAAGGTACAGTAGCGACTGTAGAGTACGATCCATATAGAAACTGTAGAATCTGCCTCATCAAATATGTTGATGGTGATAGAAGATACATCCTCCAGCCAAAAGGTTTGAGCGTAGGTGATAAAGTAATGTCGGCTGAAACAGGACTCGATATCAAGACTGGGAATGCCATGAAACTCAAAAGTATCCCTGTAGGTACTTTGGTTCATAACATTGAGCTCAATCCAGGTCAAGGCGGTAAAATCGCTCGTTCAGCGGGTGGATATGCACAGATAATGGGTAGAGATGGCAAATATGTATCTCTTAGAATGCCTTCATCAGAGATGAGATATATCCTTGGTGAGTCTCTTGCGACTATCGGTACTGTAGGGAATGAAGACTTTGCAAACATCGTCATTGGAAAAGCAGGAAGAAGTCGACACCTTGGTATCAGACCACAAACGAGAGGTTCAGCGATGAACCCTATCGATCACCCACACGGTGGTGGTGAAGGTAAAACTAACTCAGGAAGACATCCAGTCTCTCCATGGGGTATGCCGACCAAGGGATATAAGACTCGTAAGAAAAAATCAAGTGATAGACTCATCATCACTAAGCGTAAGAAATAAGGGGCTAAGATGGCTAGATCGACAAAAAAAGGTCCATTTATTGATGGTCACCTAATGAAAAAAGTACTACAAGCAAAAGAAGAGGGGTCAACAAAACCTATCAAAACTTGGTCAAGAAGATCTGTGATCTTCCCAGAGTTTATCGGTTTGACAATCAACATTCACAATGGTAGACAATTTGTACCTGTGTTTGTAACTGAAAATCATGTCGGTTATAAATTGGGTGAATTTGCACCAACACGAACATTTAGAGGCCATAAGGGCTCTGTTCAAAAGAAAATAGGTTAAGGGTGAGTGATGAGTAGAGCATTATTAAAATTCGTAAGAGTTTCACCTACAAAAGCAAGATTGATAGCAAAAGAAGTTCAGGGTATGAATGCTGAACTAGCACTTGCAAGTCTTGAGTTTATGCCTAACAAAGCAGCTGGTATCGTATCTAAAGTAATCGCTTCTGCCGTAGCCAATGGTGATTATGAGCCAGAAGAGGTGATCATCACTAGCTGTAGAGTAGAGAAAGCAGCAGTTATGAAGAGATGGAGACCAAGAGCTAGAGGTACAGCGAGTAGAATTATCAAACCTACTGCACACATCTTGGTAGAAGTGGCAGAACCTGCTCAAGAAGTACAAACTACTAAGAAGGATGCATAACCATGGGTCAAAAAGTCAATCCAATAGGTCTTAGACTAGGAATTAATAGAAACTGGGAGTCACGATGGTTTCCTGCAAAAAGTAGAACAGTAGCATTTATCGCTGAAGATTATAAGATCAGAAAATTTTTGAAAAAAGAGCTTTTCTTTGCTGGTGTATCTAACATCATCATTGAGAGAACTGCAAAAAAACTCAGAATCAACATAGTGACTGCTAGACCTGGTATCATCATCGGTAAAAAAGGTGCAGATATTGAGAAACTCAAAGCTACTATGATCAAGATGCTTGGTAAAGATATTGCTATCAATATCAAAGAAGAGAAGAGAGCTCAAGCAAATGCACAACTTGCAGCTGAAAATGTAGCAACACAACTTGAGAGAAGAACAGCTTTCAGAAGAGCTATGAAAAAAGTGATCCAAGGGGCATTGAAGTCTGGAGCAAAAGGTATCAAGATATCTGTAGCTGGTAGACTTGGTGGTGCTGAGATGGCAAGAACTGAGTGGTATCTTGAGGGAAGAGTTCCTTTGCATACACTCAGAGCAAAAATCGATTATGGTTTTGCCCAGGCACAGACTACTTATGGAATCATCGGTATCAAAGTTTGGATCTTCAAAGGTGAAGTACTTCAAAAAGGTATCCAAGCTGAGCCAAAAGAAGAGAAAAAAGAAAGAGGTGGTAGAAAACCATCGAGAAGAAGAGGTGAATAGTTATGTTGATGCCTAAAAGAACCAAATGGCGAAAGCAGATGAAAGGTCGTAATCGCGGTAAATCTTTCAGAGGAAACAAGATAGAGTTTGGTGATATCGCACTCAAAGCGAGTGAAGCGGGTAGAATCGACTCTCGTCAGATAGAAGCAGCTAGAATTACTATGACAAGAAAGATCAACAGAACGGGTAAGACTTGGATCAGAGTATTCCCAGATAAGCCTTTGACTGCTAAACCACTCGAAACAAGAATGGGTAAAGGTAAAGGTGCTGTAGAGAAGTGGGTTATGAATATTAAGCCAGGTAGAATTATATTTGAAATAGCTGGTGTTGAAGAGGATCTTGCTAGAGCTGCCTTGACACTTGCAAAACATAAACTACCTTTCAAAACAAAAATAATAACTGCAAAGGATAGTAATGAATTATACTGATATTGCAAGCAAAACAGAGGCTGAACTTCTTGAAGCTCTTAAAGAGAAGAAGTTAGAACTCTTTACACTCAAAGCTAAGCAAAAGACTATGCAACTTACAAACACAAATGAGTTAAGAGTTGTCAAAAAAGATATCGCAAGAATCCAAACAGCACTCACTGCTGTAAGATCGAAGTAAAGGGTCAACTATGCCAAAAAGACAGATAACAGGTACAGTGATAAAAAAAGCTGGCGACAAAACAGCGACAGTTTTGGTAGAGAGACGCGTTCTTCATCCAAGATATCACAAAACTGTAAAAAGATTTAAAAAATATCTCATCCATGATGAGAAGAATGATATTAATGTAGGTGATACAGTTACAGCTATCGAATGTAGACCACTCTCTAAGAGAAAAAGCTTTAGACTTCTTGAAATTCTCAAGAGAGGAGAAGTGTAATGATCCAGAGTTTTACAAGATTGACCGTAGCAGATAACAGCGGTGCAAAAGAGATCATGTGTATCAAAGTTCTTGGTGGATCCAAGAGAAGATATGCTTCAGTTGGTGATGTCATCGTAGCTTCAGTAAAAAAAGCTCTCCCAAATGGTAAAGTCAAAAAAGGGAAAGTTGTCAAAGCTGTAATTGTAAGAACAAAAAAAGAGCTTCAAAGAGAGAATGGTTCATTGATTCGTTTTGACGACAATGCAGCTGTAATCATTGATGACAAAAAAGAGCCTATTGGTACTCGTATCTTCGGTCCTGTAAGTCGTGAGACAAGATATGCAGGATTTATGAAGATAGTATCACTTGCACCGGAGGTATGGTAATGGCAATGAAGATGAAAATCAAAAAAGGTGATCAAGTAGAGATCATCGCTGGTGATGACAAAGGTAAAGTAGCAGAAGTAATTCAAGTACTACCCAAGAAAGAGGCTGTAGTTGTTGCAGGTTGCAAAGTTGCAAAAAAAGCTGTCAAGCCTAGTGACGAAAATAAAGAGGGTGGATTTGTCTCTAAAGAGATGCCAATTCACATCTCAAATGTGAAAAAAGTAGAGGGCTAATCGTATGAGTAGAATGAAGCAAAAATACCTTGATATAGTTCCTGCACTAAGAGAAGAGTGTGGTATTACAAATGCTATGCAGACTCCAAAGCTTGAAAAGATAGTGATCAGTGTTGGTATTGGTGAAGAGGGTAAAGATAACAAACTTACTCAAAATATGGCTGATACTATCTCTTTGATTACTGGTCAAAAAGCTGTGGTTGTAATGGCGAAAAAATCTGTTGCTGGTTTCAAAGCAAGAGAGGGTGCACCGAGTGGTATCAAAGTGACTCTTAGAGGTGAAAATATGTATAACTTCTATGATAAACTTGTCTCTATCGCACTTCCTAGAGTGAAAGACTTTAGAGGTGTACCTAGAAAAGGTTTTGATGGAAGAGGAAGTTATAACTTTGGTCTTCAAGAGCAACTTATGTTCCCAGAAGTGGTTTTTGACAAAATCATCAAAACACATGGTATGAACATCACTATCGTTACAAGCGTTCAAGATGACAAACAGGCATTTACACTTTTAGAGAAGTTGGGTATGCCTTTCGCTAAAGGGAGAAAGTAATGGCTAAGAAGTCAATGATCAACAAACAGCAGGGAAAAGCGAAGTTTAGCTCAAGAGCATATACTAGATGTTCTATCTGCGGTAGACCACACTCAGTTTACAGAGATTTCGGTATTTGCCGTATCTGTTTAAGAAAAATGGCCAATGAAGGCCTCATCCCTGGCATGCGAAAAGCAAGCTGGTAGTTAAGGAGTAACAGATGATGACAGACATAATTGCAGACTCTCTTACTCGAATAAGAAATGCTGCACAAAGAAGATTGGATACAACAACCCTTCTACACTCAAATAACATTGAGGCAATAGTTTCTATTCTTGTAGATAAGGGTTACCTTGAGAGTTTTAAAGTAAAAGAGTTAGAAGGCAACAAGAAGAGTATCAAAGTTGTTTTGAAATATGACGAGAATGGTCATAGTGTAATCAATGAGGTGAAAAAGATCTCTAAACCTGGTAGACGAGTTCACGAAGGTAAAGATACTATCAGAACATTCAAAAATGGTTACGGAACACTTGTAATCTCTACAAGTCAAGGTGTGCTTCCAAATGATGAAGCATTCAAACGCGGCATCGGCGGCGAAGTAATCTGTAGTATCTGGTAAGGGGGAGTTTATGTCTAGAGTAGGAAAACAACCTGTTACAATAGCGAAAGGTATCGAAGTATCACTTGATGGTACAGTAATCGTAGCAAAGAAAGATAAACTAGAGAAGAGACTAGAGACACATGGTCGTGTTGATATAAATATCGACGGTGATCAAGTGACATTTAGCCGAAAAGATGAAAGTAAAGAGAGTTCAGCATATTGGGGAACTTATAGAGCACTTCTCAATAACATCATCATCGGTTTAGATAAAGGATTTACAAAGTCTTTGGAGATCAATGGTGTTGGTTATAGAGCAGCTGTTCAAGGCAAAGTACTCAATTTGCAACTTGGTCACTCTCACGATATCAACTTCCCTATCCCAGAGGGTCTCGATATCAAAGTAGAGAAAAATACTATCACTATCACTGGATCTGATAAACAAGCAGTTGGTCAAGCAGCAGCTGAGATCAGAGACTTCAGACCACCAGAGCCATATAAAGGTAAGGGTGTTAAGTATACTGATGAAGTTATTATCAGAAAAGCTGGTAAAGCAGCTGGTAAGTAAGGAGCGTAGATGTTAAAAAGTATTCAAAAAAGAAAAAACAGACTTCGTGCTCAAAGAAAAGCTAAAGTAAGAGCAAAACTATTTGGTACCTCTGAGCTTCCAAGATTGACTGTATTCAAATCAAATAAGCACTTCTATGCACAAGTGATTGATGATACAGTAGGTGCTACTATAGCTTCTGCTGATGGTAGAAAGATGGGACTCAAAGCGAATCGTGAAGATGTTAAAGTAGTTGCAAATACACTTGCTGATAGTCTCAAGGCTAAAGGTATAGAACAGGTAGTATTTGATAGAAATGGTTATCTCTATCATGGTGTTGTTGCATCTTTTGCAGATGCTCTTAGAGAAGCTGGCATCAAGCTATAAGGGGACATGATGGAAAATATAAATAGAGAAGATTTCGAAGAAGCTATCGTAAATATCGGTCGTGTAACCAAAGTTGTCAAGGGTGGTAGAAGATTTAGATTTACCGCACTTGTCGTAGTAGGTGATAAAAATGGTACTGTAGGATATGGATTTGGTAAAGCCAAAGAGGTTCCTGATGCTATCAAAAAAGCTGTAGATGATGCGTTTAAAAACCTTGTAAAAGTCAATGTCAAAGGGACTACTATCGCTCATGACATAGAGCATAAGTTCAACGCTAGTCGTGTAGTACTCAGACCAGCTTCAGAAGGTACTGGTGTTATCGCTGGTGGTGCTGCTAGACCAGTCATCGAGCTTGCAGGTATCAAAGATATCTTGACAAAATCAATCGGATCAAACAATCCAAACAACCTAGTAAGAGCTACTATCCAAGCACTCACTAGAATCAAAGCGTAAGGAGTAGGTATGTCATTACATAATTTACAGCCAGCCCCTGGTTCAACGAAAAACAGAAAAAGAGTAGGTCGCGGTCAGGGTTCTGGCACAGGAAAGACTGCGGGTCGTGGTAACAAAGGTCAAAAAGCAAGAACAGGCTACAAGAGAAAAAGAGGTTTTGAGGGTGGTCAAATGCCACTCTATAGAAGACTTCCTAAGATAGGATTTAACTCAAGCGTTGAGAAGCCATATGTGATCAATGTAGAGAAAATCAAAGCCATAGCTGAGCTTGATGAGATCACTCTTGAGAGTATCAAATCAGTTCACAAGCTTGGCAAAACAGTGACCAAAGTCAAATTGATCGGTGCAAGTGCAAAAGATCTTGCCGCTAAAATCAAAGACGAAGCTGTTACAACAAGCGGAAAATAAGATGGGTAACGCTTTAACTCAAAAGATTCTAATCACATTAGGATTTCTTTTTGCTTATAGAGTTTTAGCTTATATCCCAACACCAGGTGTTGACTTGGGTGTTATCAAAGAGTTTTTTGATACCAATGCCAACAACGCCTTGGGATTAGCCAATATGTTTAGCGGAAACGCTATTAGAAGATTGAGTATTATCTCCTTAGGTATTATGCCTTATATTACAGCCTCCATCGTCATGGAACTCCTCGCAGCTACATTCCCCACACTCGGACAGATGAAAAAAGAGAGAGATGGTATGCAAAAATATATGCAAATCATTCGATATTTCACTATATTCATCACTATTGTTCAAGCTATCGGTGTATCTATGGGACTCCAAAGCATGACAGGTAAATCTGGTGCAAGTGCCGTTATGATAGATCCTATGATGTTTACACTCATTACGACATTCTCTATGTTGACTGGTACAATGCTCCTCATGTGGATTGGTGAGCAGATCACTCAAAAAGGTATCGGTAATGGTATTTCATTGATTATCTTTGCAGGTATTGTCTCTGGTATCCCAAATGCGATATCCAATACAATAAGAGCAGTCAATGCAGGCGAGATGAACTTCTTGGTAGTGTTGGCGATATTTGCGATTATGCTGATTACAGTCTTTGTGATCATCTATATAGAGCTTGGAGAGAGAAGGATTCCTATATCTTATTCTCGTAAGACTATCATGCAAAATCAAAACAAAAGAGTGATGAACTATATACCAGTAAAGATAAACTTATCTGGTGTTATTCCTCCAATCTTTGCGAGTGCTGTATTGATGTTTCCGTTGACAATGCTCCAATCGAGTACTAACCCATGGCTTACGAAAGTGGCAGATATATTGGCTCCAGGTGGTGTTGTGTTTAATATCGCTACATTCTTGATGGTTATCTTCTTTGCATTTTTCTATGCATCTATTGCATTCAATGCCAAAGATATATCAGACAACCTAAAACGACAAGGTGGATTTATCCCTGGGGTACGACCTGGTGAACATACCAAAGAGTTTCTCAATGAAGTGGCAAGTAGATTGACTGCCTCTGGTTCACTCTATCTCGCGATCATCTCTACAGTACCATTCATCTTTATCAATGGTTTAGGTGCTGCCTTTTACTTTGGTGGTACTTCTGTGCTTATTGTCGTGCAAGTCGCCCTAGATACTATGCGTAAGATAGAAGCCCAACGAACGATGAACCAGTATGAGACACTTGGAAATGTGGGTCTCTGATGGCTATAGCAATTCGTAAACCTGATGAGATTGCCAAGCTCCACAGAGCTGGCAAAATCGTCGGTAAAACACTACAATATCTCCAAAATAGCGTACAAGTTGGCATGAGTCTTAGAGAGATTGATGCTATGGGTGAAGAGTATCTGCGTAGTTTGGGTGCAGTACCGTCATTCAAAGGATTGTATGGCTTCCCTGCATCTGTATGTACTTCACTCAATGAAGTAGTGATCCATGGTGTGCCGACAGATTATCGTATAGTAGAGGGTGATATCCTTGGATTGGATATCGGTAGTAAACTAGATGGCTACTATGGTGATGCAGCTATCACGATGGGTATCGGTACAATCTCTGACCGAGATCAAGCCTTGATAGATTGCTCAAGAGATACACTCTATGAAGCGATAGAGTCTATCCGTGTTGGTATGCGGTTCAAAGAGTTAGTCAAGATATTAGAAGACTCTATCACGAGTAGAGGCTTTGTTCCTTTGAGAGACTATTGTGGACATGGCATAGGAAGTAAACCCCATGATGAACCCAACATCCCCAACTATCTCGAAGGCAAGCCAAACCAAGGTCCAAAGATCAAAAATGGTATGGTCTTTTGTCTGGAGCCTATGGTTTGTCAAGAGAGTGGAGATCCCTATCTACTAGAAGATAAATGGTCAGTGCTGAGTAGTGATGATATGCGTACAAGCCACTACGAACACCAAGTAGCAGTAGTAGATGGCAAAGCAGTCATCCTCACAGAAGTATAAAAAGGAGATATAATGGCAAAAGATGATGTCATAGAGATAGATGGTAAAGTAGTTGAGGCACTCCCAAATGCAACTTTTAGAGTGGAACTTGATAATAAACATATTGTTTTATGTCACATAGCAGGCAAAATGAGAATGCACTATATCAAAATCCTTCCAGGAGATAAAGTCAAAGTTGAATTAACTCCATACAGCTTGGATAAAGGGCGTATCACTTTTAGATACAAATAGAGATTGTAGGTAGACAAACTTATGTTTAGTTTTTGTATGCTTTTTGACATTGAGTGTTGCAGGCACACTTCTATTCTCTTTTCAAAGATGCTATAGCGTAATATTTTCTATCAACTCTATAGAGCCTTGACGGATGATAAGTGCATCTATACAGAATATTACATCAAGGTTTTTTGCCTTGAGATAGTAGTGTGTAGAGTTGATGACTTTGCGTAGTTTTGAAGCTGTCAAGTTGTATACAGGATCGAAATCAGCTTTTGCACTCTTGACCTCTATAAAATGTAAAATATCATCCTTTTGAGCAATGATATCTATCTCCCCCAACTTTCGTGCATAGAAATTTCTCTCTACGATAATGTACCCTAAATCCTCCAGATACTTTGTCGCCAATGCTTCACTCTCATTTCCAAATATTTTCAATAAAGATCTCTCATATGCCATCGTATACTCCTTGAGTTGTTTCCATAAAAAATCTTTTTCCGTTGACTTATCGAAGCTCTACCTCCCCCGCAAAAACCCCATAGCCGTAGCAATCAAATCATCATCATCTTTACTTGGTGATTTTATAACCACTCTCTCTTTACTCTCTTCAATAAACTCTATAAATACATTTTGTTCATAGCTTGATACTTTGCTTATGCCTTGCTCTTTGGCTAAGACTTTCATTACTATGACATCTATAAACTGTCTAGTGATAGTATCTAGTTTGCCAAATCTATCGGCTATCTCGGTCTCTATCTCATAGACTTCTCCTACACTTTCACAGAGGGATAAACGGCGGTAGAGTTCGAGTCGTAGTCTATCTTCGCTGATGAGTTCCTCGTTGAGATAGGCATCAATGCTAAGTTTCATATCTACACTCTTCTCTTGGGCTTGTTGTTTGCCACTGAGTTCTCGGATAGTATCTTCTAGCATTCGTAGGTAGAGAGAGTATCCTATCTGTTTGATATGACCACTTTGGGCTTCTCCGATGATATTCCCACCGCCACGGATTTCGAGGTCGTGGAATGCTAATACTGCTCCACTGCCTAGTTGTGAATGAGACTCTAGGGCTAAGAGTCTGCGTCTAGCATTGTCAGTGAGTCGCTCTTTATCTTCTACTATGAAGTAGCTATAGCCCTCTTTGCCTCCTCTGCCAACGCGTCCACGTAGTTGGTGTAGGTCTGCTATACCAAAGTTATCTGCTCCATCAACTATCATAGTATTGGCGTGAGGCATGTGGATACCTGACTCTACTATGGAGGTGGAGAGAAGCAAGTCATACTCACCAGCCTCAAAGAGCATCATCTCATTTTCTGTCTGCACAGCAGTTATCTGCGAGTGAAGCACGGCTATCCGAAGCTTTGGCAAGATAGCGAGTAGCTCTTTTCTCTTCTCTTCTATCCCTGCTATGGAGTTGTAGACATAAAATATCTGCCCACCTCGACGCATCTCACGCATTATCGCCTCTTTTATGACTTTCTCGTCGTAGCTCTTGACAAAGGTTCGCACCCCCTGACGCTCGGTTGGTGGGGTGAGTATCTCGGAGAATGTTTTTATCTGTGAGAGGGCGAGGTTGAGGCTTCGTGGTATGGGTGTGGCACTCATACTGAGCAGATGGGTATCTACTGCTATCTCTTTGAGAGCCTCTTTTTGTTTGACTCCAAATTTATGCTCTTCATCTATAATCACAAAGCCCAATTTATCAAACTTGGCTTTGAGTAGTGCGTGTGTGCCGACTACTATATCTATAGAACCATCTGCCAATCCTGATAAGGTGGCTCTTTTCTCTTTGGCAGAGCTAAATCTATCAAGCTTGGCGATACGCATCTCATACTTATCAAACCGCTCTTTGAGGCTCTTGAAGTGTTGGGAGCTAAGCAGTGTAGTAGGGGCTATCATCATCGCTTGGTAGCCATTTTTGACAGCAACCCACATCCCATTCATCGCTACTTCAGTCTTGCCAAATCCCACATCGGCTGAGAGCAATCTATCCATCATCCGTCCACTACTCATATCTGCTAACATATCTTTGATAGCTAACTCTTGGTCTTCAGTATGCAAAAACCCTGCTTCACTCATAAAAATAGCATGTTCTGCTTGTGGGATTGTAAACTTGATACCCTTTTGGAGGTGTCGCTGTGCAGAGAGGTTGATAATCTGTGATGCAATAGCAAAGAGCTTCTCTCGAACCTTGCCTTTGAGCCGTTTGAAACTCGCTTTGCCTAATTTGTCTAGTGCAGGTAATGCTCCACCCTCCGCCACATATCTATCTATCACTTCGAGGTTCTCTACAGGCACGAGTAGAGCGTCTTCGTTTTGGTAGTTGATAACCACAAACTCTCTAGTAGAGCCTAATATCTCTCTTTTTTCTATCGCCCTAAAGAGTCCTACACCGTGGTTTTCGTGTACCACAAAGTCCCCGGGTTTGAGTTCATCTAATATTATGGAGGCTTTTTTGACTCGTTTCTTTTTGAGTGGTTTATTCAAAGAGATGATAAGCCTATCAGAGCCTAAGATATTGACTATCCCCTCTTGGTAAACAAACTCCAATCCCTCAAAAAAGTCAAGCTCACTGCCTCTGACGATACTTTCGTTTCTTGCGATGATAGTGATTTTTTTAGCTTTGTGTGCCTCTAGCAGAGCGTTAGGTTTGATGACTTCTAAATCTCTATATTTTGTAGCAGCGGGGATAAGAGTAGAGGGGAGACTCTCTCTAGCTACTAAAGGAGTATCAAGGCTATATATCTCTTCTATCTCTTCATCAAACTTGGAAGCCATTATGGTCTCAAAGAGTAGAAAGTAGGAGATAGAGAGGTCATCAAGATGCCACAATCCAAGGCTATCTATATCTTTGACAAAAGAGTCATAATGGCTCATCTGAGTACGCAGTTTCCACGCTTCAAACTCTTCTGCCCCTAGAGCCAAATAGGTAGGGGTGATAGTCAACTCCTCTAGCTCATCAGGGTAGCTCTTTTGTGTATCTTCATCATAATAGCGGATACTCTCCACCTCTTCATCAAAAAGACTTATACGGTAGGGCTTTTCTGCATTGATAGGAAATATATCTATAATGTCCCCACGAAATGAAACTTCACCTCTTTGCGAAGCTATATCTACAAAGTGATAGCCCCAATGATAGAGTTTTTCTTTGAAGTGTGCAAGTTTGAGCGTATCCCCAAACTCCACTCGTTTGCTTTGAAAATATTGGGCTTTTGGTAGGGGCAAGAGCATAGTCCGTAGCGGTGCGACGAGTAGAGTCTTCTGTGTACTCTTGAAAAACTCCGAGAGCGTCGTAAGTAGAAGATATATCTCCTCTTGATAGGCTCTCAAATCTTCCCCCACACTCACCCGAATATCAGGCAGGGTAAAAACATCATACTCTAGGAGTGATGCCACATCACACACACTTAGAGCCTCTTTGTCATCTTTGGTAACTATAAGTAGTGGTTTCTCTGTTTGGGGTTTATCTAGGAGGTATTCGTATATATTACTTTGGTTCATTTGGCTTCTTT
>CBEUND010000005.1:0-41068 GCA_965544395.1 uncultured bacterium | reverse complement strand
ACAAATGGAGAGTAATTAGTTATGAATATACTACTGATCAATAATAACCCTATCGTATCAAAACTCTTTGCATTGAGTGCAAAAAGCATCATCAATGTGCATATAGATGAGATAGATAGTAGTGGACTCATCCCAAAAAGTAGCTATGATCTACTCTTTATAGATGATGGCTGTTGTGGTTATCATCAGATAGAAGAGTTTTTTGGTAGGATCAATGCAACAAAAAAGATACTCTTTGGCAATAAAAAGAGTCACACAATAGAGTATGTCGATGCAGTTATCATCAAACCTTTTCTCCCATCACAAATCATAGAGATGCTACAAATAGTAGAGGGAAGCCAAGAGAATATCATAGATGAGATAGAGTCTTTGCGTCGAAACAAAGAGGAGAGAGACGAGAGTAATCCCACGATACAAAAGAGTATGATACTTGATAGTGATGAGATAGATACTATCAAAAAGCTCTTGCTCGATGAGGAAGAGCTTGTTGATGACAAAAGTGAAATCGAAAAAACTCTAGTGGATAAAGAGAGATCCCACAAATACAATATGGAGAGTATAGTCGATGCCTTGCAACATATAGAGTCTCAAAAAATACGAGAGATACTCGCAGGAGCTGAGATAAAAATCAAAATCAAATTTCCCAAGGAGGTATAGATGTCAGGTGCAATATTGGTACTCTCTGGACCGAGTGGTGCAGGCAAAAGTACTATCATAAACAAAGCATCTCATGCGATTGGAGAGTATTATTTCTCTATATCTACCACGACACGAGCTCCCCGCACAGGCGAAGAGGATGGAGTGGATTATAATTTTGTCACGAAAGAGAGCTTCGAAGAGGATATCAAAGCAGGCAATTTCCTAGAGTATGCAAAAGTACATGACAACTACTATGGTACATCTCTAAAACCTGTACGAAATGCACTTGCTGATGGTAAACTTGTGATATTTGATATAGATATACAGGGGCATAGATTGGTGCGTGCAAAGTTAGGAGATATCACTACCTCTATCTTCATCACCCCCTCTACTCTCAATGATTTGGAGAGAAGATTGCGTACGAGGTGTACAGATGATGAAGCAGTCATCCTCAATCGAATCGAAAATGCAAAGCAAGAGATAGAGGCTCTAGGGGAGTATGATTTTTTTATTATCAACGATGAGATAGAGAAAGCAACAAAAGAGTTTATCATCGTAGCTCAAGCAGCACGATTTAAAAATAGTAGTAACGAAGAGAAGCTATTTATCAAGAGATGGCTAAGCAAAGAGTAGTGAGAAGCTCTACAAAATAATTCCTTAGGAACTTCACAAGAACAATTTTACCAAGATGACGAAGGAATTTTGTTTCTAGTTGGATTGTCTCATGAGGAGCATAGTGATTCTATGCGACGATTGAGAGAATCCAACTAGGAGCAAAAGGGCAAGTTAGGTGGGTAGAATTGTTTTTGGGAGGTTCCTTATATCTTTTCTTAAATAATTTCAAGTATAATTAACAAAAAATAAAGGATTGATATGGGTATGCCAGGAATGCCAGAACTATTGGTAATATTGTTGATAGTAGTACTTCTCTTTGGAGCAAAAAAGATACCAGATCTCGCAAAAGGTGTGGGAAGAGGGATCAAGGACTTCAAGAAAGCAGTCAAAGAAGATGACGAAGTTGTAGCTGCAAATGATGCAAAAACAATCGATAATGCAGATGAGACGAAAGTTGTAGAGAAAAAAACTACTGAAACAAAAAGCGAAAACGCTTAAGGCTATTTGGGTGTTTATCTCTTTGGTGTAGCCTAATCCCATATTTTTGTGAGTCTTCAAGAGACTTACAAAACCCTCTCAAATCCAAATTTGGACAACAAATGAAACTAAAAGAAGAAATAAATAGACTTATCACAAATGCATTGGAACAAGCCTCTATAGAGATAGAGAGTGTCGCCGTCTCAGATGCTACCAAAGTAGAGTTTGGTGATTATCAATTCAATGGCATTATGCCTCTTGCAAAAACGCTCAGACGCAACCCTCGTGATATAGCTTACGAAGTTGCAGGACTCATAGAGACAGGCAAAGCTATCTCCAAAGTAGAAGTAGCAGGTCCAGGATTTATCAATATTTGGCTCAACTCCAAATGGATGAGTAGCCAAGCAAGCAAAATGTTGGTAGATGAACGACTCGATATCACAAGCAAGCAAGAGGCATCCAAAGTGTTGGTAGACTACTCTGGACCCAACATGGCAAAACAGATGCATGTAGGACACCTCCGCTCTACTATTATCGGAGATACCCTTGCCAATCTTTTTACATTTTTGGGTGATGATGTCATCCGTCAAAACCATATAGGAGATTGGGGGACGCAGTTTGGTATGCTCATAGCCTATCTTGAAGAGATAGGTAGTGAAGATGGGAGTGAAAATCTCAAAGATTTGGAGCAGTTTTATAAAGATGCCAAAGGTCGTTTTGATGCAGATGAAGCATTCGCAACCAAAGCACGAGAGTATGTCGTCAAGATACAGAGTGGAGATACGCACTGTTTACGATTGTGGAAGAAGTTTATAGATATATCTCTAGGGCATTGTGAAGATATATATAGCACACTCGGTGTCAATCTTCGCAGAGAGGATGTTCGAGCAGAGAGCTTCTACAACGATAGACTCCCGCTTGTGGTGAAGCATTTGGATAAGATAGGCAGACTCCAAGAGAGCGAAGGTGCAAAGTGTGTCTTTTTTGAAGATGAAGAGAGACCGATCATCGTACAAAAAGGTGATGGAGGATATCTCTATGCCTCTACAGATTTAGCTGCTCTTTGGTATCGCTCTGAAGTCTTGAAAGCAGATCGTATAGCATATGTCGTAGATGCAAGACAGGGTGAACACTTCAAACAAGTTTTTCGTATAGCCAAAGAGAGTGGACTTGTCGAGCAAAAGACGCTTTTGGAGCATGTGGCATTTGGTACTATGATGGACAAAGGTGGCAAACCATTCAAGACGAGAGATGGGGGGACAGTCAAGCTGATTGATCTCTTGGATGAAGCGATCCTCCGTGCAAAAGATGCTATCAAATCCAAAGAGGAGTATGATGCAAATGAGTTGGAAGCATTGGCGAAGATAGTCGGTATCGGTGCTGTCAAGTATGCTGATCTTTCGATCAATAGAGAGTCTAACTATATCTTTGACTGGGACAAGATGTTGAGCTTAGAGGGCAATACTTCACTCTATCAGCAGTATGCCTATGCTCGTATTATGAGTATCTTTAAAAAGTATGATGGCAAGATCAGTGACACTATCGTCATAAATTCAGCGATAGAACATCAGTTGACACTCCAACTCTTGAAGTTTGAAGATATATTGCTCAAAGCAGCTCAAGATACAGCACCACATCAAATCACCAGTTATCTCTACAGTGTCGCGACACTCTTTATGCGTTTTTATGAGCAGAGTCCTATCCTCAAAGAGGATGTAGATGAAGCAACAAAGCAGAGTAGACTCGCTCTTGCACTACTGACTTCCAAAGTCATTAAACAAGGTCTCTCTATCTTGGGTATAGGTGTTGTAGATAGATTATAGATGAAAGCACTCATTACGATAGCGATACTTTTCACCTTGGCTCTTGTAGCTCTCATGTTTCGCCGTAGTGGTGACTGGAAAAAACTCTTTATATCGTTAGCTCTTTTTGCTCTCATCTTGATACTCTCTGGCTTGGGAGCGATGACAAGAACTATCATCCCCCTCTTTATTGCACATTTTATCTTGATACTCATCGCTTGGGGGAGTTTGATCTATTATATTTTCAAAGACAAACTCTACTGGTACATCATCACTGCACCCTCTATAACTATCCTTCTTTTTATTCTTCTGGAGCATTTGGTTGGCTCAGGTGGGTGATCTGCAATCTACCATTTTCAACGCATCACCTACTATAATATAAAGCAAGAGCTTTTCATATATTTCCGCAAATGGTTCTACTCTACTCCAACTCCTCTTGCAACTCCAAAACTTCTAAATATCTATTGCTAATCTCTTCATACTCTTTTTGGTACGCATCCAACTCTTTGGCTAAGCTCTCCAACCCTCGCTCTTCATAGCAGGCAGGGTCATACATACAGCTATTGGTCTGCTCTATCTTCTCCTCTAGCTCCTCTATCCTGTCAGGGAGGGTATCGAGGTCTCTTTGCTCTTTGTAGCTGAGTTTGGTTTTTTGTTTTTGGTTGGGTTTGTTACTCTCTTTGGTTGGAGCTGTTTGGTTGACCTCTTGTTGGAGTTTGTCTAATTCTCCCATCTCTCGTTCTATGGAGAGATACTCTGTGTAGGATTGGTACGACTCCTCTATGATACCATTACCTTTAAATATGAAGAGTTTGGAAGCTATTTTATCTATGAAGTATCTATCATGGGAGACGAAGAGTACCGCTCCAGGGAAGTTAATGAGCTTCTCTTCGAGGATATTGATCGTCTGTATGTCGAGATCATTGGTTGGTTCATCGAGGATGAGACAATCTACCTTTTTGGTGAGGAGCAGAGCGAGGGCTACACGATTCTTCTCGCCACCACTGAGCATGCCTATCTTTTTGTCTAGGAACTCTTTGGGGAAGAGGAAAGATTTGAGATATCCAAAGACATGCATATTTTTGCCCTGTACAGAGATAATATCCCCACCATCAGGACAAAATGTCTCTATCAATCGTTTCTCATCATCGAGCATCTCTCTATGTTGGTCAAAGTAACCTATAGAGAAGTCACCTTGTTTTATCACTCCACTCTTGGGCTGTAGTCTGCCTAGCATGAGGTGTAGAAGAGTCGATTTGCCTGAACCATTATAGCCTACGATAGCTATCTTGTCTCTTTGGAGTATACGGGTTGTGAAGTCGGTTATGAGCTGTTTGTTGGGGACGCTATAGTTGACATCTTCGAGGTCAAAGAGCATCTTTTTGCGAGATACTCCCTCTTCACGGTTGAAGTGCTTCTGTTCTCGTTCGAGCTCTATCATCATTTTGTGGATGAGGGTTGGGTTTTTTTGGGCTTCGTCTCTGAGTTCAAAGAGTCGCTTTTTGCGTCCTTGGTTTCGCTTCTCTCTCGCTCTGACACCTTTGGAGAGCCATGCCTCTTCTTGTTTGAGTAGACGCAGGAGGTTTTCATGCTCTTTTCGCATAGAGTGCATGCGTGCCTCTTTGAGCTGGAGGTAGCTTTGATAGCCCCCTTGGTAACTCACCAATTTTTGGTGGTCTACTTCGACGATCCTCGTAGCTATGGTATCTATGAAGTGTCTATCGTGAGAGATTAGCAAGAGAGTAAACTTCTCTTTGAGTAGCATCTCTTCTAAAAATTCTACCATATAGACATCGAGATGGTTGGTAGGCTCATCAAGCAAGAGAACATCAGGTTTTTTGAGGATGAGTGATGCGAGGGCTACGCGTCGTTGCTCTCCACCAGAGAGGGTGATGACAGCTCTATGCTCATACTCTTTGAGTCGAAACTCCTGCAAGACTCGCTCTACCTTGTCATCGAGATTCCAAGCATTGTGGTGGTCTAAGTATGCCAAAACTTGGGCATGTCTGCTGAGAAGTTTTTTGTTTTCAAAATCTGTCGCGAGTTGCTCTGTGAGTTGGTCATACTCGCTTTTGGCTTCTTGGAGTGCAGTGAGTTCATTCTCTATAGCTTCTCGTACATTGAGGTGTGCATCAAAGTGTGGTTGCTGTGCGAGCATCTCTATCTGTATAGATTTGTCTACGACTCTTCTGCCTTCTGTGGGTTGTTCCTCTCCTGTGGCGAGTTTCATGAGCGTCGATTTGCCACAGCCATTTTGTCCAATGATAGCGACTCGCTCCCCTTCATTGAGGGTGAAGTCTACATCATCGAGAAGAAGTTTGATATCGTACTGTTTTTTTATATTCAATAGATTTATGAGTGCCAAAAGAGATCCTTGTTGTATTATTGTAAGGGTAGCCTAAAATTATACTCAATTTTTTATCTTAATATACTTTTCATCCTATATTGACTATAATTACGCCCTAAAATATGGGGTAGTGATAGCGTATGAAAATTTTACAGTTTGGCAAGTTTTATTATCCTGTTTCTGGTGGTATGGAGAGGGCTCTGTTTGAGATCACTGAAGGTCTCAATGCCCAGGGAATATCTTGTGATGTGCTTTGCTCTCACACAAAATCTCACAATGAAGAGCAGAATTTTGGTCGCTATATGGTCTACCGCACTGCCTCATATGGTATAGTCAACTCAACTTCTATCTCGCCTCATATGATCACAAAATTGTGGAAAATAGCCAAAAACTATGATGTGATTGATGTGCATCATCCAGATCCTATGGCGTTTTTGGCACTCTTTATTGTACGACCAAAAGCAAAATTAGTGATCCATTGGCAATCAGATATTGTGAGACAGAAATTTATGGCAAAACTCTTTTTACCACTACAAAATTGGGTTTTGAGGCGAGCAGATAGCGTAGTTTTGGCATCGCAATCATATGGTGAACACTCAGCAGACCTCAAAAACTATCTCCACAAGATGGAGGTTGTTCCTATCGGTATAGATAGCACACTTTTAGAGGTAGATAGACCCAAACTAGAAGCAATCAAAGAGAGATATAGCCACAAGAAGATTATTTTTGCAGTTGGTCGCTTGGTGACATACAAAGGGTTTGACCATCTCGTAGAAGCGGCTCGCTACCTGAGTGATGAGTATCTCATACTTATTGCAGGAAAGGGACCAGAGGAGGAGAATCTTTTGGCGACAATTGCAAGATACAATTTGGAAGAGAGAGTCCAACTCCTTGGATATATCAGTGAAGAGGAGAAATATGCCTACTTTGAGAGTGCAAAAGTTTTTTCTCTCCCCTCTATCACAAGAGCTGAAGCTTTTGGGGTGGTACTTGTAGAGGCTATGGCATTTGGCAAACCTATAGTACTGAGTGATATCCAAGGCTCTGGGATGAATTGGGTCAATATGGATGGAGTTACAGGCTTGCAAGTAGAGCCGAAAAATCCTGAAGCCTTAGCTCAAGCTATAGAGAAGATCACTACAGATGAGAGACTCTATCAAGAGTTTTCTGCAAATGCACGGAAGAGATTTGAGAGACTCTTTACAAGAGAAACAATGGTAGAGTCATTGATAGATATATATAGCAAAATAATTAAAAGATAAAAGAGAGATTTTGAAAAAAAAGATAGTTTATATGGGGACACCCCACTATGCACGAATGATACTACAAGAGCTTTTGGATGCGAAAGATATGGAAGTCTCTTTAGTGTTGACACAGCCTGATCGACCAGTAGGGAGAAAAAAAGTACTGACTGCTCCTCCTGTCAAAGAGTTAGCAAAAGAGCATGATATAGAGGTTTTACAACCAGAAAAACTCACACAAGTAGGTATCACAGAGCAGATACAAATGCAAAAACCTGATTTTATTGTAGTCGCAGCATTTGGACAACTCCTCCCCAAAGAGATATTGGATATCGCTCCATGCATCAATCTCCATGCATCGCTTCTACCTCAATATAGAGGAGCTAGCCCTGTGCAACAATCCCTGCTCCATGCAGATAACTATAGTGGTGTCACTGCTATGCTCATGGAAGAGGGGTTGGATAGTGGACCGATATTGGGATATAGCTATTTCCAAATCCCTAATGAGATGCGTCTTCAAGGTTTGATGAGACAGTTGAGCAAGGATGCTTGTAGTTTGACACTTGATGTTTTGAGGAGTTTTGATACGATAGAGCCTATGGTACAGATGCGATCCAATGCCTCTTATTGCAAAAAGATCAGCAAAAAAGATGGCAAAATACGATTTGACAATGCTCAAAATATCTATAATAACTACCGTGCTTTTGAAGGGTGGCCAGGTATATATACTGCGAAGGGATTGAAGCTCTTAGAGATCTGTATGAGTAGCCCCGATAGCGTCAACCAAGAAGCAGAAATCTTAGATATCAAAGAAGAGAGTATTGTCGTGGGTTGTCTACAAGGGGCAGTGGAGATATTCCTACTCCAACCCGCTTCAAAGAGAGCGATGGATGCCAAATCCTACCTACGAGGAAGGGGGCTGAGCATTGGAGATATACTCATTTGAGACACTTCCATCTACTCAAAGATATCTCTTTGAACAGATAGAAGCAAAGCATTTAAAAGCCCCTGTCGCACTCTATTGCAAAAGACAAAATGCAGGTATAGGAAGCAGAGACAATAGCTGGATAGGCACAGAGGGTGATCTATTTTTATCTTTTGCTTTGGAGTTGCAATCTTTGCCCAAAGATCTCTCTTTGGGATCTGCATCAATATATTTCGCCTATTTGATGAAGTCTATTTTATCTCATTATCAAAAAGATATTTGGCTCAAGTGGCCCAATGATATCTATAGTGGTGCGCACAAAATCGGTGGAGTCATCACCCAAAAATATCAAAATACAGTGATCTGTGGCATAGGAGTCAATCTCCACAACAAGCCTACAACGGCTTTCAAATCATTAGAGATTGATATATCAATAGAAGAGCTTATCGAAAAATATCTCTATGCTCTTGAGCAGTTTCCTTCGTGGAAGCAGATATTTAGTGAGTATCAGATAGAATTTGAACAGAGTAGACGCTTTTTAGTTCATATAGACAAAAGCAAAAAAAGCCTTAAGGATGCACATCTATGCAAAGATGGTTCATTACTAATCGAGGGAAAGAGAGTGTATAGTTTAAGATGAGTGAAGTGATAAGTATAGCCAACCAAAAAGGTGGCGTAGGGAAGACTACCACAGCCGTAAATCTTGCCGCCTCATTGGCAGAGAAGCGTAAAAAGGTATTGCTCATAGATGCAGATCCCCAATCAAATGCTACAACGAGTTTGGGATATAGCCGTAGTAGTTATGAGTTTAATATATATCATGTACTTTTAGGAATAAAAAGACTGCACGAGGTTATATTGAAAACAGATATCAAAGGACTCTTTCTTGCTCCTTCTAATATCGGTTTGGTAGGTTTTGAAAAAGAGTTTTACAACCCAAAAAAGAAAAATCGTGAATTGATTTTAAAAAATAAAATAGCTGATTTGAAGAGAAAATATGATTATATTATCATAGATTCACCTCCAGCATTAGGACCTATAACGATCAATGCGTTGAGTGCATCAGACTCTCTCATCATACCAATTCAGTGTGAATTTTTTGCTTTGGAAGGGTTGGCACAGTTACTCAATACTGTCACACTCTTGAAGAAAACTATCAATCCGAAGTTGCAGATAAAAGGATTTTTGCCAACAATGTATTCGCAGCAAAACAACTTGTCCAAACAAGTTTTAGCTGATCTTACACATCACTTCAAAGATAAGCTCTTTCACATGAAAAATAGTGGTACCACGATAGTCGTCCCACGGAATATCAAAGTGGCAGAGAGTCCAAGCTTTGGACAACCTGTGACCAATTATGCTGGGAGTTCCAAAGGAAGTATTGCATACAAAGATTTGGCAAAAGCCATTATCAAAGGATAAGAGTATGGCATTGGGTAAAGGTCTTGGTGCAATACTTCAAGAGGTGGGAGAAGCATACGAAGGCGAGATAGAAGAGAATAGTAATCTCATCAATGAAACATCTACGCTAGAGATAGAAGAGCTAGAAGTTGACACAATCACAGCAAATCCTTATCAGCCAAGAAAATATTTTGATGAAGATGCACTCCAAGAGTTGAGTGAGTCAATTATACAGCATGGTTTACTTCAACCTATTGTAGTCGTAAAGAAAGAAAATGGCTATATCTTGATAGCAGGAGAACGCCGTCTTAGAGCACATAGATTAGCAAAACTAACGAAAATTAAGGCGATCATCGCTGATGTAGATATCGACAAGAGCAAACTTAGAGAGTTGGCATTGATCGAGAATATACAGCGAGAAGAGTTAAACGCTATAGAGTTGGCAAACTCCTATGCAGAGCTTATACAAGTACACAATATTACCCATGAAGAGCTCTCCTATATTGTCAACAAAAGTCGATCACAAATCACAAATACTATGAGGCTATTAACACTAAGTGAATATGTACAAACCAATATGTTAGAAGGTAAAATTTCACAAGGTCATGCCAAAATCTTAGTCGGTTTAGAGAAGAGTCAGCAGAAGATTGTGGCTGATACTATCATGGGGCAAAAACTCAATGTACGAGAGACTGAAAAACTCGTCAAGCAACACAAAAATGATAAAAACAAAGCTACAAAAAAGAGGAAAAAAGATAAAAGTTGGATGCAGGGCTATGAAGAGAAATTGAAGATTCGTCTCCCTTTCAAACACTCAGTCAAATCAAATAAGTTAGAGATAATCTTTAAAGATGAAGAGGATATTAACAAATTTATTGAAATCATAAAAAAAGCTTAACTTTTAATCCATCCTTTAAATCTAAAATGATAAAATTGCTCCCAAATTATATGAGGAGTTTGAATGCTTGACATACATGTATCGTTGATGTTATTTGTATTAGTATTGTTTTTGGCACTTATTGTGATTTTGAATCGAATGCTTTATAATCCGTTAATTAAATTTATGGATGATAGAGATAACTCTATAGCAAAAGATTTGAATGATGCAAAAAGTCTATCAAATAATAGTGAAACAATTTACGCTGAATCAGAAGAGATTTTGAATGACGCAAGAGCCAAAGCTGCTGAAATTAGACAAAAATCTATAGATGAGTCTAAAGCACTTGCAGAGAGTAAAGCTGAGAGCAAACGAGCTGATTTGGAGAAAAAATATCTCTCATTTGTTGAGAATCTTGAGAGTGAAAAAGAGAACTTGAAAAATAGTCTTATTTCACAAATACCTCTTTATAAAGAGAGTATTAAAGCCAAATTTAGTAAATTGTAGGGAGAGATATGATGAGAGCAAAACAGTTGATAGTGGCGGTGGCACTACTTATTCCAGCAATTTTATTTGCAAATGAGAGTGCTGGACATTATGAAGCGATTACAGGAAGAACAAGCGACTTCATACCAAGAATTTTCAACTTCTTAATATTTTTGGGGATTGTCTATTATCTTCTTGCGAACCCTATAAAGAGTTTTTTTAAGGGGAGACAAAAAGGTATATCTGATCAACTCAAAGAGATTGAAGCCAAGCTTCAAGCCTCCAAAGATCGTCAAGCAGAGGCACAGAAGCATTTAGAAGATACAAAAGCAAAAGCAAAAGATATCATCAAGACTGCTGATAAAGAAGCCAAAATCCTCTCAAGTAAAATCGCTGAAAACTCTGCTGATGAGCTAAAAGCACTTGAGAAACAATATAGTGAAAAATCTTCTCTTGAAGAGAGAAAAGCTATCAGAAATGTTATTGATGAAGTGTTGCACAACAATATAGCAACAGAAGATATCCCTCTTAATGAAGAGAAAGTTATTGATCTTATAGATAAGAAGGTAGCATAATATGGAAGAGTTGATTGCAAAACGATATGCTGATGCTCTTTTGAGTATCGCTAGTGAAAGTGAGAGAGAACTTTTTATTGAGTCTCTCAATGGAGTTTCAAACTCTTTTAATAATCGCGAAATTGTCACGCTATTCAAATCTCCTATTGTATCTGTTGCAAACAAAGTTGATTTGATAGTAGAGACATTAGGGAAACAGCCAAATACAAAACTTGTCAACTTTATTAAACTTTTGGGCGAACACGATAGATTGAGTTTGATACCTCATATTGCTGATAAACTCAATGCACAAATACAAAAAGAGAGTAATCTCTATAGAGGTGTTATCAAAGCAAAAGAGCAACTCAGTGAAGAGAAGATCAAACAATTGGAAGATACACTGAAACGATATACTGGTTCAAGTATCAATCTTTCTCAAGAAGAGAGTGAACTTGATGGCTTGAGAGTGGATGTAGAAGATTTGGGTATTGAGGTAAACTTCTCAAAAGAGAGAGTTAAAGAGCAATTAATTGATTTCGTCATGAAATCACAATAGTTAGAGTAACTTAAAGAAAGGAGTAGAAGTGGCAGTTAAATTGAATGCAGATGAGATAAGCTCAATAATCAAAGAGAGAATTGAGAATTTTGATATCGATATAGATATTAGTGAAGTAGGTAAAGTAGTAGGTGTTGCCGATGGTATCACCACTGTATATGGTCTCAACAATGTAATGGCTGGTGAAGTCGTAGAGTTTGAGAATGGCACAAGAGGACTCGTCCAAAACTTAGAAGAGGCAAGTGTCGGTGTTGTTGTACTTGGTTCTATGGCAGGTATTAGAGAGGGTGTGAGTGTCAAAAGACTCGGATCTCTTCTCAAAACTCCAGTAGGTGATGGTATGCTCGGAAGAGTTATCAATCCACTTGGTGAGCCGATTGATGGTAAAGGTGCTATTGAAGCTTCTGAGAGTCGGTTTATCGAAGAGAAAGCTCCAGGGATTATGGCTCGTAAATCAGTCCATGAGCCGCTACAGACAGGTATCAAATCAATTGATGCATTAGTTCCAGTGGGTAGAGGTCAAAGAGAGTTGATCATCGGTGATAGACAAACTGGTAAAACAACTTTGGCTATAGATACGATCATTAACCAAAAAGGTCAAGATGTTGTATGTATCTATGTTGCAGTAGGACAAAAAGAGTCTACAGTAGCATCTATAGTGAAAAAACTTGAAGAGCATGATGCTATGGATTATACAATCGTAGTCAACGCTTCTGCTTCTGATCCTGCTGCACTTCAATTTTTGGCTCCATATGCAGGTATCACAATGGCTGAGTACTTTAGAGATAATGCAAGACATGCTGTTATCTTCTACGATGATCTCTCCAAACATGCTGTTGCATATAGAGAGATGTCATTGATCCTCAGAAGACCTCCAGGTCGAGAAGCATACCCTGGTGATGTATTTTATCTCCACTCAAGACTTCTTGAGAGATCTGCAAAACTCAATGATCAATTGGGTGCTGGCTCTATCACTGCATTCCCTATCATTGAGACACAAGCAGGTGATGTATCTGCTTATATTCCGACAAATGTTATCTCTATTACAGATGGACAGATATTCCTAGAGACTGATCTCTTCAACTCAGGTATTAGACCAGCGATCAATGTCGGACTCTCTGTCTCAAGAGTTGGTGGTGCTGCACAGATCAAAGCAATGAAACAAGTATCAGGTACATTGAGACTAGACTTAGCATCTTTTAGAGAGTTGCAAGCCTTTGCTCAATTTGCATCAGACCTTGATGAACATAGTCGTGCACAACTCGAAAGAGGTCAAAGAATGGTAGAAGTATTGAAACAACCACCATACCAACCACTTTCAGTAGAGAAGCAAGTAGTGAGTATCTTTGCTGGTACTAAAGGTTTCCTTGATGATATTGATGCTAGCAGTGTTACGAAATTTGAAGCTGAGTTGTATCCATTTATGGAAGCAAAATACTCAAGCATCTTTGATGCAATCAGAGAGAGCAAGAAGATAGATAGTGATGTAGAAGCTGATCTCAAGAAAGCTCTTGAAGATTTCAAATCAAATTTTGCAGGTTAAGAAAGGCTATTAAATGGCTAACTTAAAAGATATACAGCGTAAGATAAAGAGTGTTAAAAATACTCAAAAGACAACGCATGCGATGAAACTTGTCTCTTCTGCGAAACTCAAGAGAACTGAAGAGTTAGCAAAAAAGTCAAGAGAGTATGCAGAGAAGTTGGGTGCAATGATAGATGAGATCGCCCAAAAGATTCAAGATTTGGGTGCAGAGGCAAATAACAATATCTATTTTCAGGAGAATCCAAATCCTGAGAAAGTAGATATCATCTTCATCACAGCTGACAAAGGCCTTTGTGGTGGTTTCAATTCTCAGACACTCAAACGAGTCAATAAGTTGATGAGTGAGTTTAAGTCTGATAATATCAAAGTGCGAATTAGCGGTATTGGTCGTAAAGGTATCGACTACTATAAATTTAACAATATTGACATGATGCGAGAAGTTGTAGGGTTGAGTTCTGCTCCTGATTTTGAAAAGGCAGCAGAGTTCATATCTGAAGTTGTGCAATCATATGTCAATGGTGAAACTGATAGAATTATTATGGTACATAATGGTTATGTCAATATGATCACTCAAGAAGTAAGAGAAAATCAAGTTTTACCAATAGATGTTTCTAAAATGGCACATGTAGTCGAGTCGAAATCAGAGCTTGAAGTAGAACCTGATGACGATAACTCATTGTTAGTATCTTTGATGGAACAGTATATAAAATATAGTATGTATTATGCACTTATTGACTCATTGGCAGCTGAACATGCAGCTCGTATGCAAGCTATGGATGCAGCAACCACCAATGCAAAAGAGATGGTAAAAACTCTCTCAGTGCAATATAACAAAGCTAGACAAGAAGCGATTACTACTGAACTCATAGAGATTATCAGTGGTATGGAATCAATGAAATAAGAAGAGGAGAAGTAATGACAGGTAAAGTAGTACAAGTCTTAGGTCCAGTAATAGATGTGGATTTTTCAGACTACCTTCCAGAGATAAATGAAGCGTTGGAGACAACATTCACTGTAGATGGGAAAGAGCATAGATTGGTATTGGAAGTTGCAGCTCAACTTGGTGACAACAGAGTCAGAACTATTGCTATGGATATGAGTGAGGGTGTAGTGAGAGGTCAAGAGGTCAAAGCTACAGGCGACTCTATCAAAGTACCAGTTGGTGAAGAGGTTCTTGGTAGAATCTTTAATGTTATTGGTGAGCCTATTGATGATGCTGGTGACTTCTCAGCCCAGAAATATTGGTCGATCCATAGATCACCACCACCATTTGCAGAGCTTAGTACAAAAACAGAAGTTTTTGAGACAGGTATCAAAGTAGTTGACCTTCTCGCCCCATACTCAAAAGGTGGTAAAGTAGGACTATTTGGTGGTGCTGGTGTTGGTAAAACAGTTATCATTATGGAGCTTATCAATAATGTTGCTATGAAACATAGTGGTTTCTCTGTATTTGCAGGTGTTGGTGAGAGAACTCGTGAAGGAAACGACCTCTACTTCGAGATGAAAGAGTCCAATGTCTTGGACAAAGTCGCACTCTGCTATGGTCAAATGAGTGAACCTCCAGGAGCAAGAAACCGTATCGCATTGACTGGTCTTACAATGGCAGAATACTTCCGTGATGAGATGGGTCTTGATGTTTTGATGTTTATAGATAATATCTTTAGATTTGCTCAGTCAGGTTCAGAGATGTCAGCACTTCTTGGACGAATCCCAAGTGCTGTTGGTTATCAACCTACACTCTCTAGTGAAATGGGTGCTCTTCAAGAGAGAATTACATCAACAACAAAAGGTTCTATCACTTCAGTACAAGCTGTATATGTACCAGCAGATGACTTGACTGACCCTGCTCCTGCTTCTGTCTTTGCTCACCTTGATGCGACGACAGTTCTCAATAGATCAATAGCAGAAAAAGGTATCTACCCAGCGGTTGATCCACTTGATTCAACATCAAGAATGCTTGATCCACAAATCATCGGTGATGATCACTATCAAGTAGCAAGAGGTATCCAACAGATACTCCAAAAGTATAAAGATCTTCAAGATATTATCGCTATCTTGGGTATGGATGAGCTCTCTGAAGAGGATAAACTTATCGTAGAGAGAGCTAGAAAGGTAGAGAAATTCCTCTCTCAACCATTCCATGTCGCTGAAGTGTTTACAGGAAGCCCTGGTGTCTATGTAACACTTGAAGATACTATCGAAGGGTTCAAAGGTCTTCTTGAAGGTAAATATGATGATATGCCTGAAGCTGCATTCTATATGGTTGGTAATATGGATGAAGCCATTGCTAAAAACGAAAAGATGAAAGCAAAAGCAGCTTAAATCTAAAGGATTTATATGAAATTAATGAAACTTGAAATTGTCACACCTAAAGGCATAATCTATGATGGTGAAGCAAAGCAGGTGACACTTCCTGGTTCAGAGGGTGAGTTCGGTGTACTCCCTGAACACGCTACACTTGTTTCGATTTTGACTACAGGCATTATTACTATAGAGATGCCCAACGGTACTGTGACAGATGTTGCTATCAATTCAGGCTATGTAAAAGTAGATGAATCAAAGGTTACTTGCATAGTTGATGGTGCTGTAGCTCTTAGGTCTGATGATTCTGATATTGCCAAGAAGATAGAGGAAGCTACAGAGCTTCTCAGAAGTGCTCAACCAAATAGTATAGGCATAGCCTCTGCTGTTGGTAGAGTTGAACGAATGGGCAAGTCTATCTAAATTGTCTTTATTTGGATTTTTACCTGACTATCTTGTAGGGAGTAGTGCAATTACCTTATTTGTGCTACTTCTGCTCTCGGTATATTTTATTCTTACCTTTTGGGTATTTTTCTACCGTTATTATATACTCAAAACTCGGATTTCGATTGAGTATGAGTCTCTCAAACATTTATATATGGGGCGGTCATTAACAGTCTCAAGAAATTCACTACTTCATACATACTTAAATCGTGTAGATAGAGCAAACAAAGCAATACTGAGTGCTGCATCAAGTGATGCTATAAGAAGTTCGACGAAGGGGTTGACACTACTCTCAATTATCGCTTCTACATCACCTTTTATTGGATTATTTGGTACGGTTGTTGGTATCTTAGAGACTTTTAGTCTATTGGGTAGTCAACAGAGTGCTTCACTCTCTGTCGTAGCTCCAGCTATTTCTGAAGCTTTGATAGCAACAGCAGCAGGAATATCAGTAGCTATTTTTGCTTATACTTTTCATCTTATATTGAAACGGTATGCTTATGAATTGAGCTCTCTTCTTCAATCACAATCAGATGTCATTATCTCTTTAGTTGATGATGAGTAGTAGCAGACAAAAAGAGGGGTAATCTATGTTTCACTGGGATGATGATCCAGATCTCAATATCACACCTTTAGTAGATGTAATGCTCGTTTTGATGTCAATATTGATGATCACAGCACCGACGATTAATTTTGAGGAGCAGATCACCCTGCCAAAAGGCTCTCAAACTAAAAGTGTAAAAAAACCCAAGACTTTGACTATCCGAATGGATAAAGAGCAAAATATCTATTTGGGTAAAGATAGGTACACACTTGATGATTTTGCTGATAACTTTGCACTCAAAGCAAACAAATTTGATCTCGATAGTGATGTCTTTATACGAGCTGACGAAGTATTAGAGTATAAAGATGTCATATATCTCCTCAAAAGTGTCAAAGAGGTAGGATTCACAAAAGTTTCACTCATCACACAATGATTAACAATATTCTAAAATTGTCTGCTGTAATGGCAGTGTCAATCTATATCTTTTTTATAGTTCTACTCCTCTACTACTTCAATCATCATACAGATAAAAGAAGTCAACACTATGTCAAAAAAAATGATGAAAAGATAGCAATCTCTCTCGCTGCTGCATCCGCAAATAAACCAAAACAGAAAAATGTCAAAGCGACTTCATCTGCTATTGCAAAGAAAGAAAGAGAAAAAAGAAAAAAAATTATCAAAAAAACCAAAGCAAAAAAAGCAAAACCAAAACCCAAAAAAATTCAATCAAAAAAAGCTCAACCAAAACATAATGCAAAAAAGAAGCATGTGAAGAAAAATCGTGCAAAAAAGAAGGTCAGTAATCTATTTAACAAATTAAAAAGCAGACAACCATCTAAAAGCACTTCCAAAAGTAAGGGGAGTAGCCACTCTATGAAAAAAAATAGTTCAAAAAAAGTTGACAAAGGTATAGAAAATGCCTATTTTGCAAAAATAGAACATGTCTTAGCAAGCTGGCCTGCTCAGAGTGAGTTTGCTGGAGAGAAGATTACAGTATGGATCAAGGTCAAAAGTGACGGAAGTTTCATATTTAAGCTTCTTTCTCATTCAAATAACCGAGATTTTAACAGTGGGCTGATACAATACCTAAAACAACTTCAAAAAGTCGGATTTGATGCACATAAGAGTCTCAAGCCATATGAGTTAAACATAGAATTTATTGCCAAGGAATAGTTATGAAATACCTTTTGATATTAATTTTCACTCTACAGATGTATGCTGTAGATGCTACGATTAAGATTGAAAAAGATGTAGAGCAGAGAGCGAGAATCTCTCTTGTGGATGGATCAGCACCTATCAGTATAAGGAACAAGTTTTTTAATACACTGCTCTCAGATTTTAAGATCAGTGGACACTTTCTTCCTGACACTAGACACCATACAGGGAGTATAAATACTCCTATGATTGATCCTACGCTAAAGTCCAAAGATATTGTACTCAAGTATCAATTGCTCTCCTCTGCTGGACTCAAAGTATACATCAAACTCTATAGAGCTTCTGATGCTTCTTTGATCGCTAGTAAAAATTACTCGATCTCTTCAGCCAATAAATATCCATTTTTGGCACATAAAGTGGTGAGTGAAGTGAACAAAATCTTGAGCTTTCCTGAAGTTGACTGGCTCAATAGATATGTCATCTTCTCTCGTTATACAGGTGCAAAAAGGAGTAAAATTGTACTTGCAGACTACACAATGCAGTATCAAAAGAGTGTCATAAATGGAGGCTTAAATCTCTTTCCTAAATGGGCGGATGAGAAGCAGAGTAGTTTCTACTATACTTCATTTAGTGGTGTGATACCAACACTCTATAGACTCAATATTTATAATGGTTCAAGAACCAAAATTACATCATCACAAGGGATGTTAGTCTGTACTGATGTCAACAAAAATGCCAATAAGATACTATTGACAATGGCACCCAATGCACAACCAGATATCTATGAGATGCGTGTAGGCTCTCGTTCGTTGAGAAGATTGACATCATTTGCAGGTATTGATGTAGGTGGAAAATACTACAACAATGGTTCGGGTATAGTTTTTGTATCCAATCGTCTAGGTTACGCGAATATCTTTAAGAAATCTCTCAATGGAGGCACTGTATCACAACTTGTCTCCCGTGGGAGAAATAACAATGCTGTAGATGCCAATGGCAACAGAGTCGTCTACTCTAGCCGAGAGAGTAAAAATAGTTTTAGTGCAAATAGTTTCAATCTCTACTTGACGAGTGCTAACAGATCAGGTACACGACCACTTACAACTACAGGTGTCAACCAATTTCCTAGATTTTCTAGGAATGGAGATACTATACTCTATGTAAAACACTACAGCAATAGAAGCTCTATAGGATATGTAAACCTCAAGAGCAATCAAAATATGCTGTTCCCATTGGGCGGAAAAGTACAATCTATAGATTGGTAACGAGAAGGAGAGAGTATGATAAAAAAAACGACAATAGTATTGGCAATAGTTTTATTGGTTTTTAGTGGCTGTGCCAAAAAAAAACCACAACCATCCAATAGCAATGAGATAGCACAAGATACGATATCACTCAATGATGGTACAGGTAGCAATGGATTTGGGTCTGGGGCTGGATTTGGGTCTGGGGCTGGATTTGATAGTGGTGTTGTTGATATGAGCAATAGTGTTGCCTCAAATCCAAATGGATATAATAGTAGTTCAGACGGTATGAAAAGTCTCTATTTCCCGTTTGACCAATATAGTATCTCTCCTGCGATGCAAGAGACGATACTCTTCAACGCAAATCTATTACGACAGAAGTTAGGTAGTTCACGCGTCAAAGTAGAAGGAAACTGTGATGAGTTTGGTACGGATGAGTATAATTATGCCCTTGGACTCAAAAGAGCAAAAGCAGTAAAAGATAGCCTCGTCATGCAGGGTATAAAAGCATCAAAAATTGTACTTGTGAGTTTCGGAGAGAGCAATCCAACATGTCGTGATATGTCAGATAGTTGTTACGATCAAAATAGACGAGTCGATCTCCATCTATTGAGGTAATACATGTTTGTTCGTATCTTTATTATTTTATCTATTACACTAGGGTATTTAGAAGCACAATCAGCTCAATACCAGATGGCACTACTCCAACAAAAAGTAGAGCAACTTAGTGAGAGAGTTGAGGGTTTAACAACGATTATTGAAGGTCTAAACGCATCCATCAGTCAGATCAAAGAGTCCAAAAATGAGGCGAATAATTCAGAACAAGTAGCCATGGAACAAAAGATGATGAAAAAGAAGATAGAAGATTTGTCAAAAGAGTGTATCACACAGAGCAAGTTAGAGACTCTATTGAGTCAATACCAAAAAAGTGATATAAAAAGTAAGAGTGCTGTAACACTCTCTTCAGAAAAGAAGAGCAATGCACAGCTCTATCGTGAAGGTGCACAACTCTTTCAAAAGCATCAGTATGACAAGGCACATGAGAGATTTGCCCTTATGGTTGAAAAACACTACAAGCCAGCTGCGAGCAACTACTACTTGGGTGAGATAGCCTATTATACAAAAAAGTATAGTGATGCTATCTACTACTTCAAAAAGAGTGCAAGTCTCTATGATAAGGCAAGTTATATAGATACACTTCTTTTGCATACTGCTATATCCTTGGAGAAAGAGGGAGATAAGGCACAAGCAAAACTTTTCTATCAAACAATCATTGATGATTATCCAAATAAAAAAAGTGCAAAAATTGCAAAAAGTAATTTAAAACATAACAGGAATAGCCATAAATGAAATTTATATTCATAATCGTAATAAGCACACTTTTGCTACAGGCACAACATAGGGAGTTGATACCTCTCAATAAGAGACAATTTCTCTTTATTGATACAGAAGGTAGAGAGAAAAAAGTCGATATGAGAGGGAAAGATTTCATACTAGTCTCTGTAAGAGAAGAGGAGAGTGATGGTAGATTTTATGCTATAGATAGAGATGGAACTGTTTGGCTGAGTGGAGGTATCTCTTCAGGTGAAGAGCTTGGATATACACCATCGGGTGTATGGAGTGTATTGAGAAAAATACGCTACTACACATCCAAAAAATATCCAGAAGCAGATGGTAGTAATAATATGGATTATAGCTTATTTTTTACAAATGCTGGACATGCTATCCACCAAGGGAGTATAGACTTTAGCTCACATGGTTGTATCCATGTCGGAAGTATAGATATACCTAGACTCTACAATTGGGCTTGGGTGGGGATACCTGTTCTTGTAACAAGAAATAGATATATGAAATATGCAAGACCCGATCTCTCTCGTATCTATAGAGTAGAAAAAAAATATCGACGGAAAAGAAATATACACCATATTAATAGATTTAAACGTTAAAGGATTTTTATGTATAAGATTATGTTCACAGCTATTGCACTTTTGCTATTTGTAGGATGTGGTGATGATACCCCAAAGAGCAAAGCAAAACCTACAGAGTCTTCAACTATGATGATGAATGCCAAAATGGTTGACAAAGCAAGAGCTCTTGTATCACAAGAAAATAAAAAAACAAATATGACACTTGATGATGTAGAGGGTAGTAAGCAATAAGAGGTTTTTAATTCTTAATAAAAACTTAATCTACTACCCTAAGCCTCTATCAGTTAACCCCTTAAAGATGAATTTCACTAAAATACACGAGATTTAATTTAGGACAAACAAGGGTGATGAAAGATGTTCAAAAGTATTTTTTCGATGAAGATGGCTGTATTAATGCTCTTCATCTTTGGAGTGACTATAGGTATAGCGACATTTATTGAAAATGATTATGGTACACAGACGGCTAGGGCATTGGTCTACAATGCTCATTGGTTTGAACTCTTTCTTTTCTATTTTATCTCTATATTGATTTATAATATGACACGGTTCAAGACATATAAGTCTCGTCTTCCTGTGTTTCTCTTCCATACTTCATTTTTGATTATCGCTATTGGTGCGGTTTTGACTCGTTTTGTAGGGTATGAGGGTATTATGCATATCCGTCAAGGAGAGACAAGCAATCAAATGGTCTCGAATGTCAAGATGCTCCAAATGCACTTGAGTGATGGCGAGCATAACAAAACTTATGAAAAATCTCTCTTTCTCTCTACAATGACACAAAACCACTTAAGTGAACTCTTCACCGTTGGGAATAAAAAAGTGAAGATGGAGCTTATAGACTATAAGCCAAATGCACAAAAGGCGATACTCCCTGATCCAAATGGCAAAAAGATTTTGGAATTTAAGATTCTAGGTAGCAATAGTAGAGGGAAGATTGTACCACTACATAGAGGTGAGCAGTATGATGCAGGGAGTTTTATTATTTCCTATAATTCGGAGGTTCATACTCATAAACCCATATTTAAAGTCTCAGATAAAAATGGCTCTCTTACTGTAGAGACAGATTTTTCTATGAGATATCTCAAAATGGATGATAGAAGCCAAGGCGAAATAGCAGCAGGTTCCAATCCCCTTCAAACAAGACATCTCTATCAATTTGAAAAAAATGCTGTCGTACTTAAAGATATTCATCCCAAAGGTCGTTTTGGATATATATCTACAGGGTTGAAACCTACAGGAGCACTACCAGAGCTTATCAAGCTAAAAATAAGTGTAGACAAAGAGAGTAAGAGTATCGATCTCTTAGCTAATAAAGATGAGATAGGCGAGAGTAAAAAGATATCTCTAGGAGGTATCAATATCTCAGCATCTTTTGGTGCAAAAGTGATAGATTTACCTTTCAGTCTCAAGCTTGTGAAGTTTGATCTAGAGCGTTATCCAGGCTCTATGACTCCATCATCATATGCTAGTGATGTTGTATTGATAGATAAGGAGCAAAACATAGAACAACCATTTAGAATCTACATGAACCATGTCTTAGATCATAGAAATTATAGGTTCTTTCAATCCTCTTATGATAGAGATGAAAAAGGTACTATACTCTCAGTCAACCACGATCCAGGGACAATCCCTACATATATAGGATATCTTCTACTTGCAATTGGTATGATTTGGTCACTCTTTATTCCCAATGGTAGATTTCAAAAGCTTTTGAAGAATACAAAAAAATTACAAAATATGGCTCTTATTGTAGGCACTATTTTTCTACTATTTCATTCTTCTACACCATTACAAGCTTCAGCGATTGAGGTAGACCCCAAAGTCAAAGAGCTTATATCAAAATATGATGCACTCCATGCACTCAATTTTTCTCATTTGGTTGTACAAGATCATCAAGGACGCATGAAGCCGATCAATACCTTAGCCCATGATGTAGTTGCAAAATTATCAGGAAAATCTTCTATCTTAGGATTGTCAGCCAATCAAATACTCCTAGGAATGATAACTAAACCAGATATCTATCAAAATATCGCCATGATAAAGATAGGACATCCAAAGATAGCACTTGATCTAGGTTTGAGCAAAGAGAGTAAATATGCGAAATTTTCTGACTTTTTTGATGCAAAAGAGAATATCTATAAACTCTCTCAACAGATCAACACAGCAGCACGCAAAAAACCGCTAGAGAAGAGTCAATATGATAAAGAGCTTATCAAGATAGATGAACGAGCCAACATAGCTTATATGGTCTATGCAGGTACTCTACTCAATATTTACCCAAAACCAAAAGACAAAAACAACAAATGGCTCTCACCAGTAGAAGCGATCAAGAGCTTTCCGGGCAAAGAGAGTCAAATGGTACAACTCATTACAATGAGCTATTTTCAAAGTATAGAAGAGAGTATCAAATCAGGCGATTGGAAAAAAGCCAATGATGCACTTGATGTAATATCAAAATATCAAAAATTTTATGGTGGAGAAGTGATCCCTAGTGAGGAGCATATCAATATGGAGATAGAGTATAACAACTTAGGACTCTTTAGTAAACTTGTACCTCTCTATCTACTCCTTGGTATTGGATTGCTTCTCTTTGCCTTTCTCAATGTACTCAAACCAAGTTTTGATCTCAAATGGGTGATGCGTATCTCGTGGACACTGTTGATAGTAGGGTTTGTGGTGCATGTGATTGGATTGGGTATGCGTTGGTATATCTCAGGGCATGCTCCATGGAGTAATGCCTATGAGTCTATCGTCTTTATCGCTGCTTCTACAGTAATTGCAGGTTTGATACTCGCCAAAAACTCTCCATTTGCCTTAGCAGGTACTGCATTGCTCGCTGGTATCACGATGGGTGTAGCTCATATGAATTTCATCAATCCAGAGATTACCAATCTCGTACCTGTACTCAAATCCTACTGGCTGATGATCCATGTAGCCACGATCATCTCTGGTGATGGCTTTTTGGGCTTAGGTTCTATTCTTTCACTCTTTGTACTTCTACTCTTTATTATCCGTGGCAAAGAGAATAAAAATATCGATAGATCTATAAAAGAGTTGACAGGCTTAGCAGAGATGAGTCTCATCATTGGTTTGATGTTGATGACTATTGGGAACTTCTTGGGTGGTGTATGGGCCAATGAGAGTTGGGGGAGATACTGGGGCTGGGATCCCAAAGAGACTTGGGCAGCAGTGACGATACTCATCTATGCGACAGTATTACATCTACGATTTATACCAAAACTCAAATCTATCTTTATCTTCAACTTGGCATCGGTATGGGCATATAGTAGTGTATTGATGACATACTTTGGTGTCAACTACTATCTCTCTGGATTGCACTCTTATGCAGCAGGTGATCCTCTGCCATTCCCTATGTGGGCGTGGTATAGTATAGCTACAGTATTGGTACTATCACTACTCGCAGCTCGCAATAGGAGTTTGAAGTAGATATCTCACTCTCTGTAGGGACTCTGAAACCTACAGGAAGATCTCAAACTATTTGAATTTTGATGCCCATCTTATTGACTTAGGAACCTCCAAAAACAATGCTATACCTCTCTCTCACCTCTCAAAACATCTAATACATTTGTAGCATATGCTCCTTTGGGAAGTGTGAAGCTGAGTTCATAGTGTGCTCTCTCTTCGATGTACTTTTTCTCAATATCTGTCACTTGTATCCAAGCATACCTTCTTGCTCCACTCTGCTTCGTCTCTAAGTCATAGCAAGACTCTAGCTCATAGGCATTACCTTGTGATCTTTTGACTCTATCACCTGCCAAGAGTCCTGTAGGTGCGATATCTTTTGTAGCAAATCTCTCTGCCTCTGTTGCTAAATCTTCTATATAAAATACTCTCCCATAAGGGTAGTGCATCATAAGATCACCATCTAAAAGTTTGAAAAAGTTCTTTTGATCTTTTGTACCTTTGAGCGTGCCACTAGCCAAACCCAAATGTGTCTCTGTTTGGGCTTGGCTAAACTCTTCGAGGAGTAGTGATATCTCTAAGCGTTTAGAGAGCCAATTGTTGAAGAGGTAGCTTTGATACGAGCCTATGAGGAACTCTCTTGTTTTACGATCTCTTATCTTGAGTTTACCATCTATGATCTTCTTTCCATCTACCCAATTATTCCCATCTGTACCAAACCTCTGAGTACCGAAGTAGTTGGGGACTCCATGGCTTTTGATCCATCGGAGTACAGAGTCCAATTTGTTTTTCTCTACACCCAAAACTTTTTTGAGTCTGATACGAAATCTATTTCCTTTGAGATGCCCTACCCTAATCTTGTTGTTGTGCTGTGTCATCTCTAGGATTTTGATCTTTTCATGGCTAAATGACTCTAAATCTTCTTTGTACTTATATGGCAAAGATACAGACTGTATCGTCATCGCATATTTGTCTTTGAGACCAGCATAACCCATATCTCGTCTTTTGATACCTACATATCTACTAATGATATCAAGCATCTCCCAAGTGGTCAACTCTTTTTTTCGTATCTTGAGAATGAGATGTTCCCCCTCTCCACTAAACTCATAGAGTGGTATCTCTTCGACCGTAAAATCTCTCGTTGAGGGATTAAATACAAATTTATTTTTATTTTTGAGTGGATATATTAGATGCATGCTTTTCTCTTTTGTTTAAAATATTTGAAGATAATTTAGAGTCGTATGAGACTCATAGGGTTGATATGTTTTGAATTTTTTGTCGCTTCAAAGATAAGTTTTCTAAAAACTTTCCCAATGACATATCCCTTTTTGATTCTACGACCTTTTCGTATAGTAGGAGCTATCTTGGACAAACCTGCATAGACTGTATGCATTCTGCCACTATGAGATACGACTACAACCTTACCTAGCATAGAGCTACTCCCTGCGAAGACTACTTTGCCGTTAAGGACATTTTTGACTTTTGCATTACTTGATGGTGCCCGTAGCGTTATAGATTCGTTAAAAATTTTGATCTTGTAGATCGGATCTATATACGAACCAAATGCTTTGACAACTCTAGCCCCTGATATAGGGGACATGGTTCTACCTCCATGGTAGGCATAGACCTTACTTCGCTTATATGAAGATCCCATATTTTTGACAGAAGATTTAGACTCTCTTTTCGTATTGTAGACAATTTTTTTACCCTCTCTTCTCGCTTTTTTTCGTGCAAGCCTTCGCCTTCTTCTTGCTTCTCTTTTGCGTCTCTTTTGGGCTTTTACAGCAGCTTTTTGTGCCGCTATAATTCGCTTCTCCTCTTCAGCCTCTTTTTTCTGTATGATATTGAGCTGTGCCAAAGTCGAACGCAAAGCATGTTGCTCATCTAAAGCTCTCTGTATTTTAGCTTGATATTTATCTTCATCTCTCTCTAGCTGTTTCAAAAGTTTCTGTTTTGCTTGCCGTTTTTTTTCATACTCTTTTCTCTGCTTTGACAACTTATCAATCTTCTTTTTTACACTCTTTTTTTTTGCAATAAGTTGTTGTTTTTTATTTCGATTGATATCTATCTGTTTTTTTAGATTAGTTAAATCTTTGCTATTTTGCTGTTTTAGGAGCTGATACGCCTCTTGCAATACGATAGACTCTCTCGTCTCTTCATGTGACTGGCTCATAGCATATATGATACTTGATTGGCTTGCTAATGTTTTAATAAACAGCGAATGTTTCTCTTGAAGCTTCTGATTGATCTGCTCTAAATTACTACTGTAAAGAGCCAACTCCTCTTGGGATTTTTTGTACTCTTTATCATTGGAAGTATATTGTTGACTAAGCTTTTCTAACTTTTGATTAATAACTCTATTTTCTCTATTGGCTCTTTTTATATTTTTGGCGATTTTATCTAGCTGATTAGAGGCTTTTTTGTGGGCTTTGACACTCTTGTCGAGACTTTTCACTGAGTTTTTGATCTTCTTATCTGTAGTAGAGATCGCCATCAAAGAGATACTCACAAGTAGTAGGATAACAAAAGAGCGTATATATCTCATATGCTATTCCCTATGACTCAAAACGACTATGGAGACAGAGATGATCACTATAAGTATAGATATAGCCAAGAGTATCAAAGAGTCAGTCACTTGAAATAACAGATCTTGTTTTTGGCTCAATATCTCCATCTGACTCCCCTCACTCACTCTATACTTGAGCAGTACAAACAAAGAGCTAGTAGCCGTAGATGATATGACTGCATCGATGATCGCTACACGAAAGAGTACACCACTTCTAAGCATAAGAGAAGCACCAAATATCTTCATCACCTGCATCCTCTCTTGATGTGTATATCGCCATATCTCCATCTGTTTCACGATCAAAAAAAGACTAATAATAGTCATAAATCCTATAAAAAATTTCAATAAAAATTTAATAAAAGAGAAGAGTCGATAACTCTCTTTATAACTACTACCAAATGTTTCAACTTTTTTAATATATGGACTCTGCTCTAAATCTTTTTTTATCTCATTGATAACTGTTGTGCTCAGGTAGCCATCAAGTTTGAGATTATAAAAGTGTGGCAAAGCTTTGAGAATCTCTTTGGCATTGCTTTGAGTTATGCCATCTGATATCTGTTGCGCCAATCTCTCTTTATCTACCTTGCCACTCTGGCTTATATGTCGATTGAGATTTTGAAACTCTTCTAAAGTTATTGGCTTTTTTGCAACGATAAACATAGAGTATCCCTCTCTCAAACGCTCTTCATAACTACTTGTAGTACGATCAAAGACGAGGAGGAACTCTATCCCCAAAAGTATCGCCATCATAGGCAATATAAATGCAAGGTGATTCCTAATGAACTTCATAAACACCCTTATGTTCTATAATAAAATGCCGATATGGATGACTAAATATAGAGGGGATTCTATGTGTCACGACGAGTACTGTCGCCTCCAACTGTTCACAAGCATTCTCCATCAAATCCCAAATGACATTGGATGAGTACTCGTCGAGATTTCCTGTCGGCTCATCTGCCAAAATCAAAAATGGATTTTTTGCCAAGGCACGAGCTACACCAACTCTCTGTTGCTCTCCACCACTTAGCTCCAAAGGATATCTATCCTTGTATTTAGAGAGTCTTACATGTTTGAGTAATCGCTCTGCTTGTGTCTCCTGAACCTCTACAGAGTAGCCTGCGATCATCAATGGCAAAACAGCATTTTTTTGTACTGTCCACTCATTGATGAGCTTATAGTCTTGAAATATAATACCCAAATGTGTACGAAGCTCTTGAAGCTTTTTATTGCTGATAGTGGACATATCAAGCCCACCTACAACCACACTCCCACTCTTTGGTTTGAGTTGACCATAAAAAGATTTGAGAAGTGTTGACTTGCCACTACCACTAGGACCAGTGATAAAAATAAACTCACCTTTTTTTACAGAAAAGGATGTATTCTTGATGATATCCTCATCACCATATGCGAGTGTAAGGTCAGATGCATTTATGACGAAATTGGTAGACATGTCAAATACTCCATGATTTTTTGATGTGCCAAATAATTTGCTTTTGTTTTGACAGGAAGAGAGCTATAGTAGCGACATCCACTCTCACTCAACAAGATATATTTATGCTCTGGTCTATCGAAACTCCCAAAAGCACACTTGATCAATAGACCACGATCGTCTATAGTGTAGACTCTCTCTATATGGATAAAAAATTGCTCATCAATGTATGCTTTTTTAGGAAGATTTTTCTCTATATTCGGAGTATAGAGAGAAGATTTGAATGAGAAATCAATCTCTAAGAGTTTTTCAGCAGAGTACTCTTGGGCATGGAGATGTACTTCGTAGATATCTTTCTCTTGCTTTTTCCAGCGAGCCTCATATTTGCTTGTGACAGCAAGGTCTCTGTTTTTGACTATATTGACCTCTGCTTGAGCCAATCCAAAAAAAGTCTCCATACTATACCAAAAATATTTATCACTATCTGTACGAAGCTCTAGCCGTCCTTGAGGAGTCAATACACGCAGTGACTCACCAACAAAAGAGGGGCTTATGACTCTTCTTTGTGGTTTTTTATCCCATGGTACTGGAAAATGCACGAAGATAGCATCGCAAAGATTTGATGGCATCATCTCCAAAAAAAGCCTCGCATCATAGTTGATCACCCAAATATTCTCGATACCTTGTAACTCTATCTGCTTGAGTACCTGTTGTGCAGAAGGTGTATGTATCTCTAACCCTATATGGAGTCTCTGTGGATTTTTCTCTGCTTGGTAGAGAAGATGCCTCCCACTCCCGAAACCCACTTCTATAGCGACCTGCTCAAAAGGAAACTCTATCGATTCAAAATCTTTGATCTTTTTAAAATATTTTGAAGAGAGTGCTGGTTTGGTATGAGATATGGCAATATTGGATGTCACGATATCCAAATCCAATATCTCTACAAGAAGTGCAAGAGCCTCTTTGACGAGATTGACATTCAAAGGACGACTGACTTTATCATATTTGAGCATATCCAATTGAGCTTCATGTTTGAGCTGTATCAAAAACTCTTCACCTTTATACTCAACACCTATCAGTAGGTCAGCACCATTAGGAGATGTAGCACAAAATTTTACGATACTACTTTGTTCTTCTATAAAATTTAAAATCTCAGTATCTATCTTTTTTACTTTTATATGTGGCATTATCTCTTCTTGATCTTCAATTTTATTTTTTATATGAATGCCAATCTCTCTTATTGACTAAATAATATGATAGCAGAAAGTTGTTTAAGAGAGCTTTTTTGGCTATTAACAATTATTCGATAAAATATCAATTATTGATGCATCAATTGATAACTGATAGCATAGAACAAGGACGCAAGATGACAAAAGATACCTACCTTCAAAAGATAGACCTCCTCAACAAGTGGGCAAAAGCCTACTATGTAGATGATGCTCCTATAGCTTCAGATGAGGAGTATGACAGACTCTACCATGAAGTAGTAGCCTATGAAGAGGCACACCCCACAGAGATAGCAGAGGATTCACCAACTAAGCGAGTCGGTGGAGTGGTGCGAAATGAGTTTAGCAAAGCGACACATATCAAACGCATGTGGAGCATGGAAGATATCTTTACTACAGCCCAGACCCAAGAGTGGCTCGATAGAGTAACCAAAAACATTGGTGCGTGTGACTACTTCTGCGAGCCCAAATTTGATGGAGCGAGTATGAATCTCCTCTATGAAGAGGGCAAGCTTATCCGTGCTATCACGAGAGGTGATGGATATATAGGCGAAGATGTGACAGAAAATGTGCGTACTATCCGCTCTGTACCATTGCAGATAGAGTATGATGGACGCATAGAGATCCGTGGAGAAGTAGTCATACGCAAAGATGACTTTGATGCTATCAACCAAGAGCGACTCGAAGAGAGAGGCACACTCTTTGCCAATCCACGAAACGCAGCCGCTGGGAGTCTCAGACAGTTAGACTCTACTATCACTGCCAAGCGACGGTTGGTCTTTTATCCTTGGGGTTTGGGTGAAAATAGCCTCACTCATAGCAAGCTCTCAGACAAGATGGAGTATATCCACTCTCTAGGTTTCCTCAAGCCACCCTATAGCAAAGAGTGTAAAACCTTAGAGGAGATAGAGGCATTCTACCACTTTCTCATATCCAAGAGAGATGATATCCCTATGATGATGGATGGCATGGTGATCAAAGTAGATGATATAGCCCTAGAAGAAGCCCTAGGTTACACTATCAAAGTCCCCAAATGGATGGCAGCCTACAAATTCCCTGCTGTAGAGAAAGTAACCAAAGTCAACGCTATCACTCTCCAAGTAGGACGCACAGGAGTCATCACCCCTGTAGCAGAGGTAGAGCCTGTAGAGATAGAGGGAGCTATCATCAGCCGTGCCACTCTGCATAACTTTGACGAGATAGAGCGAAAGGGTCTGATGATAGGTGACTTTGTTATCCTCATCCGCTCTGGAGATGTGATACCCAAGATCACTCAAGTCCTCGATGATAGACGAGATGGAAGTCAAGAGCCTATCCGCAGACCTACCCTCTGCCCTACTTGTGGGAGCGAACTACTCGATGAGGGGACACTCATCAAGTGCCAAAACCTCGACTGCCCCGATAGAGTGGTCAACTCCATCATACACTTTGCCAAAAAAGGTTCGATGAATATAGATGGCTTAGGCTCTAAGATAGTAGAACTACTGGTCAAAGAGCAGAAGATAGATGATATATTGGCTCTCTATAGTTTGAAGTACGAAGATTTGGAGGGCTTGGAGGGGTTCAAAGAGAAGAGGATCAACAATCTCTTGGAGTCTATCGCTCATACCAAAGGCACTCCCCTAGCCAAACTCCTCTCTGCTATAGGGATAGAACATATAGGCTCAGTCGCTTCCAAAGCGATAGCCCTAGAGTTTGGACTCGATGCTGTAGATGTGAGCTATGAGCAACTCATCGCTATAGATGGTATAGGTGAAGAGATGGCGAAATCTTACATAGAATTTATGCGTGTCAACCGTGAACTCGTACTCAAACTCTTTGAGACAATCAAACCTACAGTTGAGAAGAAGATAGAAGCAGCAAAAAATCCATTCAAAGAAAAAACTATAGTCCTCACTGGTACCATGTCCGTAAGCCGTGATCTTATCAAAAGCAAACTAGAGGAGCTAGGAGCCAAAGTGAGTGGCTCAGTGAGCAAAAATACAGACTACCTCATCTATGGAGCCCAAGCAGGAAGTAAACGAACAAAAGCAGAGAAGTTAGGAGTAGTGACACTAACTGAGAAGGAGATGTGGGAGATGATATAATATACAAAAATCATCTCCTATAGAGTAAAAAAATAGTATAATCAATTCTTAGATAAGTTGGTTTTAAGGGTTACATTGAATAAACATACAGTAGAACAGATTAGTATTTTCATTAGCGTCACAAAATGGCTCTTTATATCTTCAGCTATAGGGATAGTTATTGGGGCGAGTGTTTCATTCTTTTTGAAACTCTTGGAGATCTCTGATAATAATCGAGATATATTACCATTCCCCTATTATTACTTACTCCCTTTTGCTCTCATGCTCACTCTCTATGTGACCAAAAAATTGGCTCCTGACGCAGAGGGACATGGGACAGAGAAGGTGATAGAAGCAGTACACAAAAAGAGTGGTCATATAGATGTTGCTGTCATTCCTGTCAAACTTTTCACTACTATTATGACTCTATTTGCAGGTGGTTCAGTAGGAAAAGAGGGGCCAGCAGCACAGATAGGTGCAGGATTAGCTTCATTTCTCTCTGATATTCTCAACTTCTCCAAAGAGGATCGCAAAAAGATTGTGATATGTGGTATTGGTGCTGGATTTGCTACAGTCTTTGGGACACCTATCGCTGCTGCTATCTTTGGTCTTGAGGTACTTGTGATTGGCTTGATTCGTTATGATGTATTGTTGCCATCATTCATAGCAGGCTTCTCTGCTTTTTTTACAGCACAATATCTTGGAGTTACCTATACCTATTTTAATATACACTTTCAACAATATGTATCACTTGATCTTCTTCTCATCGCTCAAGTGGTATTAGCAGGGGTATTTTTTGGTATTGTATCAGATGCAACTATTACAATGCTTGGTGTCATATCAAAACAGATCAAAGATATACCCCGCAATCTCTATATCAAAGCTTTTATGGGTGGTACATTTTTGGTGGTATTGTCCCTTTTGGTAGGAGATCACTACTTTGGGCTAGGTCTTGGAATGATAGAGAATGCACTCCAATCGCCACCATATAGCTATAGTGACATTCCATGGTATAGTTTTTTACTCAAGATGCTTTATACTTCGATCACTTTGGGCGTAGGTGGGAGTGGAGGTATTGTCACACCTATCTTTTTCATAGGTGCGACAAGTGGTCACTTGTTTGGTACTCTGATGGATAACCATGTTGCATTCTTTGCTGTACTAGGTTTTGTAAGTGTCCTCGCTGGTACAACCAATACACCCATAGCTGCAACTATTATGGCAATGGAACTCTTCGGATTGGAAGTAGCCCACTATGCTGCCATCTCTATAGTGATAAGTTTCTTTATGACTGGTCATAGAAGTGTCTTCTCTTCACAGATATTAGCTATGAATAAATCTGATATTCTCAAAATTGACTTTGGGGAGGATGTCGCCCATGCCAAAGTAGGCATGAAAGACCAAAATGTCAATAAGATGCAAAGTATCCGTGACCGTATAATAGAAGCAAGAAAAGAGAGACATATCGGTCGACACAAAAAGAGATCCAAAAAAACAGAGACAAAACCAGATTCTCTATAAGGCTAACCCAAGGAAATAAACGACCCAAATAGCTTTTTGGGAGACTCCTTACTTCAACTCTCCCCAGCTATCCCCTATACTTACAGAACACTCTAGTGGCACAGCGAGTGGCATGATATTTGCCATCATATGAGCAAATCGTTTACTAATCGCTTTGACCTCATCCTCTCGTATCTCAAATATAAGCTCATCATGGATTTGAAGCAACATAGAAGCGGGGAGAGATTCATCTAAAATTACACGCTCTATTTCAAGCATAGAGAGTTTGATGAGATCAGCCGAGGAGCCTTGGAATACGGTGTTGACCGATTCACGCATATAGGCAGCCTTCTGCATACCATTAGCACTCTCGTAGTCGAAGATTCTGCGTCTTTTCAGTATCGTCTCTACAAAACCCTGCTCTTTGACAGACTCTTGAATACTTTGAAGATAATTTTTGACTGTAGGGAAAGAGGCAAAGTAGTTGGCTATGATATCTTTGGCTTCGCTAGTAGAGATACCTAACTCTACAGAGAGCTTGCGACTACCCATACCATAGAGCAGACCAAAGTTAATAGATTTGGCAAAATTTCTCTTCTCTTTGGCATCCTCTTCACCAAAGAGCTTGAGGGCTGTAGTCATATGAATATCTTCTCCATTGGCAAAAGCATCCACAAGTGCTTTATCTTGTGAAAAGTGAGCAAGGAGTCGTAGCTCTATTTGTGAATAGTCTATACTCACTAGCTTATAGCCATCTTTTGCTACAAATGCCTCTCGTACACTCCGTCCTAGTGTGGAACGGACGGGAATGTTTTGGAGATTAGGATCTTTGGAGCTGAGTCTTCCTGTCGCAGTCCCTGTTTGCAAAAATGAAGTATAGATACGACTTTGTGGATCTTTTTTACATAACTTCAAGAGAGGAGTGATATAAGTTGAGAGTATCTTTTGATTCTCTCTATAGCTGAGTAGTTTCTCTATCACTGGATGTTCATCTCTGAGTGACTGAAGGACTGCCTCGTTCGTACTGTATCCTGTTTTTGTCTTTTTGCCACCTTTGAGTCCTAGCTTTTGGAAAAGTACCACGCCTAACTGCTGTGTTGATTTGATATTGAATTCACTCTGAGTGAGTCTATATATCTCTTCAGTGAGATCTACAACTGTTTGTGTCAATGTAGAGTGCAGTGCAGTGAGCCGCTGGGCATCTACTTTGATCCCCCTACCCTCCATTCTAATCAATAGGTTGATGAATGGGTATTCGACACTTTTTGCTTCATCAAAGAGATGTGCCAAGCTTGCAAGCTCCATACTCTTATGTAGACTAAAATAGAGCAGCCTCGTCATCCACGCATCTTCGGCAGCATAGTATGTAGCTTCAGCAATATCTACAGAGGAGAAATCCTCCCCTTTTTTGACCAACTCGTTAAATGGCTTCATATCATATTTGAAAAACTTCTTTGCAAGGGTATCTAAGCCTACCTTCGTCCCTGGATTGCTCAGCCACGCTAAGAGCATCGTATCTGCATAAGGTATCGTCTCTTCAAACCCATACCCACGATAGAGTAGCGAAAAGTCAAATTTGAGATTTTGTCCGACTATCTTGTGTACCAAAAGCTTTTTAAGTGCTAAGAGGGCATCCTCAAGTGCTATCTGATCACCCACACCAAGGTAACTATGCCCTATAGGTACATAGTATGCTCTCTTTTCATCCATACAAAAGCTAAACCCCACCATTTTGGCACTCTTTGTATCGAGTCCTGTTGTCTCTGTATCAAAGGCGACTATCGTATCTTCCTCAATAGCATCTATCACGCTATGAAGAGCTTCACTACTCTCTAGTGTAATCGCTTCAAAACTCAATGTTGATTTGGATGTTTCTACTCTACTGGGTTCTATACCAATTTGTGCTTTTTTTATCGCTTGACGCATCTCATAGTGTTCAAAATCATGGAGTAGACAACTTAAATAATTTTTCTCTTCATAATAAAAACTCTCGAAATCACAAGCAGCAAAGAGATCACTACGCATGGTCACCAACTCACGAGACAACAATGCCGACTCTTTATACTCTAGTAGTAGTTTCTGTATCCTAGCTGTTCCTGCATTCTCTATGTCTGCATAGATATTTTCTAAGGTGTGGTACTCATTGATAAGCTTTGCAGCCCCTTTAACTCCTATACCTTTGACTCCAGGAACATTGTCTGATCTATCTCCCACTATCGCTTGAAAATTGGTAAAATCTTTGGGGTCTACTCCAAACTTCTCTCGACAAGCTTGCTCATCTATATTGCGTTTTTTCACCACATCTACCATCACTACTTTCTCATCTTCGATCAGTTGATAGAGATCTTTATCATGTGAAACGATACGCACAAATATCCCTCTCTCTTTTGCCATGTGTGTCAGTGTCGTGATGACATCATCTGCTTCATATCCCTCTCGTGAGAGATTGGCAAAGCCCATCTCCTCTATCCAATCTATAGCAATAGGGAGCTGTTTAATGAGATCTTCTGGGGGTGTATCACGGTTTGCTTTATACGCAGGATAGAGATCATTACGAAAGGTCTTACCCTTACTATCAAGGGCAAATACGAGATAATCCGTAGAGTGATCGCGTCGCAAAGAATCTATGAGATTGACAAAGCCTGTCAAGAGACCTGTAGGGAATCCTTCTGAATTACGAAGTGGAGGCAGAGCAAAATAGGAACGAAAGAAAAATCCAAATGTATCAATGATAGTTATAGTTTTCAACTGTGAGCCTTGTAGATTAGTATCCAACATCATAACATAGTTTATAGAGAAAAATGCTATAATCTCTCTATTTGATAGAGTGAAGAGTCACTATAATGACAGTATAAAGGTTCTCATTATTGTTCTGTTAATTATTCATTTTTCAATAGTTAATCACAAAAGAGTATACTTCTTCTTGAAAGCAGAGTCTTTCATGAAGTGTTGTTGGAGGCTAGTTAACTTACTCCTTGTTTTAAATGTTTATTTTGTTACTGACTCATATAAGCAACCCTCCTAACTGAAGAAGCGAGTTTTTATTTTCCTCATAATTAAGTAATCTCCTTGTTATCGCTTCTTCTTCATCAACATTAAAATCTTCTTTTTATTTTTGCAATTGTAGTGCCAAACTCTTTATTGCATCTTCTAACTCATCTCTACTCTTATAGAAAAAACTCTCTGTTTTATCTTCTGATAAATGAAAAAAAATAGCAAATCCTTCAAGCTCAACTTTGCCTTGAGACTCTATATCAAGCCACTCTAAGCTCATCTGTGTCGTTTCATCCTCATACCCTGTCTTGATGATAGCTGCTGGATAGAGCTGTGTGATATCCTTAGTATCAAATGTTCTGTTTTCTATAGTTATAATCATAAGCATATTATAGCAGTTAGGAACTTCACAAGAACAATTCTACCAATATGACGAAAGATTTTTTAGGTATAATAGCAAATTAAAATTCATCCATAAAAAGAGTAAGAGACAAAGGTGGGTATATAGATGTTAGATAGTATAGATTTGGAGCAAATAGTCGATATATCCATAGAGGCTGGAGATGCTATCATGGAGATCTATGAACATGGTATTGAAGCAGAGTACAAAGAGGATGACTCTCCACTCACGCAAGCTGATATCGCTTCAAATGATATCATAACGACAAGACTCAAAGAGCTCTACCCTACTCTACCTATACTCTCTGAAGAGAGTCAAATGGTAGAGTATGAGATACGAAAAGATTGGGAGTACTTTTGGCTTATAGATCCTATCGATGGGACAAAAGAGTTTATCAAAAAGAGTGGAGAGTTTACAGTCAATATAGCACTGATACATCAGCAGACTCCTCTACTTGGTGTCGTCTATGCACCTGCTTTAGGTGATATATACAAGGCCAAACAAGGGGAGGGAGCCTTCAAAAATAACCATAAACTCCCTTTAGCAGATACTCCTCAAGAGGCTCTACGCGTCGTCGCATCCAAATCACATCTCTCTGTAGAGACGCAAGATTTTATAGATAGATTGACCAAAAAGCATCAAAAAATAGAGCAACTCTCCAAAGGAAGCTCTCTCAAACTCGTAATGGTAGCAGAGGGTTTAGCAGACATTTATCCTCGTCTTGGATCTACTATGGAGTGGGATACAGCTGCAGCAGATGCCATTGTCAGAGAGAGTGGCAAGATGAGTTATATCTATAATTTGGAAGCTATGAGCGACAATAGAGAGAGTTTACGCTATAATAAGGAAAATCTTTTAAACCCTTGGTTTGTGGTGAAATAGTGTGGATTGATAATGAAAAAAATCGTCAAAAAGAGTCTTAGAGATGTAGATAAGCAGTTAGCAGATGTAGGGAACACTATTGTGGCAAAACGCCTCGACAGCTCTGCTACGACTCGTCCTGCTGATATACGACAGAAGTTCTTGATAGATTGTACCTATATTTATAGTACCAATGTCAATAGTGGTATCCAAAGAGTCATAAGAAATATAGTCCATCATATATCTAAATATACAGAGCTACACAATATGGAGCTTATTGCAGTGGCTCTTGTCAATGGGGCATTTGTCAGAATAGATATCGCAAAGATAGCCCGCTACCATGCACTCTCACGATCCTCCTCGATTTTCCAAAGGATACAGAGAAAAATAGCACTCTACTTCGCCTCTTTCAACCAAGTTGAGATACTTTATAAGGATGATATACTCTTGATGCTTGACTCTAGCTGGTACCTCAATGTATGGCAAAGTGTAACTTATGCCAAAGATAGAGGAGCATCTGTCATCGGTGTCACTTATGATCTTATACCTATTTCACACCCTCAGTTTTGTGATGATACACTCGGCAAAGTATTTAACCAATGGTATACTCTCTCTATGCATTACTTCGATGGGTATCTCTCAATCTCTCAAAGTGTTATGGAAACATTGCAAAACTATCTTGTCGCACAAGGAGCAGATATCAATCGCTATGATTTTGATCACTTTAGACTTGGTTCAGATTTTGATACGGTAGCTCCTTCAAGATTTAGACGCATAGGAAGTATCAGAGATATCTACAAGAACAACAGCTCTGTCTACCTCACAGTATCGACCATAGAACCTAGAAAAAACCATAAATATGTTTTTGAAGTCTTCAAAAAGTTATGGAGTAGAGGTATAGATATCGCTTGGATAATCGTCGGAAAAGAGGGATGGAAAGTAGAACAACTCCTCACCCATATCAAATACCACAAAGAGTTTGGTAAACGAATTTTTATCGTCAATAACCTTGATGATGAGGGGCTACGCTACTGCTACCGCCACTCCAAGGCACTCATTTTTCCATCTATCATAGAGGGGTATGGCTTGCCTATCGTTGAGAGTCTCTACCATGGATTGCCCGTTTTGGCAAGTGACACAGCGATCCATAGAGAAGTAGGCGGTGACTCTATCGACTACTTTGATCTTGCACAATCTACAATGCTAGAAGAGATGCTCATCGATATAGAGAGAGGAGATAAAAAGCTCAAAGAGGTAGATAGTAGTGGTTTAAAAATCCCTACTTGGGAGGATAGTGCTAGAGAGCTATTTGAAAAGACTCTTTTGATTGCACAAAATAGAAATAATATCAAAAAAGGTTAACATGCGAGTATTGATTACAGGTATAAATGGTTTTACGGGGATGCATTTAGAAAAACACTTTGCAAAGAAGGGGTATGATGTCTATGGTACAGTGCTCAACACTCCTCTCTCTTCAAAGCATCTACAGTGTGATATTACAGATAAAGCACAAGTCGATAGTCTCTTCAAAGAGGTAGTACCAGACTATCTCATACATACAGCTGGCTTGGCTCATGTGACACAAAATGCAGCATCACTCATCTACAATGTCAATGTCATAGGGAGTGAAAATATACTACAATCACTCATAGACAATGGCATCAAACCCAAAAAGATCATTATGGCGAGTAGTGCCACTGTCTATGGTAATCAAGGCAGTGAAGTCTTGGATGAGTCTATGTGTCCAAAACCTGTCAACCACTATGGGTGCAGTAAACTTGCTATGGAGTACATGGCTGCAAACTTTTTTGATAGGCTAGATATCATCTTGGCTCGGCCATTTAACTATACAGGTGAAGGACAAGATAGAAACTTTCTCATCCCCAAGATTACCAACCACTACAAGCAGGAGATTGATGAGATAGAGCTCGGTAACTTGCATGTAGCACGAGAGTTTAATGATGTACGAGATATTTGTCATATCTATGAGCAACTTATGCTCTGCAACGCAGCCTCTACTACGGTCAACATCTCTACAGGGAGAGCGATACCTCTCTTGCAAGTGATAGATATCATGAATGAGATTTCAGGACATACGATCAAAGTGACGATCAATCCAGCCTTTGTACGAGAAAATGAGATAGACACACTCACAGGCTCTACAGCACATCTCTATGAACTTATAGACTATAGACCTCAATATTCGATAACCGATACACTCAAGGAGAAATACGGGTGCAGTTAGGATTTGGGGTCACTTTCATCTCTGCGAGACTCCAAGCAAGAGTCCAAGATACGAAGCTCGATGGCATAGGCATCTACACAAAAGCGATATGGGATGCACTCCAACAAGAGCAAGATGTAGAACTCTATCCACTTACCTTTACAGATAAAAAATCTCTACAATTAACTAGCAAGTTTCTCCACTCAGAGATCTCTGCTGCTCCCCTCCCCTACCCTCTCCATAGTGGTCTCTCTGCCATACTCAAGCATCCTATAGGTGAACTCAAAAAATATGAACAAGAGATAGATATCTTTTTTGCTCCTGATCATCATATCCCTATTTTGCATAATACCCCTGTTGTTGCTACTGTGATGGATATCATCCCTCTCATCCACCCAGAGTGGGCTTCGAGTCGATTAAGAAGTCTCAAAAATTATACATTCAAAAGGGCAGTAGAGTCTGCTACACATATCATCACTGTATCACAACATAGCAAGAGCGATATCCTACAAAACTTTGCTATAGAAGCAGAGAATATCTCTGTTGTCCCACTCGGTGTTGAAGAGCGATTTTTTGAGAGAGTTTCACTCGAAGAGAGACAACAAGTGCAAAAGAAATATCAGATAGAACGAGAGTTTTTTTTGTTTGTTGGTACACTCCAACCGAGAAAAAATATTTTGCGTATAATTGATGCTTATATGCAACTCCCTCAATCTATCAAAGATGAGACGATGTTAGTTTTGGTAGGTCAAGATGGTTGGGGTTCTGATGCACTTCAAGAGAGAATAGATAGGCTCATCGCATCCCAAAGTGGACTATGGCTCTCTTATCTTCCACAAGAGGAGATCTATAGCTTGATGCAATCTGCCAAAGCGATACTCTACCCCTCTTTATATGAGGGTTTTGGTCTCCCTATCCTCGAAGGGTTTGCTTCGAAAACACCTCTTATCACATCCAATATCACATCTATGCCAGAGGTAGCAGGAGATGCTGCTCTGCTTGTAGATCCATACACAATAGATGAGATCACAGAGGCTATGATAGCACTCTTTCGTGATGAGCAACTCTGCAAAGAGTTAGTAAATCGTGGTAGATTACGAGTAGAACAGTTTACTTGGCAAAACTCTATAGAGAAGCATAGAGAAGTCTTTCAATTAGTCGATGCGTACTCTTCTAAGTAATATTCTATATATATCAATTTATCAATGGTTACAAATTTGTTATACATTTCTATTATAATAGCTATTTAAAAGAGAGGTGTATTAAAATGTATTTGAATTTTACCGAAGAGATAGAAAAAATA
>CBEUND010000004.1:0-47097 GCA_965544395.1 uncultured bacterium | reverse complement strand
TCCTTAGTCTGTATCGCTCCCCAACAGTTGCTTCATACTCTCTACCATATCATGTGGAGAAAATCTCTTGGTTTCCTCTCCATATATCAGGTTTGGGAGTAGCTCTATGATGATATAGAAAAGATATATCATCGGATAAAATGCATAATACTCAAGCAAAAAACTTTTGAAATTATATCGTTGTCTGAACCAATCCATGGCACTCTGCACACCATTGTCTACAAGTAACAGTTCGATAGAAAATACCAAACCCCAAATAGAATATGTCATAGCGGTCACAAGCAGAGCACCCTCTATACCATAGAGTAACATTACAGCAGAGATCATGATCGCCATGTAGAGAGCAAATGAGCTTGCACCCAATAGCGTAAAGACAACAAGCATACTAAAGATAAAGAGTACTGCACCCAAAAGCATAAAGAGTTCTAAATATGTCCTCTGCTGTGTAAATGATTGGCTAAAGATAGCACCAAGTAGGAGTGTACCAAAGATCAAAAAGATCGTCACTATGAGATATCTATACTCTTTGAGTTGTTGCATATGATGACTCCTTTATGCTTCTATACCATAGAGTTTGGTTAGTGCTGCTACATCGGCTTTGCGTCCTAACCACTCTTGATAGAGTTGACTCATCTCTTTTGAGCCACCATTCTCTAAGATAAAGTGTTTGTAGCCTTTTGCCTTCTCCTTATCAAATCCACTCTGCGTGTTCAAACAAGCAAAAAATGCATCAGCACTCAAAACTTCCGCCCACTTATAGCTATAGTATCCTGCTGCATAACCACCAGCAAAGATATGTGCAAAGCCATGTTGGAATTTATTGTATGAAGGAGGAGTGATGAGTGCAGTTGACTCTCTGATACTATCCAAGAGTGTTTGTACTGCTTCTCCTTGGTAGAGTTTTTGGTGGAGTTTGAAATCAAAAAGAGCAAACTCTAACTGTCGTAACATCCCCATAGATGCTTGAAAGTTTTTACTCTCTTTTATCTTTTCTAAAAGTAGTTCTGGTATCGGTTCATCTGTCTCATGATGAAAGGCAAATCGCTTGAGTATAGCTCTTTCGTATGCGAAGTTTTCCAAAAACTGAGAAGGGAACTCTACTACATCCCAAGCAACGCCATTGATCCCTGATACAGATCGCTCTTTTGATTTGCCAAAGAGATGATGCAAGGCATGCCCCATCTCATGGAAGAGTGTCACGACATCATCATGTCTCAGTAAGCTAGGATTGTCACTCGTAGATGCTGAGAAGTTGCAGACGACAAATGCTGAAGCCAAATGCTCCTTGCCACTGCTATCTATGAAGTGAGTCTCCCAGTCATTCATCCACGCACCACCTCGCTTCTCTTCTCGTGCTTCAAGATCAAAGTATATGCGTCCACGGAGTATTTTGCCCTCTTGACTCTCCACATCATAGATATCATAACTCTTGACTTTCTCATTCCAAGTTGGTACTTCTACAGCTTGGAACTCTACTCCAAAGAGTTCAGAGACAATTTCCAACAAACCTTCCACAACTCGCTCTTGCAGAAAATATGGCTTTGTTACTCTATCATCAAAGTCAAATTTGGCTCGTTTGAGCTTCTCACTATAATATCCCAAGTCATAACTTGATAAAGAGTCTCTACCATCCAACTCTTTGGCAAATGCTTGTAACTCTTTGATCTCCTCTCTTCCTTGTGGTAAAGAGAGTGCAACAAGTCTCTCAAGAAACTCTAAAACATCCTCTTGACTCGGAGCATCTCTTGTCTCTAGTGCATAGCTAGCATAGTTCTCATATCCTAGGAGTTGGGCTTTTTCCTCTTTGAGTTGGAGTATCTCATCAATGACTGTGGCATTTTCTGGAGCTCTACTCGCATAAGCTCTATAGATCTCTTCTCTATACTTTCGATTTGGTCCATATGTCATATATGCCATATAGCTTGGCATCTGTAGCGTAAAGCGATAGACCTCTTCTCCATCTTGTGTTATGCGAGCATTTGCAAGATCACTTTGGGGTATACCCTCTACATCTTTAGGATCTTTGATAATGAGTTCATAGGCATTGGTCGCATTCAAAAGATTTTGAGAGAAGTTATTACTCAACTCACTCAATCGCAAAGAGAGTTGCTCCATTCGATCCTTTTTTTCATCTGAGAGTTTCGCTCCTGAGAGTACGAAACTTAGCACTTCATTCTCTATCACCTTTTGTGACTCTGCATCATTGCTATGAAGCTTTTCGAGCTTTGCAAAGAGAGCCGTGTTTTGTGCCATTTCACTCTCAAATTTTGAAAGAAGTGGAAGTGATGCTTCATATGCTTTTTGTGTCTCTTCTGAATTGCCTACAGAGTTGAGATGAGAGAGAGGTGTAAAGAAGAGACTTAACTCCTCATCCAAATCTTGTAAAGGCTTGAGCAGACTCTCATAGCTAGAGGCTCTACTTTTTGTGATACTCTCTACCTCTTGCTTCTGCTTTGCTATCAATGCCTCTAATCTTGCGGGAAAACTCTCTAAACCATCTACTATAAATCTTTGAAAACTCATATTTATTCTACCTTAATTACTGATGTTATGCACTCTTGTGATTATTGTACTTTTTAGATTAGGCTAGATAGGGTAAATGAAATCCACCATTATATTCTAACCACACTTTTGTGATTATACATTAAAAAATTAAAACTTTATTACACTATCATAGCAAATCTGCTATCATAAGCGATTGATATTATAAATATGAGGATGTAGGTATGGAGTTTGTGGTAGTTGATACAGAAGGGAAAGAGAGGCTTTGTGAGATCGCTATCGTTGACAAAGATGGTCTTTTGATCTATGAAAAATTTGTAGAAGATGATCTCCAAGATGACTTCATAAAAACCCTAAGAGAGATCAAGCCTATACTTGAGTCACATCTCCTTGTAGCACACTATGCACAGCATGACATCTCTGTCATCAAAAATAGCTACAAATCTATAGGAGAGGAGATCAAACTCCAAAGCTACTGCACTTATGAACATAGTAAAAATATACTCCCCAAATTGGAGAGCTATTCGCTAGAGTATCTCTCTACAGCACTCTTTTTGCAACACGAAGAGAAATATTTTGATAAAAATCTAGCACATAGAGCCTCATATGATGCACACTATACAGTAGGGAGCGTGAGATAAGAGGCAAAGTCTCCAAGGAGGAGATACTCAAACTTCGTAACGCTTCCAACGGAAATTTTCTTATTATGGAGCAAGAAGATAGAGTCATCTATGAGACAATCTACCAACTCATCATAGATTACCGCAACAAAGATATAGAGATCGAACTTGAGATTTTGATGGAGGGTATATGTGTGATGTTCAAAGATTTTTGGTTATGCAAATTCATAGCACCCAAAAGATGAAGCCAAAGCCTTCTTAGTATTATTTGGCAAACTTATCACCTAAAATCTCTTGTGCTTGTATCATGTCTTTGTCCCCTCGTCCTGAGAGGTTGACAAGTATCGTTTTGCCTTCTATCTCCTTGGCTGACATCTTTTTGAGGTATGCTATAGCATGCGAACTCTCAAAGGCTGGGATGATCCCCTCTGCTTGAGATAACCACACGAAAGCATCCATCGCTTCATCATCTGTGATATAGTCATAAGTGACGACTTTTTCATCTTTGAGATAAGCATGTTCTGGTCCTATCCCTGGATAGTCGAGTCCTGCGGAGATAGAGTGTGCCTCTTGGATCTGTCCATCTAGGTCTTGGAGGAGGTAGCTAAGCTGTCCGTGGAGTACCCCTGGTGAGCCTTTGGCTAGTGAGCAACCATGCTTGCTATCGAGTCCAAATCCACCTGCTTCTATACCGATACACTCTACACTCTCATCTCCTAAAAAGTGGTTGAATATACCCAAAGCGTTAGAACCACCACCGATACACGCTATCACTTTGTCAGGGAGAGACCCCTCTACTACATCGAGCTGTGCCTTGGCTTCCCAACCTATAATCGACTGAATATCTCTCACCATCATAGGGTAGGGGTGAGGTCCTGCGACTGTACCGATGACATAGAAAGTATCTCTCGCGTTTGTTACCCAGTGGCGGATCGCATCATTCATCGCATCTTTGAGTGTGCGACTTCCTGACTCTACTGCGTGTACCTTTGATCCGAGTAGTTTCATGCGAAATACATTGAGCTCTTGTCTCGCGACATCTTTGGCTCCCATAAATACTTCACACTCTAGCCCAAAGAGAGCAGCGACTGTAGCTGTAGCGACACCGTGTTGACCAGCACCAGTCTCTGCTATGATCTTCTTTTTGCCAAGTCTCTTGGCGAGCAGGGCTTGGGCGATTGTATGGTTGATCTTGTGAGCTCCAGTGTGGTTGAGATCTTCTCGTTTGAGATATATCTTTGCATTCAACTCTTTGCTGAGATTTTCTGCAAAGTAGAGAGCAGAGGGTCTACCTACATAGTTTTTATAGTAGTAGTCTACCTCTGACCAGAACTCTTTGTCAAATCGTATAGCTTCATAATCCAAGCGTAACTGCTCAAGGACAGGCATGAGTGTCTCAGGGACAAATCGTCCACCAAACATACCAAAGTGTCCTAGTTCATTGGGGTCATGTGGGCTAGGGGTTGGGATATATATATCTGTTTGAGGATTGTATGTTATATTCATTATAAGTCTCTTCTTTATTATAATCTCTAAAGTGCGATATTGTATCTAATAGAGTTTAAGAATAGTACAAAATATCTACTACTCTTAAAATCAATAAGGTACAATATATATAAATAAACTTAAACTATAAGGATATAGCCATGATGCCAAAAGAACGGTATGGTAAACTCAAAGAGTATCTTGCAGCAGAAAATCCTGTTTTGCTTGATGTCATTAGCAAATATGAAAATTTAGACAAATTGGGACACTCTATGGGTTTCATAAATCATGATGAGACTTACACTAGCCATATATCTTGGTGGCCTATGATCTCTATATTGGGGACATTCTCTGCTGGTAAATCTACCTTTATCAACAGTTATGTAGGGCAAGAGATTCAAGATAGTGGCAATCAAGCAGTAGATGATAAGTTCACAGTCGTCTGCTATGGAAACAATGAAGAGGCTACGACTCTCCCAGGTTTAGCTCTCGATGCTGACCCTAGGTTTCCATTCTATAATATCGGTAAAGAGGTAAACAAAGTCGACCCAGGTGAAGGCAATAGAGTCAACCTCTATCTCCAACTCAAAACACTCAAATCCAAAACAGTCAAAGGAAAGATACTCATAGACTCTCCAGGCTTTGATGCTGATAGTCAAAGAGATGGTATATTGAAGATTACGAGTCATATCGTAGAGATGTCTGATTTGGTTTTGATATTTTTTGATGCACGACACCCTGAGCCAGGGGCGATGCGTGATACACTCGAACACCTTGTAGGGGCTACTATAGGACACAGAGATGCCAACAAAGTACTCTATATACTCAACCAGATAGATACCACAGCCAAAGAGGATAACTTAGAAGATGTCATAGGCTCATGGCAAAGAGCACTCTCTCAAGAAGGATTGATATCAGGAAACTTCTACTCTATATACAATGAAGAGTCAGCCAATCCTATAGATGATGAAGGGCTCAAAGCGAGACTCAAAGGCAAAAAAGATGCTGATTTGGTTCGTATCACTGAGCGAATGGACAAAGTGGGTATCGAGAGAGCGTATCGTATCATCAAAGCACTAGAGGACTTCTCCAAAACTATGAAAGAGGAGAAGATACCACTCCTCCAAGAGGTTTTACAAAGTTGGAGTAGTAAGGTATTTTGGAGTGATACAATACTCTTTGGACTCTTTATATTTGTCATGGTACTCTTACAATTGCAGTTTGACATAGCAGATAAAATTTTCAGCTCTATGACTACTGCTGCGGTGTCATTATCAACCCTACTTATATTTTTCGTCTCTGCACACTTCAAGATAAGAGGATTTTTTGCGAGACGCATCTCAAAGAGTTGGGCAGAGAAAGATATTGATATATCCAAAGCAGTCATGCGTAACACTCGCTGGTGGTATCCTATATTTGGTCTCCAAAAGAGAGATTGGCATAAGAGAACAAAGGCACAACTAGACCAGCTAATGAAGCAGAGTAGGGAGTCTATCCAAAAACTCAATGATCAATTTGTGAGTCCATCAGGTTCGAGCGGCGAAAAAGAGATATAAGGCACAATTAAGCAACCTTGTGAAAAGCAATGGTATAATTTTTTTCAATGATATTACAAAAGGAGCTATAGGCATGGAAAAAAAAGATGAATTGACGCAAGAGCAGATCAAAACTGAGCAAGATACTTTAGAACAAGAACCTCTTGAAGAGAAAGGTATGGAGATTTTAGAGCATAGAAAGCTTGAAGATGAGAGCGAGTTTTATAATACAGCTCTCGAAGAACCTCTCAAAAAGAGTAGTGATGAACTGATAGATGAAGCTCGTGACATGGTGCATCAAAGTGATAGTGTAGTACGAGATTGTATGAGTATACTTGATGATGACATTGCTACATATGAACAGAAAAAGGCTAAACTACTCCAAGGCTCTGTCAAACGAGTCGAGTCACTTTTGGATGATGTGGGTTATGAGCCAGAAGCGATAGAAGATGTGAGCGAAGATGCAGTCAAGTTTGGTGGTGAAAATGCCCTCAAACCTATGTATGTCAAGAGCCTCTCTTCAGCGAAGTTTAGCTCTCTTTTGTTTGCTATTATATTTGCTGTAGCTTCTGTAGCAGGATGGGTATACTTCGCTACAGAGAAACTTGGTTTGACACTTGACTTACACAAAATACCTACTCCTGAAGTGCAGTCACAAATACTCTCTTGGATAGGTGGTAGTATCACTGGAGGTCAGGGCAATCCTCTCATAGGTATGGCTATCTTAGGATTGACTGCTCTTTTAGTGATGTGGATAGTCTATACATTGAGAGTCTCTATGCGTGCTAGCAAAAATCAAAAAATCGCAGAGCAAGTGCATGAAGAAGCAGAATTTTACTGCACGAAAAAAGAGGAGTGCAAAAAAGAGATGGAGAAGGTTAGTGAACATATTCTCAAAGTAGTCACGCTACTTGATACTTATGATATCCTTTTTGAAGAGCAAATTGCTAAGATCAAAAGGATTATGCATGTAGAAGGTCGTCTCCCTTTCCATGAATATCACCAAAACTCCAAAGATGAGATGAACCATGCAGGTCGTCTTGCTACTTCACTTAGTAACTTGATATCTACTCCAATGGCAGATGAGGGTGGTGCACTCTCTATGGATGCAAAAGATATACTAGAAGAGTCGAACAAAACTGTCACAACTTATATAGAGAGATTTTATAACTAATAGTGCAAAATTAGGTAGGGTGGGAACATTCTACCATTATAATATTGGCTATCGTACATCCTTGACTGCCTCAGCTACCAAATGTATAGCCATCCCATAGTTAGAGCTTGGATTGTATTTTGTTAAGACTCTGAAGTTTCTCGCAGCGTACCAGAGTTCATCATACGATTTGTTTCTCAGCTTGATCAAGGAGGCTCTTGATTCGCAATATCTTTGTGTCGGTACGATGCCATTTTTTTTCAGCTCAGGGACCCTATATATTCGCTTATATCCTGTGCGTAGCTTGGTAAATCTCTTGCCTTGATACTTTGCTTTGACTGCAACTTGTTTGCCATTTTTCCACCCTTTTGTATGCATAAATCGTGCGATGACACCTATACAATCTTCCATATCCCAAGGATCTTTTTTGCCATCATGGTTATAATCCATCCCATATTTACGATAGATAGATGGTAGTTGCTGTACACACCCTATAGCCCCTGCAAATGAGCCTCTGACTCGGCGTGGGTCATAGCCCTCTTCTCTACACATCAAAAAGAAGTTGACCAACTCATTGGAGAAAAACTTTTGCATTCTATTGGTGTGAAATGCCAAAGTACTCAACGAATCCAAGAGACGATAATCACCACTGTTTTCTCCAAGCTTACTCTCTACTGTGAGAAATCCTACGATATATTCTGAAGGTATATCATACTCACGACCTGCTCTTTTGAGTGTGTTTTGGTATTTTTTGGTAAAATATCGTGCTTTGTTGAGTGTATCTTTGTCGAGTACATGATTTAAAAACCTATCCCAAGTACCTACTGTGGTACCAGCTTTATACCTACCAGTATATCTATCAAGTGTATCTCTATCAAGCTTTGCATTTTTCATCATTGCATTCATGTAACTTCGTTTGAAATGATACCTGTTGACCATTTTATTAATAAACTTTTGCGTTGCTTGTTTACCCATAAAATTATATTTGATAGGTGGACGATCATCATTACCCAAAGCCACAAGAGGCAAGAGTAGTAATACTAGATATATGATAAATTTTTGCATGTTATTGTCTGTCTCCTTGAAGTGTCAGTAGAGCATCTCTATATATCGGCTCATCTATAAATCCATATCGCTCATCTAAAAAACCATTGACTCCCTGTGATGCATTCGCTTCAAACAACTTTTTGATAGCTTTGGCTCTCTGGAGGGTTATGCTATCTACACCAAATACTTCATGGGCTATAGCCACTTGTGCAGGTCCCATACAAGCCTTGGTCTCATATCCCATCATCTTCTCTTTGATACACCACTCTCGAAAGGTTTTCGTATCACGATATTGCTGAAACATAAAAGATATTGGTCTGATACCACAACTCTTTGCATCGACCAAAAACTTACTGAGTATATATTCTATCGTAGGGTTATTCATCTGGAGAGTAGTTTGAGATAAACCAAGTGAAGTGAGGAGATCAAGTATACCTAGATTGGCAGTAGTCAATCGCTCATCTATGGCGAGTTGTGGCAAGGTTTGGAAGGCTTGGGCTGTTTCCAAAGAGATATGCAACTCTTTATCTGTAGAGAGCAATGAGAGGGCTTTTGCTACATCCTTTGGATATTTGACTTTTGGTATGCGTAGAGCATCAAAAGAGAAATCATTGAGAAACTCTATCTCTTTGGCTCCACCCTCATCTATAGGATTAGTACGGACGACAATGAAGCTCTCACTCTTTTGTAAGTGTGATAAGAAGAGTGCTATATTATAGAGTGCCTCTTTTTTTCTACTCGGTGCTATAGCATCTTCAAGATTGAGTGTGATCATATGAGCACGATGACTATCAATACTATTTAAGTGTTTGAGATTGAGTGGGTTGAGCATCATATTGGAGCGAAATCTACTCCGAGAGGAGGGTGCTTTCTTGTAAGTTCCTCTATGTTGCATCCTCTGCTCTATGGCTATCTTCTCTATCTTTGATATATCTTCAAATATCATCTCTCCCCTTTTTTATTTTCGATTGGAGATCGTAAAAAATTTAGAAGTGCTACTACTCCCCAAAGCTAATGCCGAGTTTAAGTGCTGTCTTAAACTCATCTGTATCCCGTGTTACCTCTTTTCTTTTGTGTGCCATCTCTTTTAATGGAGTCGATTTTATCTTATTATCAACAATAGAGACAGTGTTCCCATACTCTTCATTTTTAATCAACTCAGCAGCATAAGCACCAAATTTTGTAGCCAATATTCTATCGAGTGCAGAAGGAGTTCCACCTCTTTGTGTATGTCCAGGGACAGTCACACGGGTATCAAACCCTAATCTCTCATTGATCTTCTCTGCCAATCTATAGGATGCTGTGTGATATTTCATTTTCAACCTATGCTTTTCAAACTCTCGCTTTTTCATTTGTGCTTCTTTGATAGTTTTGGCTCCCTCTGCGATAGCTATGATAGAGAAGTTTTTACCCTTGTTTTGTCTCTCTTGGAGTGCTTGGTAGATACTATCTAGTGAGTATGGAACTTCAGGAATCAAAACAATATCAGCACCGCCTGCAAGTCCTGCATAGAGTGTAAGCCAGCCAGCTTTGTTCCCCATAAGTTCAATGATCATCACTCTATCATGCGAAGAGGCAGTGGTATGGATTTTGTCAATTACATCTGTGGCTATATCTACTGCAGAGTGGAATCCAAAAGTATACTCTGTACCATATATATCGTTGTCTATTGTCTTAGGAAGAGCCACAACATTCAACCCCTCTTCTCGCAGTAGATTGGCATTTTTGTGTGTCCCATTTCCCCCTAATGTTACCAAGCAATCAAGTCGCATTCTATTATAGTTTTCAACCATATTGGCGACTTTGTCGATGCCATCTTTGTCAATAGTTCTCATATCTCTATAAGGCGTTCTTTTTGAGCCTAGCATAGTCCCACCAAGTGTTAAAATACCAGAAAAATCAGAGGGTATCATCTCGTAGTAGTCTCCATCTATCAAACCTTTATATCCATTATGAATACCCACAAATTCACAATCAAACATACTGTATGAAGACTTGGCAACTCCACGAATTGCAGCATTGAGCCCTGGACAATCACCACCACTAGTTAAGATACCGATACGCTTTTTCATTTTCATCCTTATTTAAAAATTCAATTAATCAATGTTGATATTATACTATTTTTTATTATTGTTGAGGATAAATGGTAAAATATTTATCAAGAGTTGATTTCTACTATAATTCATATTTTAGATAAATGTGATACAATATTTTAGTTTAAAATATCAAAAGAGGATATAGTATGGGTGTAATCGAAAAATTAGGGTCAGCACTACTCAATGCTAAAGGATTGGGTGATGCGAGAGATGAGTCTCAACAGCCATTTTTAGAGTTTTTGGATTAGTATGGAACTCAATGTTGATAGAGAGCTTATAGAGCATATGATGGAACCCAAAAACTATGGGAGTATGAGTGATCCAGATAGCGAAGGTATAGGAAAAAACCCCACCAATGGAGAGAAAGTTGTGATTTATCTTGTAGTAGATAAAGGTGCAAATATTCCGAAGATCACAGATATCCGCTACCAAGCGATAGGGTGTAGCACCACGATAGTCGCTGGTTCTATGCTCACAGAAGAAACCAAAGGTTTGGATTTTGTAGAGGTAGAGAGTCTTATAGCCGCCACCCAAAAAGTACTAGAGTCTGTACCACCAGAGGATGCTGTATGTACGCAGATGGTCATACTCGCACTCCAAGCTGCGATGCAAACTTATGAAAAACGGCAAGAGAGTGCAGACTATCCAGCCATCACTCTCTATGTGGAGAACAACTGCACAACGGTATAAAGCTGTAGGATGGGAGTATCCCATACGCATTAGCCTAAGCCGCTTTCAATAGTATAATACCCCAAGAAAAACAAACAACTAAACATCAAGTCTAATTCAAAATAGACTAAAATTAGACAATAGAAAATAAAAGAGGGGTAAAAAGTAGTAGGTAAAATCACAGTAGAGCGAGACTGGGCAGTGGGAAAGCTACAGAGCTTGGACTTATCTAATAAGTAAGATACAGTAGAAGTCCAAGCTGATAATATATCAAAATCAAGACAGTGTGAACTACTAGGTATCAGTAGAAGCTATCTCTACTATACTCCTGTAGAAAACAAAAAGAAAAAAGCAATCAAAGATCATATACAAAAAGTATATGAAGAAATACCAATCTATGGAGAAAATAAAGTATATCAGCAACTCCTAGAAGATGGGTTCAGCGTGAGTCTCAATACAGTATCAGCCTATAGAAGAGAGCTAGGCTTAAAGGCTGTACTAGCTGTAAGACCAGTGCATACGACAGTAGCTGATGACCAACACCCTAAACACTCTTATAAACTAAGAGGGCTTGATATCAATAAAGCTAACCAAGAGAGTCAATATACAAGCCATATCCATACTCGATGGCATCCTCATATCCTGAGCAATATTTTGTCTAATTTTCTTGTACTCAATATCCTTTTGAGGTAACCTAAGAGGTAGGTGGCTTTTGTGATATAGTATCTAGGTTTTGGTCGTTTTGCCTTGACTATACTATAGACTACTTTGGCTACAGAGTCCGCCTCTTCATTGAAGGGGACTTGTTTTTTATCTCCTTGGATATTTGCAAGATATTTCTCTTTGTGTAGAGAGTGCTCTATATCTACATGCTCTTGGAGTTTACTGATAGCAGTCGCACGAAAGTGACTTGTGATAGGTCCTGTGTTGAGTAATACTACATGAATACCTGTACCTTCAAGATCGAGACGAAGTGTATCTGTGAGCCCCTCTATCGCATATTTACTCGCATTGTATGCACCTCTGCCTGAGAGTGCAATGATACCAAGTACAGAACTATGCTGTATAATCTTGCCGTAGCCTTGTCTCCTCATGATAGGAATGATTTGCCGTGTGGATTCATGCAGTCCAAAGACATTGGTTTCAAATTGCATCCGTAGTACATCGGTAGTGACATCCTCTAACATACCTGGTTGCCCATATCCTGCATTGTTGAACCATATATCTATATGACCCTCTTTACTCAATACACTCTCTATCACATTTGTGATCTGTTGGGATTTTGTGACATCTAAGAGCATGGCATCTTCAAACCCCTCTGCTTGGAGCATCTCCACGGCTTGTGGATCTCTTGCTGTGGGATAGACTCGTACATCTCTGCTCTTGAGATAACGAGCGGTTGCCAAACCTATACCTGTACTACATCCTGTGATTACTATATTGGTCATTTTACTCTCTTTTTTGTTTATCTATTTTATATATCTCTACTTTTAGCCATTGTAACTTGTGGGTGCTGGGACTTGAGCCAAGATGAGATCTATAACATCATTATTGGTTGTGTTGTTCAAGAGGGCATTGTCACTCAAGACTAAACGATGACGAAAAACATCATGGATGACTGATTGGACATCTTTGGCAGTCACTCTATCTCTCCCATGCATCCAAGTATAGACACGAGAACACTGCTCTAGTGCAAGTGTAGCTCTAGGACTCACTCCTACTTTGATAAAAATATCTAATTGTTTACTATATCTCAGAGGATAACGAGTAGAGTAGACAAGTGAGATAATATATCGCTCTATCTCTTCACTCATTTTGACCTTTGTAATCTCTTTCCTTGCTACAAATATCGCTTTTTGTGGTATTCTCTGCTTTGTGATATCATCGCTACTGTTCTCTCGTTCACCACGCACAAGCCGTATCATTTTGAGTTCTGATTCCATATCAGCATAAGTTACTGTAATATGCATCAAAAATCGATCTTTTTGTGCTTCGGGGAGGGGATAAGTCCCCTCTTGCTCTATAGGATTTTGTGTCGCCATGACGATGAAAAGATCGGGGAGTGCGTAGCTTTTTCCTGCTACTGTGGCTTGTCTCTCCTCCATAGCTTCGAGCATGACTGCTTGGACTTTGGCTGGTGCTCTGTTGATCTCATCAGCGAGGATAATATTGCCAAAGATGGGACCGGGTTCAAAGCGAAACTTATACTCTCCGCCCTCTTCATACATCTTCTCTGCCCCTGTGACATCTGTAGAGGTGAGATCAGGAGTGAACTGTATCCGTCTGAAATCCGAATCTATAATATTTGCCATCGCTCTGACGGCTCTAGTCTTGGCAAGTCCAGGTAATCCCTCTATAAGGACATTGCCATCTGCAAGTACTGCCATGATCAATCGTTCTACTATATGCTCTTGTCCTATGATAGAGCTATTCATCCTCTCTTGTAGTATTTTGATGAGATCATATGCTGTCAATTGTTATCCTTCTAATCAAAAGTGCCATTGTAGGTAGACGGTATTGTAGTTACTGCCTCCTTTGATACGTCCGAAGAGTGATGATGCTTCAAATACAGAAGATCTGTGATGCACGGCTGCTCCTAGCCATAAGCCATCCAAGCTCTCACTCATAAAGTTGAGATTGATATCTGCACTAAGATCGAGATAGAAGTTGAGATGACTCATTTTATACCCTTTGGGTTCTCCATCTAACCTCTCTATATATGTGATATCATCCACATAGGAGAAGCCTTCTCCTGCTCCAAATCTGATATCTACAGCATCTATTGGGAGGGTATAGTATGCTTTCATCTCCAGATCCAACTCCCATGTTGCATCCTGTATTTCAGATGAGTGGTGATAGGTGAAACCTATAGGTAGATATACTTCTATTGGTAGATTAAAGAGAGATTTATATATAGGATGTCCATAAAAGATAGAAGTCATTTGATTGCTATATTCATCCTCTATAACACTGCCAGAGAGTATATCTTGGAGATTAGATACAGTAGCCCATCCTTGTGCTATACGAATATAGGGTTTCATACCATCCACATCAAAGAACTTTTTCTTTTTATCATTGAATATACCAATACCACCATAGAGGCTATAAGTTATATCATTGTCTATCATTTGTGAGCCACTGATGTTGCTACCTAGGTATGTAGCACTTGCACCACCTAGTAGATAGAAGTTGGAGTAGACATGGTATTTGAGATCAAATCCAGCAGTCACATCAAAGTCACCATCAATCTCATAAACTTCACTGCCATAGTAGTCTGTATTGAAAGCACTATCCTTGAAGCTAAAGGTCGCATATGGAGAGAGGTAGGCATCACCATATACCAAATCACTTGAGTAAGTCAAGTTGACCAAGCTACCATCATTTGAGTTGCCCATTAACTCTAAGTCTATATATTGGTTATCAGCCAAAAAGTATCTTGCTCTCGCACCATAATCAATACTATCGCCTTGTACCTTGTTTTGCAACCCTTTGGGTATAGAGAGGAGTCGGATACGACTCAAAAGAGAAAATTGAAATGCATCTGTATCAAATAATTTGACCCCATAAGTCATTGCATGCATATAGATATACTCATTTTCATAATAAAAAAGAGGTATAAAGTTGTTGACTGTTGTATCATCAGAGATAGAATACTCATAAGGTATAGAGTCTATACGACCTACGACGGCAGCCCCTTGAGTCGTATCAGCATATTCATCTCTAGCCAAAATCAAAACAGCACTACATATCCATAAATTTAATAATTTCAATATATCTCCTCACACCTTTGTTTATATATTATAGCTAAGTTGCAGCATGAAGAGGCTTTGAAATAGAAAAATTTATAATATTATAGCAACACCATAGCCCATTGCACTCCTTTTTATGATTGAGTGTGTTTTATCTACAATTGGGGCTATGTTTGCTATTATGTTTTGTAGTTAACTAGAAGATCGCTACAATTTCTCTTTAGCTAGATTTTTTGGCTAAATACAAAATTAGAACAAGGAGATAGTATGGAGTTGTCAGAACTTTTAAAAATGGGTGCTTCTATGATCGAGAGCAATAGTGATGAGTCTACGACAGGTTTGGATGTAGAAGATATATCCTCTGCTCTTACTGATCTATTGGCAGTTAGTGGTATCAAGGGTACTTTCGATAACGCTTCATGCGATATTTGATAGGACTACTCCTTGCTTTGCTTCCTCTTGGCTTGTCAGCAGTAGAGTTCAAGGTAGCAAGTTATAATGTCGAAAATCTTTTTGATGATAAGATAGATGGCACTGAGTACAAGGAGTATAGAGTAGGCAGACACAATTGGTCCACACATATGGTCGATATCAAACTCAATCATATCTCTGAAGTACTCTGCGAAGTAGATGCCGATATAGTAGCCCTACAGGAGATAGAAAATGTTGCTATCTTACAAAGACTACAAAAACGACTCAAAAGAGTCGGCTGTCCCTACCGCTATAGAGCTATCACAAGCAAAAAAAAATCTGTAGCCGTCAATGTAGCACTGCTCTCAAGATACTCTATCAAAAAGAAGCGAGAGATCGCTATCAACTACTCAAAACATGATCGCAATATTTTAGAAGTGAAACTCGATATAGATGGGTATCCTTTTACTCTCTTTGTCAACCACTGGAAAGCCAAATCCCGTAATGGTACAGAGAGCAGAAGAGTCCACTATGCAAAGGCTCTTCTCCAACGATTAAAAAAGCTTCCAAAAAGAGTCGAGTATATTATCGTAGGAGATACCAACAGTAATTACGATGAGTATCGTCTCCTTACAAAGAAAAATAATGATACCAATGGCATCACCGCTATCAATCATATCTTACAAACTATCAAAAATGGTAGACTCATTACAAAAGAAGATATCTCTAAACTTGATGCACTCTACCACTATAACTTATGGCTAGAGTATCCACCCTATAAACGATGGAGTCACAACTACTATGGACATAAGGGTGCTATAGATCATATATTGATACCACATCAACTCGTAGATGGTGAAAATATAGACTACATCAATCACTCTTTTGGTGTATCCAAAGTGCCGATACTTTTCACAACCAAGGGGTGGATCAATAGATGGCAATATAAACATGGCAAACACTTAGGTAAGGGCTATTCAGATCATCTCCCAATCTTTGCCTCGTTTAGCACAAAAGCATATCAAAAAGATACCAAACAAATACCCAAAGACTCTACCATAGAAGCACTCTATAGAGTAGAAAAGATCACTCAACCTATCAAACTTTCTCATGCTACACTTCTCTTCAAGAGAGGGGATAATGGAGTCATCAAACAGTCAAAAGATGGTGCAGCGATCTATCTCTATGGGAGTGCGAGGGGATTGGAAGAGGGGAAGATATATGATATAGTGGTAGAACAAATAGCAGATTACAAAGGACTCAAAGAGATCACAAAGCTCAATGCTGTAAAAAGAGGGGTCAATGAAGAGTTACAGAGCTACTATCGTACTCAAGAGTCTCTTAGCATGAACAAGACAAGAGATCAGAACCAAATCTTCGTAAATCTTCGAGCCATCTATAAAAAAGGGAGGGTAGTGATAGATGGGAAGCAGATACCTATATACTTCATAAAACGAGCATATAGACCAACTGATGGGAGTAGACTTACTATCGACTATGCCCAGTTGGGATATCATGATGGTTTGCAACTTATTATCCACAGTGACAAAGATTTCTCTATTGAGAGGTAGCATTATTTTTGGGAGATTTTAAGGCTATCCTTATGTAATATTTGGGTAAAATAGTAGCAAAAAGGGTCTACTAATGTTCGATAAATTTTGCCAAACACTCTGTAGTGATAGCCCATATATCACTGTAGAGGTCAACCCACCCCATGGGGCTTCCCTAGATACGATTATCAAATCTATTAAAGAGAGTCAATTAGAGAAAAAAATCACAGGTTTTAGTGTCACTGACAATCCACTTGCAAAACTCAAAATGTCAGGAGTACTCTCAGCTATCAAACTCCAGCAGTCGTTTGGCAAACCTGTCATCGCTACGATGAGTATGCGAGACAAAAACAAACTCTCTTTGCAATCGACACTCTTGGGAGCAAATAACTTCGATGTCCGTTGCATCCTCGCCCTTACAGGTGATCCTGCGAAGTTTTCAGATCAACCTGAAGTCAAAGGTGTTTTGGAGAGAGACTCAACACTCCTTCTTAGTATCATTTACCATCTCAACAATGGTGTAGACTACAGTAACAAAGCATTGACTCCAACACCTCAACCGATCTATCCATTTGCGGTAAGTAACTCTTATGCTAGAAATATGAAATCACTCCAAAAAAGAATCGTCAAAAAGCTTGATTATGGAGCGAGAGCTATTATCACACAGCCTATTTATAATTTAGAAAATGCCAAAGAGATGCTTGCAGTATTTGATGAAGCGAAGAGTATGAGTAGAAGAGATACAGCAAAAGATGCAAAACTTATTATAGGTCAATTTCCTATTGTCCGTGCGAGAACAGCAAGTTTCATTGATGACAATGTCCCTGGTATATCTGTACCCAAAGATATTATAGATGAGATGAATCTTGCAAAAATGGATGGAGAAGAACGAGAACAAGAGGTTGGTTTCGCTCTCTCAAAAGTAATATTTGATGAAGTAATGCAACTCCATGGCAAAGTACACCTCATGACACACAATCGATTCGATCTTTGTAGTCAATTGATAGGTGAAGTAGAAGAGTAGTTGTCAATTCATGGATTTGATAAATGAATCATAGACTTCAGAGAGTTCATGATCATCTTTTTCCATAGAGAGGGTATCTCCTGTCTTGACTGCATGCTCTAAGACGGCGATCCGTTTGACGAGATATTCAAAGATCTCTTTGTTGATATCTGGTATTTTGTTATGGCTAAATGGTGTCTTGTCGAAACCTCTCTTGATAACCCTCGCAGGGATACCTATCGCTGTAGAGTTAGGGGGTACATCTTTGACTACTACAGAGTTGGCTCCTACTTTGGAGTTTTTGCCCACTGTGATATTTCCCAAGATTTTTGAGCCTGCTCCTATGACGACATTACTCTCGATGCTAGGATGTCTCTTGCCACTAGAGAGACTCACCCCTCCTAGAGTCACTTGCTGGTAGATGATGACATCATCTCCGATGATAGTGGTTTCGCCTATGACGACACCTACCCCATGATCTATGAAGACTCTTCTGCCTATTTGTGCAGCAGGGTGTATATCTATGGTCGTAAGAAATTGTCCTAATCCTGAGATAACCCGCGGAATAAAACGCAAACCTTTTGTGTAGAGCCAGTGGGCATGTCTATGAAAAAACATTGCCCACAACCCTGGGTAGTTGAAAAAGAGTTCAAATGTTGAGTGCAGAGCGGGGTCGTTTCTCTTTACATTACTGAAATCTTCGTTAATATAGCTATAGAGTGTCACTTTACTCTCCTTGGATTATATATTTGTTGCTTGAATGGTTTTAAGATAGCTATTTTCACTTAAATAGAGATGAAGCTTCTCTAGTATGACTCTTTTTTCTTCACTATTGATGAGCGTAGATGACTCGATATTACTCTGTAGTGTATCGGTGATGGCAGTTGTATCGTAGTCGAGGTCATCCAATACATCAAGCAGGTTTTGTGCCTCTACGAGATGCTCAAAGTGCATATGACCCTCTGCATCAAATGTGATGACCACTTCGGTCGGATGCGTGAAGAGGTTGTGCTGCATCCCTAGTACCTCTTGGTAAGCACCAGTGAGGAAAAATGCTAAAAAATACTCCTCTTCTTTGAGATCTATCTCATGGAGGTAGAGTGCGAGATTGGGATCGAAAGCGATCTCTCCATCACTATCACAAGTGATATCCCACAAGCTAGCAGGTCGTGTAGGCTTGCTATCGAGTCTATCGAGTGGCATTATAGGAAAATGCTGTCCTAGTCCCCAAAAATCTGGTAGCGATTTGAAGAGCGAAAAGTTGACAAGATACTTCTCTTGGATACGGTTTTGTAGTCGTTTTAACTCTTTGCTATCTTCATCTTTGAGCAAGGTGATTGCCTTTTTGACAATAAGGTTAGCAAGTATCTCTGTATTGGATCGATCTTCAAGATCTATATATCCTAGATCAAAGAGTGTGAGGAGTGACTCCATATGGTCTAAAGCATCATGGAGGTACTCGTAGGCATTGGATTTTTGTATAGAGTTGTAGAGGTCATATAGCTCTTTTATAAGAGGGGGATTCTCTTGCTTGAGTCTGAGGCTCTTTTGGTGATACTCTTGAGAAAAGAGTTCTAATACAGGTGCGATTATGACACTATGGCTTGCGGCAATATATCTCCCTGACTCTGTATAGATATCAGGCTCTTCGACACCCTTATGTCTAGCGATCTCTTGCATCAAAAAGACGACATCGTTGGCAAACTCTTTGAGTGAGTAGTTTCGATCTTGGGTGTTTGCATGTTGGGAGTACTCTATTGCAAGCCCCCCGCCAATATTGATAGCACAAAGAGATGAAGCACCACGATTTTTGAGGTCAGCATAGATATTGCCTGCTTCTCGTAGAGCTTTTTTGAGCGGGGATATTTCGCTCATTTGTGAACCGATATGGAAGTGAATCATAGAGAGTTGGTCGAGCAAGTCATACTCTTGGAGTAGCTCATAGGCATCGAGAAGCTCTGTCGATGTGAGTCCAAACTTAGAGCTGTATCCACCACTCTTTGCCCAGATCCCTACACCAAAGCTATGAAGTCGTATCCTCATACCTATTTTTGGCATGCTGTAGTTTGCTCCATTTTGTTTGAGTTCTTGATGGACTTCTATAATAGATTGGAGTTCGTCTATCCCCTCTATTGTCACAGTAATATTGTGTTGCATGTTGGCAGCTATGAAGCAGAGTGCTATCATCTCCTTGTCTTTAAAGCCGTTGACTGTGATAGGGTCACCTATGGGTGTCTTGGATATAGCGATGATGAGTTCTGCTTTACTCCCTGCTTCAAGCCCATAACCATATGAAGCTCCTACCTCCATAAGTGCATCGACAAAGTTGGGATATTGGTTGACTTTGAGTGGGAAAACTGCATGAAATTTCCCTTGATACCCAAACTCTTCTATCGCCGCATCAAATGTATCAAAAAGTATCGAAACTTGTTTTTTTATCAAGTGTGGAAAACGCAAGAGTATAGGACCCCTATGTCCCTCTGCTCGTATATTTTGTGTGATATCCAAAAGAGAAGGGAGAGAGCCATAGTTGAGTGCTACTTCGCCATCTCTTATGAGGAAGTTGTCATCCCCCCAGATATCCAACCCAAAATCTCTCATTAGCAATCCTCAATTTTTTCGTTATTATACTCTTTAATTATGAAGAACAATAAACTTCTTTTCTAATCTCTTGTCGTATGTATCGAGCCAATTATCTATAGAGCTATGCAATAGTGTCTCTCTTAGTGCAAATAATCTCATCTTTTTTATCTACTTTCTTTGTCAATTTTCTATATATTTAACCTACTATAGCAAAATATTATAATATTTACAATATACTCTATTATGAAAAAAATTAGATACAAAAATAGCCAAAAAGAGGTGTCAAAAATCGTCTGTATAGGTAGAAATTATGTTGAACATATAGAAGAGTTAGGCAATGAGATACCATCTTCTATGGTTGTGTTCAATAAACCCAACTCTGCTCTATCAGACAAGCTCTACTATTTTTCAGAACATTGTCGTTTTGAGGGGGAGATATGTTTTTTGATCAAGGATAAGCAGATAATTGCTGTGGGTTTTGGTCTTGATCTCACACATGCAGATATACAAAACCAGCTCAAAGCCAAAGGACTTCCATGGGAGCGAGCCAAAGCTTTTGATAATTCTGCTGTATTGAGTGAATTTGTACCTATATGTGAAGATATCACTACACTCAATATGAAACTTACTATCAATGATATAATGGTACAGTATGCTAGTTATGAGTTGATGATGTACAAACCTGATACAATACTCAAAGAGATAGAGAGTTTTATCTCATTGGATGATTATGATGTGATTATGAGTGGTACACCAAAAGGTGTGGCGACCTATAAGAGAGGTGATATATTCCAAGGAGAGATATACAGTGGAGATCGACTACTGATAGAAAAGAGTTGGGTTGTAGAGTAGATAGAGCCTAAATGGAAGCGAGGATAGAAGAAACTGTAAGATTTGGTATATTCTACCCTCAAAAAAGTGATGGAGTTGCTTAATGAAGTCTCACTCTATGAATAGATTACAAAAACTCAAAATACGCTTAGATCAAGAGGTAGAGAATCGTAATGGCTTGGATGAACTCTCATATGAGAGACCCGATCCACTCTTGGTAGCTTCTCGATATAGAGATGCCTCTATCGCTTTGATATGTGCACTCTTTGGGTATGGCAATGCAGGTCAAATAGTCAAATTTTTAGATAGTTTGGACTTTACTTTGCTTGATACAAGTGAAGCGGTGATAGCACAGCAACTATCAAATCACTACTATAGGTTTCAAAAGTCTGATGATATTATAGCTCTTTTTGTTGCATTGCGGCGATTACGAAGTGTAGAGAGTATAGAAAATCTCTTCTATGAAGGGTATAAAAGAGAAGGAAATATCCTCGATGGCTTGTGGCACTTTATAGATGTACTCGACGCTCTCTATCCAAGGGAGAGTAGGGGGTATCGCTTTTTGATAGGTTCGATCCCCAAGAGAGTCAACTCTGCAGGCACATACAAACGATATATGATGTTTTTGCGTTGGATGGTGCGGAGTGATCATTTGGATATGGGATTATGGTCCAAGATAGATAAAAAAGATCTCATCATACCACTCGATACACATACATTTCAAGTCTCTCGCAGAGTAGGGTTACTAGAGCGAAAGAGTTATGATATGAGAGCAGCACTAGAGTTGACACAGAGGCTCAAAAGCTTTGATCCTCTCGATCCCATCAAATATGATTTTGCTCTCTATAGACTAGGGCAAGAGGGTTTGTTATAAGAGAGTTTTTAGAGTCTATAAAAGGATTGGATCACTCCACTCAATATAAAAAGTATAGGGATGAAGAGTAGAGTAGTGAGGAGTATGAGTGTCGCAACATCTCTGGGTCTACACGCATAGAGTGATGCTAAGTTGATATTGGCGACTGCAAGTGGTGTCATCATCTCCATCACTATAACTGCTTGCACAAAAGATGAGAGAGTCGTCATATTCAATATAAAGAGAGCAAAAAGAGGCACGATGATGAACTTTTGGCTTACAGTACCAAACAGAAGTCGCTTACTAATATTTTGGATTTTCAAATCATACAAAAATGTCCCCAATAGAAATAATTGAAGTACTATCCCCCCATAGGCTCCCATCTTGAGTAGTTCTCGTATCTGTCCGCAGAGTGGTATATCATAAATATTGACCAAAATAGCGACAAATGAGGCAGGGATGATCGGTATCTTGATGATATTGAGTAGAGATTGTTTGATGCTAAGTGAACCTCTGGAGTAGATATAGACTCCTAAGATATAGACGACAAAGACATTGGCTATGTTGATAAGTGTCGCATATATGATACTCTCTTCACCAAATAGTGCTAAGCCTAAAGGTATACCTATATTGCCTGTATTACCAACAAAACCTGCTATAGAGAAGATGGCTCGCTCTTTTCTATCTCTAAATAGAAAACGAGCTATCAGGAGTGTAGGTATCAAAAGAAGCAAAATAATACCCAAATAGATGAATGGTATAATGATATGCTCACTATGGAGCTTTGCTGTACTAAAACCCCACATAGAGACAAAAGGTTGGAGAAAGTAGACAGAGAAGAGTGTCAGTGTCTTCTCGTTCATATCTGCTTTGAATATCCGCTTTCCGAAATATCCCAATAGTATAAAGATATATACGAATAGGATAGATGTTAATAGAGTTGTCATAGGAGAAATTTTAGCAGATTTTAGCTAATATCTCGTATTTATTAAAAAAGGCTCTATTTGTGGAAGATATTTTAACTTCTTTAGCCACTTATGGTTATATTATTTTGGCGTTTTACTCTTTTGGTGGTGGGATGGCTGGCTTGATTGGGGCAGGGGTCTTATCCTCAATGGGAAAAATGGATATCACTCTCTCTATAGTGATAGCGACACTCTTTAACTATATAGGAGATAATGTACTCTTCTACATGGCTCAAACCAATAAACAATCAGTAGCACCATATATCAAAAAATTCAAAGGTCGTATGCATGCTCGAACCATCTTGATGATGCGTAGATATGGTTGGATAGTGCTCTTTTTACAAAAATATCTCTATGGAGTCAAAACCTTGGTTCCTATCATCATGGGATTGAGTAAATATGATTTGAAAAAGTTTTTCATCCTCAATATCTTTGCTTCGATAGTCTGGGGAGTTCTCGTCGGACTCTTGAGCTACTACTTCTCTACAGCTGTACAGGAGTGGTTTGCGTAGTATTAGATTATAGACTCTCCACCTATATAAAGCTCCTTAACGCTCTGTGTATGGAGTATACTCCAGAGTGATATGTCAGACTCTTGTCTCGGTGCTTGTGGTAGCTCTATAAGTGCGAAATCTGCCTCATACCCCTTGGCTAATTTTCCCACTTTGAGATCAAGTATCTCTCCTGCAACTTCGGTAGTAGATCGGATGAGGAGTTCTGCTAATTGATTAATATCACTCTGACTATGCAGCATCAAAGCAGCACGCATCTCATCAAATATACTAAGAGTGTTGTTAGAACTAAGTCCATCCGTAGCGATACTGAAAGGTATCCCTAACTCTTGGAGTCTCTCTAAATCAAGTCTACCACAGCCAAGATATCTGTTGGAGCGAGGGCAGTGTGCTATAGAGTGTCCTTGATCTGCTATCTTCTCTAATTCTCGCTCTTTGGCTTGAATACAATGAGCAAAATGTGTAGGGTAGCCATCAAATTTGGAGAGAAATTCATTGATCCCCATGGTAGCTCTCTGCTGTTTGAATAGTGCATCAAAAAATGGCTGAAATACTCCACTCGAATGCTCCAACCACTCTCTTTCGGCTTGACTCTCCAAAAAGTGAGCTGTGAGTCTACTCCCCTTTTCTCTAGCAAACTTGACTGCTTTTTGTAATACTATAGGGTGCAGTGCATAAGGAGAGTGTATAGCAATAGCTGGGATAATACCATCTTCTCTATATTGTGCCGAAGCTTCATACCTCTGAAGAAAATCATCATAGAGAGCATCGACACTTTCTGGATTGCTCCCTACAAGCTCGTTGTAAAACACTGTTTTCAGTGGTGACGCTACATATGCTTCTAAATCAAGCCCCATGCTACTAATAGCACCTACAGTAGTGATACCACTAGAGAGCATCTGATTACAAGCATCTTGCATCGTTTGAGTATTGCACTCTTGTAAGAGCTGCTCTCTACTTGCTATCACTGACTCTAACCATGGGAGAAATGCACCATATTTGAGTGTAGTTTTATTAGCTGAAAACTCCAAATGTACATGGGTATTAATAAAACCTGGGTAGAGTATTGAGTTGTTACCTCTCTTGAGTAGCTCTGCTTGTGGGTAGCGAGTACGTATCTCTTGATAAGGTGCTACAGCTACAATTTTCTCTTCAAATGCAATAGCATATCCTTTTTTATACTCACCATCTCTATATAAATAATCTGTAGTTATGATTTTCAACTAAAATCCTTTTTGATCTATCTCTTTTGGAAATGTTTACAAATTATACAATAGAATTAATGAAACACTTAAATAACATTCCAACATAAAATAGAGATATTTTATTCATTTTAATGGATAATTAAGCTAAAATTTTATTTTACTATCAAAAAATAAGATAGAAAGGAAGAGATGAAGATTAATCTCATTATTATAGAGAAAAAGGGTAAAGATAATCTCTATACCCCTTTAGTAGAACACTATAAAAAGATAGCCAAAGCATTTGCTCAAGTAGAGGTGATAGAGTGTTTTGACAAAGAGATAGCAAAAGCACAAGATATCTCAGCCCAAGCTGCAAAAAATAGCTATAGCAAGGCGTTTGATAGGTATTTAAAAGGTGCTTATAATGTAGCACTTAATCCATCATCTAAAGAGGTAGATAGCTTTGAGTTTGCGAAACTCCTTAAGGATAGAGCTGTAGTCAACTTCTACATAGGCGGTGCATACGGGCTTGAAAACGATTTTTTGACACAATGTAATAGAGCGATATCATTTGGTAAAATTACACTTTCACACAAATTGATAAAGATGGTACTGATGGAACAGATCTTTCGAGGTCTTGCCATCAACAACAATCACCCTTATCATAAATAAAAAATAGGATAATAAAATGCTTACAAAATCAGAGTTGAATAGTTTTAAAGAAAAGTTATCGAAGAGAAAGCTTCAAATAGAAAAAAACTTAAGTGGTACTAGTCAAGAGTTGAATGATATGCGAAGTATGGATCCTAGGGATGAGGGTGATTATGCAGCTATATCCGCTGAAAGTGCTGTGGATAGTGCTATTTTGGAACAACAACGCCAAGAATTAGCAGAAATTGACCTTGCTTTGGATAAAATAGAAAATCAAACATACGGTATCTGTGAGATGTGTGAAGAGCCTATAGGCATCGCTAGATTGAGAGTTAAGAATTTTGCTCGATTTTGTATTACTTGTCGTGAGATTACCGAAAAAGAACATCATTAATAAAGGAAGAATATGCGTATAAGTCTATACTTAATATTTGCAATTATATTGATAGGATTGATGGGAGTATATATACATACTCTGCATCTTGGTCCTCACACTCATATCCTATTTGATAGAGAGATTACACTTCCCGCAGCTGTATGGATAGTATTGCCTATGGCGTTGCTGGCATTTTTCTCGCTACTCCATATGATCTACTATAGTATGAAAAATTACTATTCAAACAAAAAGTGGCTCAAAGATATACAGACACTCCAAGATGCTATCTACTGGGCACTTCTCAAAGAGCCCAAAGAGCATAAATATTTGACCAAAGAGATTAGAAGTAATGGGAAACTCTTTGAAAAGTCTACACTCATTTATAAAGGCTCTACAGAGGGTATGCCAGAGAAGTTTATAGATACTATAGCCTTGATCAAAGATATTGAGAGAGGTGAGTATGTAGATCTTAAAGAGAAAAAATTGGAGAAAAAACTCTCAAGAGAAAATCCTATATTTATACAAAACAATTTGAATAGATTGGATATAGATGATAAATATATAGAAGATGTTTTACAATCTACGAGCAACCAAGATCCAGCAGTAGTCAAAAAAGCTTTAGAAATTTTTGCAAAAAAAGAGTCCTTTTTTAAAGCCAAAAAATATGTAAAAATATTTGATATAGAAAACTTCTTCTATATGGTAGAGCGATCTGCTTCAGGAGAAGATATAGGTTTAGATGAAGAGATGATACGATTTTTTGTTGCTCAACTCCCTTTTACTTGTCGTGAGTATATGCGTCTAGCTAGAATATGTCTCAAGAAATTTTCACCTGATACCAATCTCACTCTCTTTAAAGGATTCAAAAAAGATGATGAGAATGCAAATCAATCCTATCTCTATCTACTCTTTGAATATGAACTTCTTGATACTATAGAAGATTTTTTGAGTGAGCATGGAGAAAATGACTATATCCGTTTCCGTGCACTCTATACACTCAAAAAGATGAACAATAAATATAATGTAGAGAATATGGTAAGCTCCTACGCAGTATGCAATGAAAATTGATTTTTCTACACCTCTCTATGTATTGGCTCCTTTAGCAGGCTACACTGACTTGCCTTTTCGTTCTGTTGTCAAGAAGTTTGGTGTGGATCTCACTGTGAGTGAGATGCTCAGCTCCAATGCCCTCGCGTATCAAAGTCAAAAAACACTCAAGATGTTAGAGAGAAGTCCACTCGAAGATCCTTACTCTGTACAGATTGCAGGTTCAGATGAAGAGGTTATCAAAAGAGCTGTAGAGGTTATCAATAGACAAGAGAATATCGCTGCGATAGATCTCAACTGCGGATGCCCTGTACCCAAGATAGTCAATAACCTCTCAGGAAGTGCACTACTCACAGATCTCCCAAAGATGGGGAAAGCCATAGAGACTATCAAAAAATACTCCAACAAAGAGTATACTACAGCCAAAATACGACTTGGATTTGAGAGCAAAAATCACTTAGAGATAGCCAAGATATGCCAAGAGAGCGGTGCAGACTTCATAGCAGTACATGGTCGTACAAGAGCAGGGAAGTTTAAAGCTCAAGTAGACTATGATGCTATCGCAGAGATCAAAGAGGCACTCTGCATCCCTGTCATAGCCAATGGTGATATAGACTCTCCCCAAAAAGCCAAATGGGTTCTTGACTATACACAAGCAGACGGCATCATGCTCGGACGAGCTGCCATAGGTAAACCATGGATATTTCATCAGATCAAAGAGGGGAGTGAGCAAGTCTCTAGTGACTTGATACAAACTATAGTCCTCGAACACTATGATCAAATGATCGCTCACTATGGCGACTATGGTGCTATACTCTTTCGTAAACATCTCCATACATACTCTAAAGTAGGCTATCAAGGAGCATCCGCATTTCGCGATCAAGTCAACAATATCCAAGATGTCAATGAAATGCGACAAGTTATATCTCATTTCTTCTCTCAACAACTTCTCACTGATATACTCTAAAAGGGGAACTCCATGGAATACGCTCTCTTATCAATGGTAGGTATAGGCGTAGGAGCCTTATCTGGTTTTTTTGGTATAGGTGGGGGTACTATACTCGTACCTACACTCCTACTCATAGGATTTGAGATGAAGATAGCGGTAAGTATCTCTATCATGCAGATGGTATTTAGCTCTATCTTCGGATCATATCTCAACTATCGCAAAGGTTCACTAGAGGTAGGTGAAGGCTTATTTGTAGGATTTGGTGGTTTTGTAGGTGGTTATCTAAGTGGCTACTTGACACCTTATATCTCAAGTCATATCCTCCAATATATCTTTATAGCTTTTGTCATTTTTGTACTCTATAGAGTGATGGTATCGACCGAACCTCATCAGGATACAGAGGTCAAAAGCTTGCCAAAGATATTACTCTTTGGTATCGGAGTTGGGATAGGTATCTTTGCTATTAGTATCGGAGTTGGGGGTGCTATTGTTTTGATCCCTCTACTCTCTGGACTCTTGCACTATCCTATCAAAAAGGCTGTAAGTGCTGGTCTCTTCTTTGTAGTGTTTTCATCAATTGCTGGACTGATATCCCATCTACTACATGATGGTATAGATCTACAGAGAGGTTTTATCATCGGTATGGCTTCACTCCTTGGAGTCTATATTGGTATCTGGGTGAAGGGGAAGACACATGCGAAAAATTACAAAGCTTTCCTTTTGGTTATGTATCTCTTTGTCTTAGCTATTATGATATATAAAATGTTTTTCAATAAGTAAACAAGGTTATAAAATTTTATGAAAAAAAAAGATATGATAGAAGTCTATGGTGCGAGAGAAAACAATCTCAAAAACATCAATCTCAAAATACCTAAAAATAGTCTCGTAGTATTTACAGGCATCAGTGGAAGTGGTAAGAGTACACTGGCATTTTCTACACTCTATGCAGAGGGGCAGAGACGATATATAGAGTCTCTCTCTAGCTATGCACGACAGTTTTTGGGAAAAGTAGGCAAGCCTGAAGTCGACAAGATAGAGGGGCTTACACCTGCTATCGCCATAGACCAAAAAACCACATCCAAAAATCCTCGCTCGACTGTAGGAACTATCACCGAGATATATGACTACTTACGACTGCTCTTTGCACGAGTAGGCAAACAACACTGTCATGAGTGTGGCAAGCCTATCTCCTCTATGTCTGCAAGCGATATCATAGAGCAAGTGTTGAAACTCCCTAATGGTGCAAAGCTTGTGATACTCGCACCCCTCGTCAAAGAGAAAAAAGGGAGTTTTGCTGACCTATTTGAGTCTCTACGACACAAAGGTTATGTCAGAGCGATGATAAATGGTGTGATGGTACGACTCGACGAAGAGATAGAACTCTCCAAAACCAAAAAGCATACGATCAAAGTGGTTGTAGACCGTGTCGTCATCAAAGAAGAGAGCCGAGATCGTATAGGACAAGATGTCGAGAGAGCCCTCAAAGAGAGTTATGGAGAAGTAGAGATCGAAGTACTCAATGGTGAAGAGGTGGGGATAGAGCAGAGTCATATACACTACTCCGAACACTTGGCGTGTTTTGATTGTAAACTCAGTTTTGAGCCACTCGAACCTGTCTCATTCTCATTTAACTCACCCAAAGGGGCATGCCCTACTTGTGATGGTCTAGGTATACGGTATGCTATCGACCTCAAAAAAGTTATAGATCAAGAGTTGACGATAGAGAAGGGTGCTATCAAGATAATGTATGGCTTCAACAAGAGCTACTATACGAAGTTTCTCAACGCTTTTTGTGAGCAAAATGGCATAGATATCACTATACCTTATGTAGAACTAGAGGAGCATCAGAAGAAAGCCATCCTCTATGGAACTACAGGAGAGGTGAAGTTTTTGTGGAAACGGCATACACTCAAACGAGAGTGGCCAGGTGTCGTGAAATTTGCTTATGATATGTTTAGCGATGAGAAAGATGTCAATGAATATATGACTGAGAAAGTATGTGACAATTGCCAAGGGCATAGATTGCGTCCGAGGAGCTTGGCTGTCAAGATAGAGGGGAAAAATATCGCTGATATTGTTGATATGCCTATAGAGAGTAGTTATGCATATTTCGCTGATAAAACAAATTTTTCACACTTGAGTCCACAGCAAGAAGCGATCGCAGAGTCTATACTCAAAGAGATAGAGGAGCGACTTTTCTTTCTCTATGATGTGGGGTTGGGATATATTACACTGAGTCGTGATGCAAGGAGTATATCAGGTGGTGAAGCACAGCGTATCCGTATCGCTTCGCAGATTGGTTCTGGACTCACAGGGGTGATGTATGTACTCGATGAGCCAAGCATTGGTCTCCATGAGCGAGATACGATGAAACTCATCCGCACACTCAACTCTCTCAAAGACAAAGGCAACTCTGTCATCGTCGTAGAGCATGACAAGGAGACTATAGTAGCAGCTGATTATATAGTCGATATAGGTCCAGGTGCAGGAGAATTTGGGGGCGAGATCGTATTTAGTGGAGATAGCAAAAAACTTATCAAAGCCAAGACATTGACAGCAGAGTATCTCTATGGTAAAAAGATTATTGAGTATACCCATGACAAACCCAAAGAGTCTTGGCTAGAGATCAAAAATGTCACACTTAATAATATCAACGATCTTAGTGTCAAAATACCTCTACGAAACTTCGTCTGTGTGACAGGTGTGAGTGGAAGTGGGAAGAGTTCACTTATATTACAAACTCTACTCCCCGTAGCACGAGAGCTACTCAATAATGCAAAAAAAGTCCAGAAAGTAGATGGCGTAGAGATTGTAGGTCTCAAACAGCTTGACAAAGTAATCTATCTCGATCAGAGTCCTATAGGCAGAACCCCTCGTTCCAACCCTGCCACCTATACAGGTGTGATGGATGAGATCAGAAAACTTTTTGCCCAGACCAAAGAGGCGGAACTTCGAGGTTATAAGGTGGGGAGATTTTCATTCAATGTCAAGGGTGGTCGCTGTGAGAAGTGTACAGGAGATGGTCAGATCAAGATAGAGATGCACTTTTTGCCTGATGTCATGGTGAGTTGTGATGCTTGCCATGGCACAAGATACAATGCTCAAACTCTTGAAGTCTACTACAAAGGGAAAAATATAGCAGAAGTATTGGCTATGAGTGTCGGCGAAGCATTAGAATTTTTCAAAGCCATCCCTGCTATTGCTGTCAAACTCAATAGACTCAAACAAGTGGGACTTGACTATATCACTCTAGGGCAAAATGCTACGACACTGAGTGGTGGAGAAGCTCAGAGGATCAAACTCTCCAAAGAGTTGAGCCGTAGAGATACAGGAAATACACTCTATATTCTCGATGAGCCTACGACAGGATTGCACTTTGCAGATGTCGATCGCCTCACTGGAGTACTGCATCATTTAGTGGACTTGGGTAACTCTGTCATCGTGGTCGAACACAACTTAGATATGATCAAAAATGCTGATTATATCATAGATATGGGTCCAGAGGGAGGCAATAAAGGCGGTCAGATCATAGATAGTGGGAGTCCTGAAAAATTAGCAAATGACCATCAAGAGAGTGGTAGCTATACAGGCTACTATTTGGAGAAAGAGTTTCAACAGATGCAGGAGTTTAAAAATGTCAAGTAGTAGAGTAGGGGATGAGGCATTGGAGATAGAGCTGAGTTATATAAATGTCGAGCAACTCAAAAGTTTTTCGCAACTATTGCAAAGAGATATTAATAGTATACTCAATGAAGCACTCACTCAATATTTTGAAACAATGCAAAAAAAAATTATAGAGAAAGAACGAGAAGATGATATTTCGATGACAAATCTTGATTATGATGAGTTTTGGGATGGTGTAGATATAGAGTAAGTCTACAGAAAATAAGGATAAGGTATATGATTCAAAAAGTATTTTTTATTATACTATCTTCATCACTTCTCTATGGTGACAGCTTCATCACTCAAGAGTTAATAAATAGAGCTGAAAAAAAGTATGGAACATTTGCAAAAAATCGTTTTGTTTATATCCGAGATGAGATCATAAACAAACTCAAAAACAGACCTGACCGTATAAAACTCAACTATGTCAATAGAGAAATCAACAAAATAAAATATGCTTCTGATCGAAAATTATATAAAAAAGATGACTATTGGGCTACACCCTATGAATTTATCGGTAAGAATAGAGGTGACTGTGAAGATTATGTTATCGCCAAGTATTATATTCTCAAAGAGTTGGGTGTAGACCCACATAGAATGAAATTTCTTTATGTGATTTACAAAAATAGAAGAGGAGAAAAAAAAAGTCATATGGTATTAGCATACCTCACAAAAATAGATCCAAAGAGTCGAGATGACTATTTAATAATGGATAGCAACCTTCGTATAATACTCCCCGCTTCTAAGAGACCAAGAATTGTCAAAATCGTTGCGATCGTGAATGGTGATACAGGATCAAAATCAAAAAAATGGAAGCAACTAGAAAAAGATATCAAAAGGAAGAAATTATTTCCTTTGTTACATAAGATTTGATAGATACTTATAGAGAGGAGATACTCCATAGAATTTTTTGCGAAGTTCCTAAATCTCTTAACAAAAGAACCCTAAAGCATTATCATGATACCCTATTTTAAAATAAGATTGAAACCCATAGAAGGAAACCCATGAAATTTAACTTATCCAATGAGAAGATAGAGAATATACAAGGTGAACTAGAGATTGTAATCGTCATCAATAGAGACTTCTCTCATAGATTTATCAAAGATAAAAAAGTGCTCAAAAGAGCAGGCTTTCGAGGAGAACAAGGAGAAACTTTTCTACTAGTAGAGAGCAATCGTCTCTATGTAGGATCGGAGAGTATCAAGAGTAGAGATATCCGTCCTGCTATTGCCATGGCGATGCGTGCCATCAAGGGAAGTAGCTATAAGAGTGCCAAGATACACACATATATGAGTGATCCAAAATCCACAGATACATTGCGTGGGATGGTAGAGGGTATCATGCTTGGTGCCTATAGTTTTGAGGCTTACAAAAGCAAAAAGAGTGAACAAAAGCTCAAAGAGATTACTATCTCTATCGAAGAGTACCATAGCTTTGAACTTCTCATAACTAGCTGTCAAAAAGCAGTCAATGATGCTATCATAGTAGCAGAGTCTACCAATTTTACAAGAGATATAGTCAACACACCACCCGATGATGTCTACCCAAAGGTGATGGCTTCTATCGCAAAAAAAGTAGCAAAAGAGGGCAATTTAGAGTGCAAAATAGTCAAACCAGAAGAGCTAAAAGAAGAAAATATGCATGCACTTTTGGCTGTAGCTCGGGCGAGTCGTCATACACCTAGAGTGATTCATCTCGCACACAAACCAAAAAATCCACAAGCAGTCATCACTCTCGCAGGGAAAGGACTCACCTATGATAGTGGCGGATTGAGTCTCAAACCAGCAGATTATATGGTGACGATGAAATCAGACAAGAGTGGAGGCTCTGCTGTACTGGGTATCATGCAAGCTGTAGCCAAGATGAACCTCCCTATAGAAGTACATGGCTTTATCGGTGCTGTAGAGAATATGATAGGTGGAGATGCCTATAAACCTGATGATGTACTCGTAGCTAAAAATGGCAAAACTATAGAGGTTCGTAACACAGATGCAGAGGGTCGTTTGGTCTTGGCTGATCTCTTATGCTACGCACAACAAGAGGTTAAAGCAGACTATATCTTCGATATGGCGACACTCACTGGAGCGTGTGTAGTCGGTGTGGGTCACTACACTTCTGGTGTCATGGGTAATCATGCAATACCTACAGAGATGGTACTCAATGCTGCCAATGACAAATCAGGAGAGATGGCAACGAAACTTGACTTCAATAGATATCTCGGCAAATCACTCAAGAGTGAGATAGCAGATATAGCCAATATCTCCAATACACGATACGGCGGTGCGATCACTGCTGGTATGTTCTTGTCAGAGTTTATAGATGAGCATCACAAAGATAGGTGGGCACATATAGATATAGCAGGTCCTGCCTTCGTAGAGGCTGCTTGGGGAGAAAACCCACATGGTGCATCAGGAGCTGGTGTACGCACAATGCTCCGACTCATAGAGAATCTTGCTCAAGGTGCAGCAGATTGATCTATATGATCTATCTGTCAAAATACCCACTCTCTAATATCTGCTCTACTCTGGATATAGGGTCTTTCGCACGGTAGATAGGTCTGCCTATGACGGGGAAGTCGACCTTCTCTTGGTTGGCAATATCGAGTGTGGCTACTCTTTGTTGGTCTCCTGCATCTTCGCCAAATGGGCGGATACCTGGGCAAAGGGTGAGAAACTCTTCACTTGTAGCCTCTTTGATCGCTCTGCTTTCAAATGCTGAACTCACAACTCCATCTAAGCCATTTTCATAACTCATCTTGGCAAACTCTTGAGCTTTTGCGTCGATATTACTTCCATATATAGTACGAAATGTTGCATCATCAAAAGATGTTAATGCCGTCACAGCCAATACCAATGGTTGTTTCTCAAAGTTTGAGAGTCGCTCCATCACGCTTCGCATGGCGACAGCACCTGCACTCGCATGGATGTTGAACATATCGACACCTATCTGAGCTATCTCGGCAGCTGCGTCTGCCATAGTGTTGGGTATATCATAGAGTTTGAGATCAAGAAATATCTTAAAATTTGGGTTGATCGCTTTGATACGCTCCACAAAATCCCGTCCATCACGGATATAAGCTCTAAATCCTATTTTGATCCAAATATCATACGCTTGCAGTGCTTTTGCAAGAGCTATATTCTCCTCTGCTGATGGTAAATCAAGTGCTACACATAGTTTCATACTAACCTCTCATTCGATAATTTATTGCTGCTATAGTATCCTAACTTTCATAAGGAACCTCCCAAAAACAATTCTACCCACCTAACTTGCCCTTTTGCTCCTAGTTGGATTCTCTCAATCGTCGCATAGAATCACTATGCTCCTCATGAGACAATCCAACTAGAAACAAAATTCCTTCGTTATCTTGGTAGAATTGTTCTTGTGAAGTTCCTAAAGCGATACTAGCTTTTGCAAGAAATCTATGGGTATAATGCCAACTCAAATCCATAATTGGATTAGATTTCAAAAACTAAGGATAACATAACATATGTTTGGAAAAAAATTAAAAGAGTATAACTTATCAGAAGATGAGTTAGCAAAACTTCAATATGCGAAAATCAAAACAGCAGACAAAATATTGTGGATCAAACTCTATCCAAAATCAGCACCCAATACAGTAGCCAATTTTGCAGAGTTAGCAAATAGTGGTTTCTATGACAATCTTGCATTTCATAGGGTGATACCAGGATTTATGGCACAAGGTGGATGCCCACATTCAGGTCCTACAGGTAACCCAGCTATGGCAGGTACAGGTGGACCCGATTGGGCTATCGCTTGTGAGACTGATAATGGTCTCGTACATAAAAGAGGTGCACTCTCTATGGCACATGCAGGGAAAGATACAGGAGGAAGCCAATTTTTCATCACATTTGTACCTACTCCACACTTAGATGGTGTACATACCGTATTTGGTGGGATAGATGACGAGGATGCTGAGAGTTTGGAGACACTTGATGCTATAGAGCAAAATGATGTTATCCAAGAGATCCGTGTTGTTGCAAGTAGAGAAGACTAGGGTCTAGTCAGCTCTATCCTTAGTGCCTTTTTGGTCAACGAGGAGATGGGAGCTTCATCGAGCTTGTCTAAGTCCACCCATATCAGCTCATCACTACTCTCTTCAATCTTGTAGAGGTTGACTTGTAGACGATATTTAGTGTATGAGTGTTTGAACATTCTGATGAACGACTCCTCTATAGGGTCTACCCTCGGAAGTTCGAGCATATTTTTATACATCGTACCAGTCGAGTGGGTGAGGGCGACTTGATCGTTTCGTATCCATAGCCCATAGAAAAGTTCTAGTGACTCATACTGCTTTTTTTTACGCTGGGTATAAAGCTTGGGCTTAGCAGAGCCTTGGCAAGATTTCAGAAGAGGGCAGTGCGAACATTTTGGGTCTGTAGGTAGACAAATCATCGAACCCAAATCCATCAATGCAAGATTGTGTTTTCTAGGATCTTTGTGATTGAGGAAAATCTCTGCTTGACTCCATACCAATGACTCTTTGGGTTCCAAAAGAGCAAAAAATCGTTTGATAACTCTCGCTATATTGGTATCAACTACCGTAATATCTTGACCATATCCAAAACTACAAATCGCACTCGCTGTATATCGACCGATACCTGGAAGCTTTATAAGTGCATCATACTCGCTAGGGAGAGTTTCTCCCACGAGTAGGGCGGTTTGATGGAGGTTTTTGGCTCTACTATAGTAGCCTAGCCCACTCCAAATCGCCAATACCTCCTCCAATTTTACAGTTCCCAAAGATTGAAGCGTAGGAAACTTTTCTAAAAATTGTGGATAATATATCTCTTTGACTCTGTTGACTTGTGTCTGTTGTAGCATTATCTCACTGACATAGATAGCGTAGATATCTTCTGTATTTCTCCAAGGCAAGTCATGCCTTCCTTCCCTCTCATACCAAGAGAGTAGGGCGTGTTGCGATTGTTGCAAATATACTCCTCTTTTTTTGGAAGTATATCTAAAAAACATCTCGACTTGATATTTTTTGAGTATAATGACTCTTTTAAAAGTGAGGAGTGAAGATGAACTACATTACAGCTGATATTGGTATCGTTATTAACGGCTATGTACGAGATACTAAAATCACAAGAATAATATCATAGCCAAGAAGCTATTGGAACAGTAAAAATATGAGAAATGTATCCGTGAGTAGAGTTATTATCTTGTTGACGATTGCCACCCTTGGTCTACTCGCTTTTTCTCTTTATCAATATGATCAAAAACCCATACTCAACAAAACTATAGGGGTCTACATACCCTCTGAATCTTCTGAAAGTCTCTACAAAAGCTTAGAAGATGCTGGAGCTACACTCAATATATGGGATCGTCTTATGTTCTACTGCATAGAGTTGCCTACAGAGGGATGGTACAAGATAGATGCTACCAAGAGTAGTCGTATATCACTACTAAAAAACCTTCACAAAGAGAGAGATAAAACGATCAATATAGTGATCTTTGCAGGTGATACAGCAGCGGAGATGTTGCATAGACTTAGCAATGATATGAAGCTAAATCTCTCAGAACTTCAAAAAAATTATAGACTCTATGCACGCTTTGAAGAGGGTAATTTCTTGGCGGGTCGCTATACTTTGGGGCGTTTGGCTGATGCAAAAACCGCTATAAAGTATCTTTTAGATCAATCGTATAAAGAGTTAGATTTTTTTGCAAGAGATCGATTTGGTTTGAGCTTTACGAGGGAGGAGCTCTACAATACTATTATCATAGCTTCTATTATCCAAAAAGAGAGTAATGATATAGAAGAGATGTCGTATATCTCTTCAGTCATTCGCAACAGACTCAAAAAAAAGATGCGACTTCAGATGGATGGTACACTCAATTATGGGAAATATGCTCATACTATTGTAACTTCACAACGGATCAAAAATGATACAAGCCTATACAATACCTACAAACACAAAGGGCTACCCCCAGCACCTCTAAGTATAGTCTCTATGGATGCACTCGAAGCAGTTACATTTCCTCGTGAGAGTGACTATCTCTTCTTTATGCTCAACAAAACAGGCAAACATGATTTTGCCTCTACCTACAAAGAACATCTTCAAAATGTAAGAACTTTTAAAATCTATTGCAAAGAGAGAAATGCAAAAAGAGAAGCGGAGAAAAAAGCTTCACTATCTCATCAAAAGAGATCAAAGATAAAAAAAGAGGTTACAAAAACTATAGAGACAAATAGTACAGTGGAGAGTCTTGAAGAGAAGAAACAGAGGATAAAAACACATATGACTTTGGAAATCCATAATAAAAATAGTAGCTCAAAATGATATTCAACACTCATTTATCAATTGTTAGCTAAAATAATATCACTATTTTGAAGGAGTTTTTTGTGAAGGGGAAGCAGTATTCAGTCAAAGTATACGAAACGACTATGGATGATGAAAACAAATTCCTCTCATTTTTTGATGCAAATCATCTACTCTTTAAAGATCGCCTTATCGTAATACATGGCTCTATATCAGAAAAAGTTAAAAAGTTTTTGGAAGAGAAATCTCTCAAATATATACTCAACCTAGAGTTACCAAGCAGTCGCTCCACACAAGAGGTTGAAAAAGAGCGAGAAAATAGAGCCAAGCTAGAAGAAGAGGAGCAACGCTTAGCCCAAGAGCGGCAACTCTTGATGGAAGAGAAGATCAGTAGACTCTCAGATAGGCTACAAAACAACCTCACTGTTCTTGATGAGATGGTGCGTAGCGGAAGAGAACTCAATATAGATGGAGACCTTCTTTTGCTTAACCGCGTCAATAGTGGAGCTACTATCAATATCAAAGGCAATCTCATCATTACGCAAGTAGTGGAGGGGGATATCAGATGTTATGGAAATTTTATGATGCTTATCAATTCGCCAAAAGCAAATATTATTTTCCATGATGTACGAGTAGATAATGATCTTTTGGATGAAAAACTCAACAGAATAGAATTGAAAGATGATGAAATAGTCATAACACCAGTATTAAAAAAGGAGATTACTTGGGTATCATAATAGCAGTCATTAGTGGCAAAGGTGGGGTAGGGAAGACAACCGCCACCGCAAATCTTGGATTAGGTATCGCAACTAACGACGAGAAAGTTATTTTAGTAGATTTTGATATTGGACAGAGAAATCTTGATATGATATTGGGGCTTGAAAATCGTGTTGTTTATGACATGGTACAGGTAATGGATGCTGAAGTAGGTGTCAATCAAGCTATCATCAAGAGTAAAGTCAATGACAATCTTCACTTTCTTGCTGCATCGCAGACGAAAGATAAAACAGTCTTGAGTTCACAGAAAGTCAAGCATCTCCTTGATGCACTCAAAGAGGAGTATGACTATGTTATACTTGATGCGCCAGCAGGGATAGAGAGTGGGTATGAGCATACGATTGAGTTTGCTGATGCTGCCATCATCGTAGTCAATCCTGAAGTCTCTTCTATCCGTGACGCTGATAGAGCTATTGGTATCCTTGACTCTAAGTCGCAAAAGGTCAAAGAGGGTGGGGATGTACACAAATATCTCGTCATCAACCGTATCGTTCCAGAGATGGTTCAAAATGGTGAAATGCTTAATAGTCAAGATATATTGGAGATACTCAACATCAAACTTTTGGGTAAGATACCAGAAGATAAGGGCGTGATAGATGCTTCAAATCAAGGAAAACCCATCATATTGGATGAGAAATCTATGGCTGGACAAGCCTACAAGCGTATATCAGGTCGTATATATGGAAAAAAAATAGATTTTGTCGATATAGAAGCTGTCAATAAAGGTTTGCTTAAAAAATTTGCAGGGATATTTAAATAATGTTTGGTTGGCTCAAAAAAAATGATAGTGCAACAGTTGCAAAGGATAGATTGACTATTGCTATAATGTCTGATAGGAACAATGAAACTTATCCTTTTATGAGCGATCTCAAAGAGGAGATTATAGAGGTTGTAAAAAAATATATCAATGTAAAAGCAATTGATATTAAAAAGGAGAGGGAGGGTGGATTTGAAGCTCTCTCCATTGATATTCAACTTGATAAATAAAAACTATAAAAGGCTCTAAAATGAAACAAAAAATAGATAGTGTTATAGAGAGAGTAGAAAACTCTGATATAGATGATGAGAAAAAATTAGCAATCATGCTCAAACTCAAAGAGTGGAGAGAAGAAGATGAAGCAATCAATGATGTAGCAGTACGATTTGAAAATTTTTGGTTGGAGCTCAAACCAATCTTTGATGAGCTCGGATGGTTGTAGAGTAAAATTTTTCTTGTGTTGAGATTGAGGTGAGTGCTTTTTACCTCAATCTTGGAGAAAATAGCTATTTTGGTTAACATAATATAAATTCTATCAAAAATATTATCCTCAAGAGCTTGACAAATAGCACTCTACCCACTATAATTCACAGGAAGAAAGATATAAAAGGATATAAAAAGTATGAAAAAAGACCACTTCGCTCACAAATCAAAATCTTGGGATATGAGTGACAAAAGAGTAAAAAATGCACAAGCAATCGCAGATGATATAGTACGAACAATACCACTCAATAAAGATATGACACTGATGGATTTCGGTGCTGGTACAGGCTTGTTGAGCTACTTTGTATCTCCTCGTGTAGGCAAGATAGTCGCCGTAGACAACTCTCCCTCTATGCTAGAGATGTTTCAAGAAAAACGTGAAGAGTTTGCGTGTGAAATTGAAATACTACAAGTTGATTTGAGCCACGAGAAGTTAGAACGACTCTTTGATGGGATTATCTCCTCTATGACAATCCACCATATCGAAGATATCGAAGCTCTTTTTGCTACTTTGTATGCTATGCTTGAAGATGGTGGATTTATAGCGATAGCAGACCTTGATAGTGAAGATGGCTCTTTCCACTCCGATAATGAAGGTGTATTTCACTATGGATTTGAGCGAGATATGTTTGCTCAAGTAGCCAAAAAGGTTGGATTTAGAGATATCTCTTTTGATACAGTCAGCACCATTCAAAAACCACATAACGACTTCACTATCTTTATGATGCGTGCATATAAATAGGAGATCAAAATGGGCATTTTAATTTCACTTTTAGTTTTATCATTTTTGATATTTTTTCATGAGTTAGGACACTTTATGGCTGCACGATTTTTTGGAGTGCAGGTAGATGTATTTAGTATAGGTTTTGGAAAAAAACTCTATAGTAAAATGATAGGCAAAACTGAGTGGAGTCTCTCTGCTATTCCTCTTGGGGGTTATGTCAAGATGAAAGGACAGGATGATAGCGACCCTACCCTAGTCAGCTATGATAGTGACTCATACAATGTCAAAGCACCTTGGCAGAGGATCATCATACTTTTAGCAGGTCCTTTTGCCAACTTTGTCTTTGCATTTTTACTCTATCTTGCTATAGCTAATATCGGTGTACCAAAGATACTCACATCTGTAGGTAGTGTCGGTCAAGATACACCTGCTTTCCAAGCAGGTATCAAAAAAGGTGATACTATCCTCGCGATAAACCTTCGAGAGGTAAAGTATTGGGAAGATATAGGCAAACTGATCAATGAGAGCAAGAGTACGCCTATCCATGTCCTCATCAAACGAGATCAAGAACGCATAGATTTGGAGATGACTCCCAAAATTATCCAAGACAAAAATATCTTTGAAGAGCCTATAGAGAGGAAAATCATAGGTATCACTCCAATGGGCGAACAGAGTACTGTCACTTTGGGTCTTGTCGGTGGTGTGTCGTATGCATGGGATGAGACAATCAAAGCTAGCTCTTTGATATTTCAAAGTATCCAAAAGCTTATCACTGGTGCAGTGAGTACAGATAAACTAGGAGGTATCATCACTATAGTAGATGTCACAGCCAAGGCATCCCATGCTGGCTTCACCGCCCTACTCTTCTTTACAGCACTGATCTCTGTCAACTTAGGGGTTCTCAATCTTTTGCCAATTCCTGCTTTGGATGGTGGGCATATTATGTTCAATTTGTATGAGATACTTCGAGGAAAAGCCCCAAGTGAGGTAGTACTCTATCGTTTTACCGTAGGGGGATGGATATTGCTATTTGGACTGATGTTTTTGGGACTTTACAATGATATAAATAGATTGATAGGATAGATAATGTTAGATAAAGAGCATTTACGAAAAAATTTGGATGCGTTGATATGGAATATAGAAGAGGCTCGTATAGCAGTCAGTGAACACCATATCGTCAAGCTCGTGACAGTAGGTAAATATACTAAACTCAAAAATATAGAGACACTCTATACCCTCGGACAGCGAGCTTTTGGTGAAAATCAAGTACAACAGCTACAGACGCGTAGCCAAGAGCTCCGAGATCTTCCGATCGAGTGGCACTTCATAGGTACACTACAAAAAAACAAAATCAATAAACTCATTGAGACAAAACCCGCACTCATGCAGTCACTAGACTCTGTGAAGTTGGCACTAGCACTTGACAGTAGATTGGCAGCAAAAGAGTGTAGCATGCCTTGTCTCCTCCAAATCAATAGTGCCAAAGAGCAGACCAAATCTGGTGTCTTCGTAGAAGAAGCCAAGGATATCTATCAAGAGATTCAAAGCAGATGTCCAAACATACAACTCAAAGGTGTCATGAGTATAGGTGCACATACCAAGGATAGAGCTATGGTTCAACAGAGCTTTGAAGCGACTTATGGGGTATTTGAGACTCTTAGGAGTGATGGTGCTACGATATGTTCTATGGGTATGAGCGGTGACTACAAGTTAGCGATAGCTTGTGGCTCCAATCTCATCCGTGTAGGCTCTGCACTTTTTCAGTAATATGACGCATACACCCCAAGCTTTTGTACCTGCTAGAGGCTTGAGGAGTGGTCATGCTCAGACACTCTACCCTCCCCTATTTCGTAAGCAACCTACTCCCAAGATAAAAAAAGAGAGATTTGAACTCCAAGATGGTGACTTTGTCGAGTGCTTTTGGCATAATATAGACGAGGATCGAGAGGCACAATCTATCGTCATACTCTTCCATGGTCTTGAAGGCTCCTTTTACTCTCCCTATATACAAGGTGTGATGCACTCACTTGCTCGTGATGGTTTTGCTTCAGTGATCATGCACTTTAGAGGTTGTTCTGGTGTTGATAATCGTCTACCATCTTCATACCATAGTGCCAAGACAGATGATGCAAAGCACTGGATCAAGGCGGTAGCTCATCGTTATCCAAATAGCCAACTTTTTGCTATAGGTTACTCGCTTGGTGGCAATATATTACTCAATCTCTTAGCAGAGTGCCGATACGATACATCACTCACGGCAGCTATCTCTATCTCTGCTCCTCTACAACTCGATATCTGTGCTGATACGATAGATAATGGCTTTTCAAAAATCTATCAAAAGTATCTCATGAGACACCTCAAAACTTCACTACTCAACAAATATAAAAGCCATGATATGCAAAGATATATCGGTATCAGCCAAAAAGAGGTCAAAAAACTTCGTACATTTTGGGAATTTGATGATATCTATACTGCAAAAATCAATGGATTTGGCAATGCCAATAATTATTATAAAAAAGCAAGTGCAAAACAATACCTCAAGCAGATTGTGACCCCTACCCTCATCATCCATGCTTTAGATGATCCCTTTATGACTCCTGATATACTCCCAAAGAGGAGTGAAATATCTTCGGCTATAGAGTTAGAAGTCTATCCACATGGAGGGCATGTAGGTTTCATATCAGGGACGATCACCCAGCCAGAGTATTGGCTTGATAGACGAGTGAGTCGATTTTTTTTAGGATATATATTGCCCAAAATCTATTAGCTATTATTGAGTATCTTTCTAAACATCTTGCCAATATAAGTGTTCTTATGCTCTTTTTGAAATAAGACATTTTTAGCCTCAAGTTCATCTATCTTAATCTCACTATGCAAATTTGAAATATCGTTAAATGGTGTATTCGAGACTATAAAAGAGTTTAGCACTGTATTGGTATCGCCTAGTATATGCTCTATCTCTTTTATCTTGAGTGATAGATTAATTTTGGGGTCATCTTTTGGGTTTGAGTTTCTGATACCTTTGGGGTCTATGAAGCTAATGTATTGTTTCTCATCTTTTTTTATCCACATAATGAAGTCAGGGTAGAAATTGCCCTCTGCAAAAAATCCAAGCCCTATTTTGCTTTGGTTTCTTAGTAGATATATCTCTTTGTCTTGATGATTATTTTCCAAATATTTAGCCAAATCTTCCACAAAATCTTTTTCGCCATCGTTTAACTCTATTGGTTTTATTTGTAGTGATGTCATAGCTTTATTTGTATAGATTAAAGGATTATAGAGGTGTTTATCAAACTTAAAAACTTTTAAATCTGTTCTATCAAAAGTAGGAATTTTTTTATCTATTAACTCCTTTCCTAACTCTTTTAGTTTCTCTATAAGCTCTATCTCTTTATCATCTACTGTTACGACATACTCTTTGATTAGATTGGCTCTATCTTTTGTCTCATCTAGCTCTCTATACTCTAAAAACTGGCTCTCCCACTCACTCTTTTTGTACTCATAGAAGACACGCATATATATTTTTAGAAGTGTTATCATAATCTGCTCAAATTTAGAAATATTTTTGAAGCTACTCACTTTCATATCATTACGAGGTATATAGAGCTTATACCAATGATTTGCTTGAAGTATCTTTTGTATATTCTCTTTAGAGATATTGAGATTACTCCAACCCTTTTCATTTTTGAACTGCTGTAGAGCGAAAAACAGATTATCAATATTTATAAAACTTAGATGAGTATCTTGAAGTATCTCACTATTTAGGTCATATTTATTGCCTCCTCTATTTTCACTCTCTAACATATCTACTTGGTTATAGAGGTTGAGTACTACTTTTTTATTGATAGCTCTAATATCACTATCTACTAAATCAAGTTTGACTTCTGCTTTGAACTCTTTGCCCTCTTGTAAATCTAGCACTTTTAGCTTTTTGGTTTTATAACTCTCATCATATATCAAAGGTAGCACAAACTCTACTCTCTCATCAGTAGGAACACCTTCATCTTTGAGGTACTCTTTGAATGCTTTCATATAATCAGCTTTGAGTCCAAATATATTGAGTCTCTCAACTGCTTGGTATCTCCTCTCAAGCTCTCTGCCTCTGATAGCTCTACTTCTCTTTAGGCAAAAATCATACCCTTTGAGTCGCACCCCTCGACCAAAGAGTTGAATAATAGCAGAACCCTCTTTTTTCCCTATATTCATAAGCCCCATAGTGGATACTCTCCAGCTACTCCAACCCTCGCTAAACTTCTTTGAGCCTATGAGTATGTTTAGCTTGGACGAAGTGTTGTTTATGCTCTTGAAAAGTGAAGAAGAAAAGTCTCTACTACTTACAGAGATACCATTGGCTTCACATATCTTAGTCAGCTTCACGCTATCACCGACATTGATAACACCAAAGTATTCATTCTCTCCAATTTTGAGTGCTATCTCTCCATCTGCACCTTTGAGGTTTTCTAAATGAAGTATCCCACTTGAAGCATTGAAAATGAGATGTAATATATCATCAAAAAGTTGTGAAGCATTGCGTTTTGTACTTTCTAAAAAGCCAAACTTTTTTTCAAATATATCTATACCTTTAGAATTACGAAGACCACTATCAAAGCGTAATATCTTTTCTATATTTGCGATACTTTCAACTCTATTTTTAATAAACTCATCTATAAACAACAACACATCTACCACATCAGATACTTGCTTTTTGCTCTGGGTTCTCACAGCATTCACACTTGTCCCTACAAAGACCATAAGAGGCTTCTCTATAAGATAATCTTTTGCTATTTTACCACTCTCATAGATTTTCATCTGTTGATAAAAGCTAAGCAGTGAAGCTGTTAAGTAAGTCTGTTTTGTATCCTCACTATTTTCACTTAGATTGAGGATAGAGTACTCTTTGCCATAGCCATCATTATAAAAATACTTGTAGCTATAATCAAATATGATAGATTTAGTGTATTCGTTTTCAAGCTCTTTTTTCTTTTTGCCACCGCTAGAGTTTATCGCTTGAGCAAAAGTGGCTGAGTATTCAAAAGCAAACCCATGAGCAGAGAGTTTGTCTCTATTGGTTTTCCACTTATCTCCACTGCTCCCTCGGTGTCCTTCATCTATAAACACAAGGTTTTTGCCTTCAAAACTATCAACGGATACTGTTTTGTCTCCCTCTTCTTCTGCTAGTTTTGTTATCTCTATAATCTGGGTAGCATTACTTTCAAAAAGTCCTTTACTATCTTTGTTGAATATCTCGGCTTCTATATTGGAAGCTTGAAACTCTTCTAAGTGTTGATTTGACAATCCCTCATTAGGCGTTATCAAAACCGTTTTATTTATGTTGATTTTACCTTTGGCATAGTGGCTAAACTGCAATAGATTCATATGAAGTAAAAGAGTTTTTCCTGAACCAGTGGCATTATATAGAGCAAGTTTATTTAGCTCACTTTCATCATACTCTATAAGCTTCTCTTTATTTAGTTCTATATCAGCATTGAACTCTTTGAGATGAGCATTTAGCTCTCGTAGCAGTTGCTCTTTATCTTCAAAATATCTATCCAAGTAAATCTCTACAAAGAGAAGTGATAAGTATTGGAAGTATTTCCACTTGATACCACGACCCATAGTTTTAGTATGTCTGACTATATTTTCATCATACTCTAAAAGCTTATCATCGCTAATAATCTTATGAGTGCTTACAAGCTTATCTTTAAGAGAGTGAAAGAAAAGAGAGGTATCATTTTCATCAAGTGCTTCTAATCGTGATGACTTTAAATCCTTTGCCAACTCTTCAAAGCTACCAACACCAAAGAGAGATAACAGATATGAGTTCAGTACTAATTTTTCATTGAATTTCATCTATTACCTCTATCTCCAAAGTACCAGCCAAAGTTTTAACACGGTTTTTTTTTCGTAGTCTTGGAGTGATAATTTCTCTTTTGCTATATTCTATTTTTGTTAGCTCTTCACTTATGGATGATATGAGATGTACCATCTTAGAAGTGATAGTATAAGGTGGTTTATAACTACTCATTAAACATCAACTTTTTAAACGCTTCTTCTATAAGTTTCGTTTTTTCTAAATGATTATCACCATTAACATAAACCTCATCAAATTCATCTAAACTTATCTTTTTGACAAAGGCATCTAACTCATCACTTGTTTTATTATCTCGCCACAAAACAAGTATCTTAGAACCTTTTAAATTTTTTCCTTTAATGGTTAAAAATCCATCATTAAATGTGGTTTTTTCCACCACAAGCCCCAAAAGATAATTAAAAGTCTCTACCAAATCAATAGCACTCTCTTTGGTTTCTCCGACACTTGACGAAGCTATTTTGAGTTTGTAATCAAATGGTGATTTAAAACTATCTATATCTAACAGTGAAGCTTGGCTCTCTACATCTAATGAGTAGTTAAGTATATAATCTTCTTTGGCTTGTGGGTAGTAATCAAATGTTTGTTGTTGCTCTTTGGTCTTGTTAAATTCAAGGTTATTGAGCGTATCTTCATAGCTTTCTAATTTAAAATATTTAAACATTTGAGAGATACCATTTTTGGTTGTTGGTTTGCCATCTTTCCAGCTATCAGAATAGATTACTTTTTGTATTCTTGGTTTTGTGACGCTGTCAAAATATTCGCCCATCTC
>CBEUND010000003.1:0-60432 GCA_965544395.1 uncultured bacterium | reverse complement strand
TCTAATGCACACTAAAAAATATTCTCAATTCATGAGTTTTGCAAGAAGTCTAATAATTTTAAAGTAAACTACGATAAAATAAATTTTATATATTAATTAATAGAAAAAGAGTTATTTTGTAAGGAATTTTGATGAAACAAGTGATATTTATAGCGACACTCATACTCTTTTTGGGTGGATGCTGGGATGGGCCTGATTTGACACATAAGTATTATGATATCAAAGAGTGTAAAAAAGAGATGTCTCTTGCTGATGATATTAATGAGAGTGAAAGAGTTGATATGATAGTTGTCTACAAATCAAAGAGAGAGATGGAGCTGTATCGTGATGGAGAGGTTATCAAAACTCTCCCTGTCTCACTAGGGAAACACCCAAAAGGTACAAAAATCAAACAAGGAGATAACCGTACTCCTGAAGGGCAGTACTGGATACGGAGAAAACTCTGCTCACAACGATACTATAGATCGCTTTGTATATCCTATCCAAATCCCAACGATATCCGCAAAGCCAAAGCAAAAGGTGTAAATCCTGGTGGGGATATCACTGTCCATGCACAGCAGAGATGGAATGCCAATGGCTATGCTGATGAGACGATGCTCAGTAGAGATTGGACACGCGGATGTATCGCTGTCACCAATGAAGAGATGTCAAAACTATGGTACGCCGTGCGAGAAGGTGTACCTATCATCATAAAGAAATAGTATGAATAGTCTTAAACTACTTCTTGTTACTCTCATCACTCTTCTCCTCTTCACTGCTTGTAGTGACAAAGAGAAACTCGTCTATGTCGAAGGAGACTACCCTACAAAAGAGTGTAGAGAGGAGATAAAAGAAGGGAGAGATGTTTCAAAAGAAAAAGAGATAGATAGTATCATCGTCTCAAAAAGTAAACGAGAGATGTATCTCTATAAAGGAGATGAAAAACTCTATACTTTCAGAGTATCTCTAGGAAAACATCCAAAAGGTAATAAAATCAAACAAGGAGATTATCGTACCCCTATAGGTTCTTACTCTATCACTCGTAAATCCTGCAATCCTAAGTATTACCGCATGATATATATCTCATACCCAAATGCTGCTGATAGAAAAGCTGCACGAAAAAGAGGCGTTGCCGTTGGTAGTGGCATCACCATCCATGCACAACCATTTTGGAACAAAGACGGTAAAGGTGATGAGTATACACTCGCTCATGACTGGACAAATGGATGTATAGCGTTGAGCAATAGCTCTATGGATATACTCTGGTATAGCCTCAAAAAAGGCATACCTATCATCATCAAAGAGTAGGAGAGAAAGATCAGATATACACAAAAACAGATAGATAAGTATCAACGACAAAAATATATCAAAGATTTAGAAAAAGTGAGTAAAAATCTCTTTAGAATGTTTAGAAACAAGGATGTTACAGCTTCAAGTTTTAGTAAAAAATTTACAGAATTGAAAACAAAAATGCAGAGTGATCAAACCATCCATTTGGATCTAGGGTATTATAAAGAGTTACAAATATATATAGACACTCTCTATCTAAGAGTGATTCAAGACAAGGATTTAAGTGATGAGAGATTTGAAGAGATACGAGAAGCAGAGATGAGCAATCTCAACCGACTCCAAAAGCTCAAAAATAGCAGTAGTTATAAAAAATCAAAACATAAAAAGAAGACAGATGAGAGATATTGAGCATAAATTATCTAATTTTAGCAAAATATTAAATTTATGAGACTATTTCATCTATAATATCTTGATCTCTTCTTGTAGCTCTATGCCAAACTCTGCCAAGACTCTTCGTTTGGCTAACTCTATCAGATAGAGAGCATCCTCAAAAGAGCCACTCCCCAAGTTTACCAAGAAGTTTGCATGGATTTGACTCCATGCCATATCCCCTCGTCTCATACCTTTGAGTCCTACGGCTTCTATGAGTCGTCCAGCTGCATCACCCTTAGGATTTTTGAATGCCGAACCAGCACTCGGTTCTTTGGGTTGGTTGCTACGCAGAGCCACCAAATCATTGAGTAGTTGTTGGCTAAAGCCCTGCTCTACCCTAAAGCGTGCTGCCGTAGCGATACCACCTAGATGAGCAAAACGATACCCATACTCTATCTCATCTTTGGCTATCCACTCTCCATCTATCTCGATACTATCGAGGATATTAAATATCTCATAAGACTTCACCCCAGCATTCATAGCGAGCATCCCTCCCAACATCCCAGGGAGTTTGACAAAAAACTCAAACCCTGCTAAATTATTCTTGCGAGCAAAAGAGACTACACGCCCTGTAGGCATAGCTGCCCCAATAGTGAGCAAATCCCCATCTAACTCTATCGTGGCAAAATCTTTACCTAACATCATCAAGGGTGGTGGCGTGGGAGAGACGAGGAGATTATTCGCTCCTCCTATAAGGTATCTATCGGTAGGGATAGTGTCGCCCTTCTTTATCATGAGTACTTCTATGGGTTGTCCGACTTTGATACTAGAGTAGCGAGAGAAATCTATGGTTTTTGTGTGCATTACAATCCTCGCATATTTTATTCAAATAACTGTGAATGAGAACCAATTCTCACTAAATATAAGACCCTGTTTTCAACTTTATAGATAAGTAGCAAATCTCCGCTGATATGAAATTCTCTATAACCGCTCCACTCGCCAGAAAGTTGGTGGTCTTTTGCTTCGATAGGTAGAGGCTGACTAGAGAGAAGATATCCAAGATATTGAATATATTTACTATAGTGTTGATTCGTAAACTTTTGTTTAAATATATCTTTTTTGAATGCTTTAGTTCTCTCTAATTCAAGCATTTCTTGGCTTCTTCTTTTAGTTGATCTAGTGAAACTTTATGAGTTTGTTGCTCTTCTACTTCTCGCATAGCATTGAGAGTTTCTTGATTTGGTATTTTTCTCTCATCTATTTGAGTAGTTAACTCATCTTTAATAACAATATCTATCTTTTTGTCTCCAAAAAGCAACTTGACTGATTCGATAAAATCAATATTCAATTGTGCTGTATCCAGCTGATAATTTACTTGCATTTATCTCTCCTTTTCTTAACTATTTCTCAACGCTTCATACTCTCTAGGCAAGAGATAATCCTCTGTCTTTATAGCCACTTCCCATAAACCTTGTTCAAACCCTATCTCATAGAGTCTATCGAGGGCTTTGAGTTGGAGTGGGCTGAGCTCTACTGACGCATCAGATGCATACATATCGAGATATTTTGTGAGCATCTCATCGGAGATACGCACAAGAGAGTCGGCTTCTAATTTGCTACAGAGTTCCTCTTTTCTGTCATTGGCTACTTTGACACCATCTATGAGGATATTTTCTATATCTATAGCACGATTGAGAGGCAGAGAGCGACGCACAGCCATACCACCTAGTGGTAGAGGCAAGCCCTCACCTGCTAGCTCTACCCAAATATCCCATATCTCTTTGGCCACCTCTAGGCTCTTATCATAGTCTAGGATAGACTCATGTATCAATACACCAGCATCTACTTCACCAGATACGACCGCTTGCTCTATCTCCAAAAAGTCCATATAGATAGGTCGTGCATCAGGGTAGTAGATACGAAAGAGCATCGCATTGGTAGTATATTTGCCAGAGAGTGCTACTTTGAAGTTTCGTTTGAGTCTTTTTTCTTTGCGTTTGATGAGCTTGGGACCATACCCCTCACCGAAACTTACAGCGGTACGAAGCAGTGCATAGTTGTCACGAATGAGTGGGTAGATACCAAAACTAATAGCCGAGACATCATATCTACCCTTCATAGCCTCTACATTGAGAGTCTCTATATCCAAGCCTACATTATCAAACTCATAATCCTTGGTATCTACCCAACCAAATTTGATAGCATAGTACATAAATATATCATCTGCGTCAGGGGAGTGTGCTAAATCTATTTTCATATTCTCTCTTTTTAATCAGTTGGCGTATTGTAACAAAAAAGCATTGATAGATTGAGAAATATATGAAAATGCCTCTCTTTATCGTTTATTTTTGAGTTTTTTTGTTCTAAAAATGGCTAACAACCAAAACTGATATAACTTATATCAAATTAGATAAAGGCTTTGTCTATCTTGCTGCTGTTATTGATTGGCATAGCAAGAAAATACTCTCTTGGAAACTATCTAATAGTATGGATGTATCATTGACTACAGGTGTACTCAAAGAGGCTCTATCCCTCTATCCAAAACCTCAGATATTCAATACAGATCAATATAATGCACACTAAAAAATATTCTCAATGCATGAGTTTTGCAAGAAGTCTAATAAATTGACATTACTACCCTACCAAAGATATCTCAAAAAGATTAGAATAGAGCTAATTTTAAAAACAGGGGGTTTCAAATGTCTCAAAATATTTGGATTGTAGGGGGGAGTAGTGGTATTGGTCTTGAGCTAGTGAAGCTGTGGCTTCTTGAAGGTCATCGACTCATTGTGAGTTCCCGACAAGTAGAGCAAAATGATACACTACTACAGCTACAAGAGAACTATCCGAACCATTTGGCTCTACTCAACCTCGATATCACAAAAGAGGTCAAATCACTCAAATCGACCGTAGAACAAGCGTTTAATCACTATAATGGGTTGGATATTTGGTTTTATAATGTAGGCACTTATCATGTGATGGGTATAGAAGATTTGAATATTGATTATTTTGTAGAGATGAACCAGAGCAACTATCTAGGAGCTGTCAAAATTATGACACTGTTGATGCCCCATTTTTTACAACAAGGCAGCGGAAAATGGATATGGAACTTAAGCCTTTCATCCTATTTTGGGCTACCGCAAGGGGGAGGTTATAGTGCTCCTAAAGCAGCGTTATTAAATCTTGCCCAATCACTCCAACCTGAACTAATCACAAAAAATATTCAACTCCAAGTGATTAATCATGGTTTTGTCAAAACACGCCTTACAGATAAAAACAGCTTTGAAATGCCTCAACTGATGGATAGAGAAGAGGCTGCTAAAAATATTTTTCATGCCATCAAAAAACCCTACCAATTTGAAATTCGCTTCCCGCTCGCTCTCTCTTGGACGCTACGACTCTTAAGCCTGCTTCCCTATAGATGGTCACTCTATTTAACAAGGAAAACACTCCCATGAAACAGAACTCAATAAAAAAAAATGGTATCAAACCTGAAATTTATACCCATTTTTTTGAAACAATTACAGTAAAAACTCCTCTAACTGAGTATGCAAACATTTATGCTCAAAATGCTTTTTTTAAAGACCCCTTTCATGAGATAAATGGAGTAGAGAAGATTTATGATATTTTTCAAAACATGTATAAAAATTTGGAAAACCCTCATTTTAAAATCATTGAGACGGCAACTAATCCCATACATCTCTTTGTCGTATGGGAATTTCATTTTGTCTTCAGAGGTAGAGCCGACTCCTTTAAAGGTATGAGCCAACTCACACTAGATAGCCAAGGGAAGATTAATTCGCATATTGACTTTTGGGATGCTGGAGAACATATTTATGCAAAAATTCCAATTTTAGGATGGTTCATCAACTATGTCAAAAACAAAATTGCAAACTAATCTTAAGCCAACTTCGACATTTTCTTATGCATTGTTGGCGATTCCTTTAGCTATTATTGGGACACCCATCTATATCTATCTTCCGACCTATTATGGAAGTACGCTGGGCTTGTCTTTGGGCATGGTAGGATTGGTACTCTTTTTGTCGCGATTAGGTGATGTGCTAAGTGATCCCATTGTAGGATACTTCAATGACAAAGCACTGCAATATTTGGACTCCAATAAAAGCTTACTGATTGTTGGACTTGCTATACTTGGTCTAAGTTTTTATGCCCTCATTCACCCTCCACTCTCCCACACCTTACTTTGGCTTTTTGTGGGAACAACCCTCCTCTATTTTGGTTGGAGTCTCATTACCATTCCCTATCTAAGTTGGGTACCTCAACTCACTTCAGACAGCTATCAACTCACAAAAATCAATGCATACCGAGAGTTTTTATCCATCGTGGGCATACTTTTGGCTTTGCTCTTTCCTGTGATATTCGATGTTGATGCCTTGCCCTTTGAAACCCTAGAACTGCTCTTTAGGCTTTTTATCTTCTTGATCGTTCCTCTACTTTTTCTTGTTCTTTGGAAAGTGCATCCCAACTACCCCAAAATAACAAAATCGTATAGATTTAACGACATCATAAAGCTCTATAAAAACCATCCGACACTTCGGAATTTACAATTTGCCTACTTCGTCAACACCTTAGCCAATGCCCTTCCTGCCTCACTCTTCTTACTCTATGTGGACTTGGTCTTAGGAGAAAAAACACAAACAGGTCTGTTGCTGCTCGTCTATTTTATAGCAGGTGTCATTGCCCTTCCATTTTGGACAAAACTTTCAAAAAGTATTGGCAAAAAACAGACATGGATCTACTCAATGTCGCTGGCTTCATCGGCATTTATTTTTGTACCATTTTTAAATGAGGGAGATTTTATCTATTTTCTTATCATTACTGTTGTCTCTGGTTTTTCTGTTGCTGCTGACATGACTTTTCCCACCTCATTACAAAACGACAGCATCCATGAACTTCACGACAACTCATCACATATGACAGGAATGCTCTTTGGCATCTGGACAACAGTGACTAAACTTGCTTTTGCAGTCGCCATTGGGCTTGGTTTTATGCTCTTAGAAGCCGTGCATTTTGACCCACAACTGCCCAATGAAAATGGTCTAGCTATGTTGGCTTTGCTTTATGGTTTGTTTCCTGTGATTTTTAAAGTATTAGCAATTATCATAATGAAAAGCAACAAAACATTATAAACCAACATTTTCTCCATACGAAATAGAGAGATATTGTTATATAATATGGATAAAAAAGGAAGCTTATGAAAATTGCTGTGATTGGAGCAGGTATTAGTGGCTTAGGCTCTGCTTATCTCTTAAGTCAAAAACATGAAGTTGACCTTTATGAAAAAGAGAACCGTTTAGGCGGGCATGCACGCACCAAACAGCTCAGTCATGGAAAAGATAAGTTTGGTGTAGACACAGGCTTTTTGGTCTTCAACCATGCTACTTATCCTCTCATGACTAAACTCTTTGAAACACTAGGTGTCAAAACTGAAAAGAGTGACATGAGTTTTGGATTTTGGGATGAAGAGAGCAACCTTGCTTACAACTGTAAAAGCCTTGGTGGAATGTTTTTTCAAAAAAAGAGTCTATTAAACCCTAAACATTATGGAATGATTGCCGATATTTTGAAATTTAACAAACAATCCAACCATGACTTAGAGACACAGAGCAAGAACCTAAACAAAACTTTAAGTGAGTACCTAGCTCCTTATGGTGATGCCTTTAAAGAGCGTTATATTTTGCCCATGGGTGCTGCCATTTGGTCAACCCCACGACAAAAAATAGATGATTTTCCTGCACGAACTTTTTTACAGTTTTTTCAAAATCATGGGCTTTTAGGCGTAGATACACAACACCAATGGTATACCGTAAGCAATGGTTCGGTCAATTATGTCAATAAAGTTGCCGAAAAAATCTCTGGAGAGATTTTTCTCAATGCGAAAATCAAAACTATTAAGCGTTTTGAGAAGAGCGTTGAGCTTCATTTTCAAGATGAGAGTGTTAAAACCTATGACAAGGTTGTGTTTGCACTCCACGCTCCTGATGCACTAAAAATGATGGAGAATATCAGCCCAGAAGAGCAAGAGATTTTAGGAGCTTTTGCCTACAAACCCAATATCGCAACCCTCCATCATGATGAAAATGCCCTCTATCCAAACCAAAAAGTTTATGCAGCATGGAACTATAAACGCAGTAAATTTAGCCCAGATGTTTCACTCTCTTACTGGCTCAATACCCTGCAAAATCTCAAAACATCTCGTAACTATTTTGTCTCGCTCAATGAATCAACTCCTCTAAATCATGTGATTGAACGGGTGGAGTTTGAACATCCACTTTTTGATAGAGAGGCAATAGAAGCACAAAAGCGTCACGATGAGATCAATGGTAAAAACAACAGCTACTTTGCAGGGGCGTATTGGCGTTATGGATTTCATGAAGATGGTCTCTACTCTGCCAATCGTGTTGCCAAAGATTTTGACTGTGCCTTTGAGGCTACATCATGAGCCATCAACTCTTAAGAGGTTCTGTTTATCACAAACGATACCACCCCAAAACGCATGACTTTACTTATCGTTTTTTTATGCTTGAGATGGATGTCAATAGATTAGAAACTCTCAAGAGTCGCTACTTCTCACTCAATAGATGGAATCTCTTTGGTTTTTATGCCAAAGACCATTTTGGAAAAAGTGATGATTTTAGAGATAATATTAAAGAGCTGTTAAAAAGCTTTGGGCAACAAGAAGCGAACTCAATGCGATTTGTCACCTTGCCTCGTATGCTCGGTTTTGTCTTTAATCCTATAAGTTTGCTCATTCTTTATCAAGATAAGCATCCTTATGCTATGATGGTTGAAGTGCATAATTATGAGGGTGGACGCATTGTCTATCCTGTCACTCTAACCCAAGATAAAAATAATTATTTCCACGGTAGTACAGCTAAAAATATGTATGTATCGCCATTTTTCGTACGAAATGGTGTTTATGATTTTGTTCTCCAAAGCACCCCTGAGAAATTTTGGCTACATATCACCTATACACAAGAAGATACCAAGAAACTAACCACCACCCTGAGTACACAGCGTCTGCCTTATAGTGACAAAGAGCTGATAAAAATATTTTTTATCTACCCCATGCTTACCCTTGGGGTAGTGGTACAAACCTTGTGGCAAAGTTTGCGTTTGAAACTCAAGGGCTTACCATGGCACCAATCCCTACCCATAGATCAAGAAAAAAGGAGTTAATAATGGAAAAATTTTGGATGAAATTAGGAGAGAAACTCTTCTCTAAAATAACAGAAGGCACACTAACGATAAACTATCCCAATGGGAGGGTTAAAGTATATGGAAATAGGCAGAAACCTGAAGCAACCCTAACGCTAAACAATGCCAATATCTTTAAAAATATCGCCCTATATGGTGACATTGGTTTTGCTGAAAGCTACATGGATGGAGATTTTGAGTGTGATAATCTTACGGAATTTATACTCCTTGCTTTGAAAAATTCTAAAGCCTTAGAGACAAAAAGTGAAGACAGTAAACTCTTTAGCCTGAACAATCTTTTACCATGGTTTAACCGTGCCAAACATCTACTTAGACGCAACTCTAAAGAGAACTCCAAGCGTAACATTGCCGAGCATTATGATTTATCGAATGAATTTTTTAAACTCATGCTAGATGATACCATGATGTACTCTTCTGCACTTTTTGAAAACCCAACTACCTCACTCTATGAGGCACAGTGTCAAAAGATTGACAAATTGGCACAAAAGCTTCATCTTAAAAAAGGTGATAAGGTACTTGAAATTGGTTCTGGTTGGGGTGAAGTCTCTTTACATCTTACTCAAAAATATGGCTGTAAAGTCACAACGTTAACTTTGTCAGAAGAGCAAAAGAAGCTCTGCGAAGATAAGTTTAGTAAACATAATATTACAGACTCAGTTGAGGTACTCCTCAAAGATTACCGTGACATACAAGGAGAGTTTGATGCCATTATTGCTGTAGAGATGTTTGAAGCTGTGGGTGAAGAGTATTATGATATATTTTTCAAAAAATGCCAATCGCTACTCAAACCAAGTGGTGTCTTGGTAATGCAAATCATCACTATTCCTGCACAACGCTATCAAAGCTATGCTAAGGGAACCGATTTTATTAGAAAATATATCTTTCCAGGAGGACATTTACCAAGTATTTCAAAAATTTTACAGGTCAATGAACACCATACCGATTTGAATATTTTACACCTTGAGGATTTTACAGAACACTACGCCAAAACGCTGCATTTGTGGAGAGAGAGTTTTGAAGCCAATCTCGACAAAACGCGTGAACTTGGATTTGATGAGCGATTTATTAGAATGTGGCGACTCTATTTAGAACTTTGCGAAGCTGGTTTCTTGGCACGAACCATCAACTTGACACAAATTGTACTGACCCGTTATGAAAATATGGCACTCAATGTGGGGTTAGTCGAATGTGCCTAAAAAAAATAATTTTAGCATTTTTCGCTACTATAATGATAACAGGATGTAGTTCAATGAATATTCAAGATTTTGAGAATAGTAAACCAAGGTTTGTTCCGCAAGACTACTTCAATGGCAAAATGACAGCTTATGGTATGGTCAAGGATAGAAGTGGAAAAATTACTCGACGCTTTAAAGGAACCTTGGTCGGAAGTTGGGACAAGAATGGCGTAGGAACACTTGATGAGTTCTTTGTCTATGATGATGGGGAGACGCAAAAGCGTGTTTGGACATTAACCCCCAATGGTAAAGATAAATTTATTGGAACAGCTGGTGATATTGTAGGAGATGCACAGATGATTGCTAAAGGAAATACTGTTATGATAGACTATGTCATGCGTGTTCCTTATGGTAAAAGTACCATTGACATTAGCGTTCGTGACTGGCTTCACCTTCAAGAGGATGGGGTGATACTCAATCACTCTAAAATGAAAAAATTTGGCTTCACCGTTGGTGAATTGGTTATTACTATTATTAAAGATTTTCCAAAGGATAAAAAATGAAAAAACTGCTACTGATTTTACTACTACTAAACTCCCTTACTTGGGCTAAAAACATACAACAAGGAGAAGCGATGAACATTTATGATTTTAATGTCACCACCATTGATGGTGAAGCAACCAATTTAGAGAAATACAAAGGTAAAGTAATGCTCATCGTCAATGTGGCAAGTAAATGTGGTTTTACACCTCAATATAAAGGGTTAGAGAAGCTTTATAAAAAATATAAAGAAGAGGGTTTAGCGATTTTAGGTTTTCCTTGTAATCAATTTATGGGACAAGAGCCTGAAAATGAGGGAAAAATCAAAATATTTTGTACCACAACCTATGATGTCACCTTTGATATGTTTAGCAAAATTGATGTCAATGGAGAACATACCCACCCTCTTTATGTCTATCTTAAAAATAAGGCAAAAGGGATGTTAGGAACAAACTCTATAAAATGGAACTTTACAAAATTTTTAGTTAACCGTAAAGGTGAAGTCGTAGAACGCTATGGTTCAAGTACCACACCTGAAGATATTGAACAAGATATTGTAGCCTTACTCAAAAAAGAATCATAAAAAGAGCTAAACTTATGAATATCGCAATTATTGGTGCTGGGTTTACGGGGTGTTATTTGGCTCACCGATTAAAACAGTACAAGGTAAATGTCACTCTATTTGAAAAGTCACGAGGTGTTGGTGGGCGTATGGCAACGAGACAAGAAAAAGAGCTGTACATTAATCATGGTCTCTTTCAAATAGAGCCTCAAGGAGTGGAGTTTCAAACTTTTTGTAATGAGATGGTCGAACTTGGACTACTCATGCATAAAAATGAAACGGTTTATACGGCTGGGCGTATGAACCAACTCTTACAATATCTCTCACAAGAGGCTCAACTAAAAACATCTACAGAAATAAGAGAGATTAACCATAAAAATGGTAGATATAGACTTCTCGATAGTTATGAAAATAGCTATAGAGATTTTGATTTTCTCTTTATAACCATCCCCTCAAAGCAGATTGTAAATCTCAAAAGCAATTTTTCCCATACGATGAGAGATGAGATTAAAAATGTTACATTTGACAGCGTTGCTACTTTGGTACTCTATGGAACAAATACCCAGCATATAGATATAACAAAACTCTCTCTGATAAAAAACCTTAAAACAATCAACAATACCAACAGCAATGCCATTGTCATACACATGAACCCAACATTCTCTAATAGTGTAAATCATCAAAGCAAAGAGGAGATTGGTGAAAAAATTGAAAAGCAGATTAGGCAAATTTTACCTGATTTTAGACGACAAGAGTATGGTCATTTTGCCCACTTGTGGAAGTATGGATTGACTTCAAAGCCGCTAGGTAAACCCTATATTTATGATGAGAAATATCAATATGCCATTGTAGCTGACTGGCTATTGGGTGATAGACTCGAAGATGCCTATGATAGCGTGAACCATCTCTTTAAAAGTAGATCATCACTCTTCTAAGAGAATCTTTTTAGCCTGCTTCATAAAAAGTTGTTTTTTTTCTAACATCTTTTCAACCTCTCTACGACCCTCTTTTTGAAACCTTTGTACGATATGTTCTGCTACTTCTGTAGAGACAAGGTCGTAGTGTTGGAACTTCTGGTCTATCTCTTGAATGATCGATACCAAAGAGGCTTCTTTGAGTAAAGAGAGATGAGAGAGCTTAAGCTCTTTGATGCTGTAGCTAGAGTCTCTTGTGTCCATAGGTTCTTGTACTATCTTCATAGAACCCAACTCTATAGCTGTGAGTTTTTGACCATAAGAACAACCTGTATCGATGCCATAAAAGAGTCTATCTGCAACTACCTCATCAAAGACACAATGTCCAAAAATATTGATAACCCCATATTTGGCTAAAGATTCTCTATCTAATGCCATCCCTTTTTCATAACGATGGAGTAAAAAGTCATTATAATAATCGCTGTTGTCTCTCTGTTCATAGAAAGGCAGTGCAAAACCGTGGCTAATAAAATAGTTCTCTACTTGAAGATACATTGGCAGAGACTCCACCCATTCAAGATGATGTAACATGGTCTCATTATCATCGGCATAACTCTCTAAAGTTGCCATACCTCCATACCTTTTATCTGAACTCCATGGACTATGCCTATTTTGAAAAACAACATCACGCATATAAATTTCCATAAGGTGCTCATGGTTTCCTTTGACGCATTGATACCCATTGTTAATAACCAAATCGATGACCTCTTTGGAAAATTTTCCTTTATCACACAAATCACCTACAAAAATAATCTCTATATCTTTAGGTAACTTTTCCAAAAGATTACTCAAGGTGAAAAAACAGCCATGAACATCGCCGATAACATATCTTTTTTTCATGGATTCTCCTTTTTTGGCAGTTTAACAAATTCCAAGAGGTATTAGTAGGCTTTTGTTGTAGATTCATCAATTGACATTATAGCTCTACGAAAAAAGGCTTAATCGCGATAAACTAACTCCATAAAATACGAGGAGAGACAATGAACTCTTATATTCCTAAATCCTTTTCTTTTGACCCCAATGAAACGGGTCATTTTGGCAAATTTGGAGGGCGTTTTGTGCCTGAGACACTCATGCCTATTTTGATAGAACTTGATAAATTTTATAAAAGCATACGATTTGATGAGGGCTTTTGGAGTGAAGTCAATCAGCTCCTAAAACACTATGTCGGTCGCCCCTCTCCACTGTATGAAGCCAAGGGTCTCTCCAAAGAGTTGGGTGCTACTATTTTGCTCAAACGCGAAGACTTGAACCACACAGGAGCTCACAAGATCAACAATACCATCGCCCAAGGTCTGATGGCAAAACGCATGGGAAAGAAAAAAGTCATTGCAGAAACAGGTGCTGGTCAACATGGCGTTGCTACGGCTACTGTTGCTGCGTTAATGGGTTTGGATTGTGAAGTCTTTATGGGGGCTAAAGATGTAGAACGACAACAGCTCAATGTCTTTAGAATGAAACTCTTAGGAGCCAAAGTACATGCTGTAGAATCTGGAAGCTCTACACTAAAAGATGCGATGAATGATGCCATACGACACTGGGTGACCCATGCCCGTGATACCTTTTATATCATCGGTACGGCTGCTGGACCACACCCTTACCCTGTCATGGTGCGTGACTTTCAAGCGATTATCAGTGATGAAGCTAAAAAGCAAGTAGCAGCTCAAAACTTTAATATGCCCGATTATGTTTTAGCGTGTATTGGTGGTGGCTCTAACGCATTGGGCATGTTTGCCCATTTTATTGAAGAGGAACAGACACAATGTATCGGTATAGAAGCAGGTGGAAAAGGACTCAAAAGTGGTCAACATGGTGCTAGTTTAGCCCTAGGTAAACCTGGTGTTTTGCATGGTCAACTTAGCTATCTACTCCAAAGTAATGATGGACAAATAGAAGAAGCCTACTCCATCTCAGCTGGACTCGATTACCCGGGAATTGGTCCTGAGCACTCTTACTTGATGGAGCAAGGAAAAGTAATCTATGACAGCGTCACTGACGATGAAGCCATAGAAGCTTTTGTTTGGCTCAGCCGTGTAGAGGGCATTGTTCCTGCCTTTGAATCAGCTCATGCCATTGCCTATTTGAAAAAAATGCCTGCCAAAGAGATTCAAGGAAAAACCATCATAGTGAGTCTCTCAGGTCGAGGTGACAAAGACATCACACAAGCGATGAATATCTTGAAAGATAGGCTCTAATCAGCCTATGGATAAATTATGTTAAAATTCTAAAAAAATCGTACAGAAACTTCATGCACAAAGGATCTCTAACACCATGTAGGGGAGGTAACAAATTTTATCACTCTCTTGCAGAGTTCCTTAACTTCTCAATCTCATCAACTGTTAATCCTGTCTTTAGAGCAATGGTTTCATTATCTAAAACATTTAAAAGATTTTTAGCAATCTCTAATTTTTCTTTAAGTTTTCCCTGTTCGATTCCCTGTTCGATGCCTACTTCAATGCCCTCTTTGACCCCTTCAAGCCGACCAATCACATAGGTACTCTCCCAAGCACTCGCTTGGTCATGCAGATGCTTTTTAAAGCGTTCATAATTCTCTCTCTCATTTTCATCAAACTTTAGAATGTCTAGTTTCTTTTTGGCTTCATCTAAACCTTTAGCTTTAAAATTTTTCTCTATTTTCTCTGTTTTTAGAAAGTATATCCATTCATCCAAGGTATCTTTTGCATTTTCATCAAAATTATTTACTTTTATGACATAATACTCTGGGTATATTTTATCTACTCTATTGGTTTTATAAAGCTCTTCTTGTTTTGGGTTTAGTTTCAATATGGAGTTATTATGTATGCCTTTAAACTCTGTTTGACCTTTATAGATATAATCATCTCCATCTCCGAAATCGAAGTAGATAATATTAACAGAGATAACTTTGACTACTTTTGAGTAGCTATCTCCCTCATTCATATGTTCGGTAATAACTTTAGAAGTACCATAGACCATTCGGTGCATGTAGTCGAGTTCTCTTCCATACTGTATCTCTACTAAGATTATTTCATCATTAGCATTTTGTACTTTTATATCTACTCTATTATATTTATCTTCTTGGGTCTCTTTATTGCTTTCGCTCTCTAGTATCTCTACTATTTTTATATCTTCATATAACAGTTCACTTAAAAACCCTTCTAATATTCCAAAGTTTGCTTTACTCCTTAGGAGTCTTTTGATCGCCCAATCAAAGCTTATTAATTTTCTTGTCATTTTTGGCTCCTCATATATTTTTTTTAGTATATCGTAGTTGTTGTTAGGGATTGTTTTTTTATTTGTGATAGAGTTGGAGGAATTTCATAGTCGACAAATCGACCAAAAAGTGTTACATAATATTTTACACTATTAATGAGTCCATTTGATTTGACTTTTACGAAAATTTTTTAGCATAGATTTAACAAAAATTCAAGGCTCCAATCGTTGAATATTCCAACTTCCATCTTCTTGTAAATTGTACTCAAATCTATCATGGAGTCGGTCTTTTCCTCCTTGCCAAAATTCAAAAAGGGTAGGTTTGATGAGATAGCCTCCCCATTTATCAGGAAAAGGAATCTCACCTTTGGCAAACTTACTTCGCATCTGGTCAAATTTCTCTTCAAGTATACTTCGTGAACTAATCACTTTACTTTGATACGAAACCCATGCTCCTATTTGGCTTCCTCTTGGACGGCTGAGAAAGTATTGGAGAGATTCTGCTTTGCTAATCTCTTCGATAGTTCCTTCTATTCGCAACTGTCTTTCGAGTCCTAACCATGCAAAATGTGCTCCTACAAAATGATTTTGAGCTATCTGCTTTGATTTTTTACTGCCATAGTTTGAAAAAAAGACCAAGCCATGTTTATCATATCGTTTCATCAAAACAGTTCTTTGAGAGGGCTTCATATCTTGCCCAACTGTACAAAGTGTCATCGCATTTGGTTCTATCAGTTTCGCCTCTACAGCTTGGTTGAACCACGATTCAAACTGTGCAAAGGGGTTTTGAAGTAAATCTTCTCTATGAAGCCCTTTGGTGGTATACTCTTGTCGCATTTTTGATAAGTCTGCCATAATTTTTTCCTATTTATTGTCTAAATTTACCATGGTCCTTGAAATCTATCGGGTTTATGAAAGCATTTTTTTATATGTTTTGTAGCTCTACCCTGAACCCGTTTTCTCCAACGATTATAGGCTTTTTTACTAATGAGTTTTCGCATTTTGTTTTTGATTTGATTCTCTGTTAAACCATACTGAAGGTAGATAATATCAAATGGCATCCTATCTTGCCATGCCATCTCAACCAAACGATTATCATCAACCTCTTCAAAACGCAAATCTCTTGGTTCGATTTTTTTGGGTTTGCGTTGCTTCTTATAGTCCATTGTTGTTTACTCTATGATAAAATCTTGTAAATTGGTTTTTCCGTAGGTTATTTCGCTATTATTTGCTTTAATTTTTTTGGCAATGAGTGCCATGAGTTGTTTTACGCCATTCGTTTTTTCAGGATCGGTCGCAGGAAAGAGTCTTACTGTGACAGCTTCACCTTTGCTAGAGAGTTGTATAAAAAAACTTTGCGATTTTCCTTTATCTACGGTTACACTCTCAAGCAGTGCTGATGTCTCTTTGATATTGATATATTTATCAGTGATTTTCACTATTCCACCCTCTATCTTCTCAACACTCATCTCAACATTCTCATAACATGCTTTTACACTTTTTGCTTTTTCTAATACAATATGTGGCATCTATTATCCTTTTAATATTTTATATGATATTCTACAACGAAAATATGTTTTTTTGTAGATGATTTATGACATTTCACAATTTCAATCTTTTTTATTAATAAACATAGTGTTAGAGTTACAATAAAAGGAGTCGCCATGTTTTCTAAAAAATTCACCTTTAATTTTACGAGTACCATTGCAACAAGCATTGAAAAACTATTTGAATTTCATTCAGATACCAACAACTTACCCAAAATAACGCCACCGTGGATAAATGTCACCATTGTTGATTTAAAACTCCCATTAAAAGAGAAAAGCACCATCACTTTAGATATTAAACAGTATGGATTAACCAACCGTTGGGTGATGCAAATTGATAAGATGCAGCCTTATCATACCATTTGCGACAAGGCATTCAAAAGTCCTTTTAAAAGTTTTTATCATCAACGCTCTTTTGCAACGATTAACAAAAAAGAGTCCCAACTTAGTGATACGATTACCTTGGAGTTGCCTCTCTATCCATTGAGCCTGATTGCTCTACCCTTGGTTAGAAGAGATATGGAAAAGATGTTTGCTTATCGACATCAAAAAACCAAAGAGATTTTAAGATGAATTGTCATTTAAAAGCTACTAAAAAACAGACTTTCTTTATAAAATAGCATAAAAAAGGGGTACAAAATGTTAAAAAGAAAAAAAATAGCTATCGTTGGTGGAGGTGTTGCTGGATCTACAACAGCTTTTCATTTAGGACAACTGGGATTGGATGTTACTCTATTTGAAAAAGAAGCTAGTATCTCTAGTGGACCTCCTTATTGTCACTTACATGCTGGAGGGAATCTCTATCGTGAAATCTCTGATAAACAATGTGTAACACTACTCAAACAATCTATTGAATTTGTGCGTTCTTATCCTTTTTCTATTGATTACCGACCGACGGTTATTGCCCTACCTAAAACAGATAACTCTACACCCAAAGCACTGCTACCGCGTCTTGACCTATTGACCCAAGAGTATAAAAAGCTCATAGAAGATGACCCTAAAAACAGCGTGTTAGGAGAGAGTCAAAACTACTACAAACTCTATGAAAGAGAGAGAGTAGAAGAACTTCAAAACTCTATAGCTAAAGAGAAACCTAGTAGCCCTGATGAGTGGATGGTACCTGCCATACAACAACTCGACCTTGAGAAACTTCAGTTTCCACTTATTTTAGTCCAAGAGTATGGTATTAATCTTTTCCGTTTTGCATCAGGCTTGGAGTTGGCATTAGAAAAGATGAACAATGTAAAATTTTATCCCAACACCAAGGTTGAGCAGATTCATCAAAAAGAGGAAGCATGGTCTATTAGTTACTTAAAAAACAATCAACAATATCAAGAAGAGTTTGATTACCTTATTAATGCTACAGGGTATAAAACAGGGAGTATTGATGATATGCTAGGCATTAAATCTGAAAAAATGGTTGAGTTTAAAGCTTCTTATGTGAGTCACTGGAAAGGAAAAGAGCAAACGATTTTTCCCGAAGTCATCATTCATGGAGAACGAGGAACACCAAGAGGTATGGGGCAATTTACCCCTTATCCATCGGGTTATTTTCAGCTTCATGGTATGACAGAAGAGATTACGCTTTATAAAGATGGACTTGTTGCGAGTAGCAATAGATCAGCACAAGCACAACTTGATACTCATTTTATTACAAAACTAGAACAAAACTGGGATAAAGACGAGATTACAGAGCGAACCTCTAAAGCCATTAATCATTTAAGCAATTATATACCCCATTTTAAAGAAGCAACTGTGGGTTCTAAACCTCTTTTTGGTGCACAACAGATTCCAGGAAATGACCCAACCCTACGAGTAGCAGAGGTTTCATTTCCCACCAAAAATTATGCACGGTGTGAGATTGTTAAAGTATCTTCATCACTTGAAATGATAGATGCCATTATAAATAATCTTTTAGAAGTAGAACAACTAAAAGCAACCATACCTCCAAGAGTAAATTTAGACTATCTCAATGAGCAGAGTATCTCTACCCATGCACAAGCATTAGCTACACTAAGAGATTACCCCTCATTGTTGGCTGGGAGACTTATGGAAAAAGCTGTATAATGAGATAAGATGTTAAGAATATTTATAATACTACTCATACTAAAAGGAACACTTATGGCTATAGAAGAGCCCAAATATAGTGTCATTCAAAAAAATGACACTTTTGAAGTCAGAAAATACGAACCTTATCTCGTAGCACAAACTGAAGTGACTGGCAAATCTGATGAGATGGGAAGAAAAGCATTTAAAATTCTTTTTGACTACATCTCTGGAAAGAATCAAAAAAATAGCAAAATAACAATGACAGCTCCTGTTATTCAAGAAGATGACCAACAGCAAGGGCAAAAAATAGCTATGACAGTACCCGTACTACAAGAGATGGACAGAAACAATAGTAAGCGTGCTACTTTTAGTTTTGTAATGCCCAAAGAGTTTACCTTGCAAACACTTCCTAAACCACTTGATTCACGAATCACCATCAAAAAGATTTTACAAAAAACAGTAGCTGTACGAAGATATTCAGGCACATGGGCTAAAGAGCGATATGAAGAGAACAAAAGCATATTATTAAAAGCACTTAAAGATGCAAAGATAGAAACCATTGGAGAAGCAAAGTTTGCACGCTACAACTCTCCTTTTTCGTTATGGATATTCCGTAGGAATGAAGTGATGATTGAAATCGTTGAAAAAATTTAAAATGACATTTTAAACCTACTAAAGAGTACTTTATACTTATATAATTCAAACAAAAAAGGAAACCCAAATGCAAAAAAGTGTTCTACTCTTAAACATGGGAGGTCCAAATAATATTGACGAAGTCAAAGTTTTTTTAACCAATATGTTTAATGATAAAAATATTATATCAGCCCCAAAGCCTATTCGTAAAATGATTGCATGGTTCATTACTACTTCACGACTCAAAGAGGCAAAGAGCAACTATGCCCATTTGGGTGGAAAGTCTCCGATTGTGGGGCATACTGAAAAACTAGTCAATGCTTTAGAGCAGAAGATTGATGCCAAAGTAGAGTATGTGATGCGATATACTCCACCTTTTAGCAATGAGATTTTAGAGCGTGTAAAAGATAGCGATGAGATTTACGCCATACCTCTCTATCCTCACTACTCTAGCACTACAACCTTATCATCATTTGAAGCCCTCTATGAAGAGGCAAAAAAGATGGGTATTGAACATAAGATTAAAACAGTAGATGCATATTATAAAGAACCTGCTTATATTCAGTCGATTGTAGAGCGTATTAAAGAGACATTAGCAGATGCAGACCCAAGCGAGTATGAATTGGTCTTTTCAGCCCATGGGTTACCTCAAAAAATCATTGACAAGGGTGATAGCTACCAACGCCATATTCGTTACACCCTCTACTATGCACGAAAAGAGTTAATGCGACAAAAAATTAACTTTCATAACACCCATTTAGCCTATCAGTCACGATTAGGACCGATGGAGTGGATTCGACCTTATTTAGAAGATAAGCTAAAGAGTTTAACCAAAAAAAGAGTCATTATATTCCCTATTGCCTTTACAGTAGACAACTCTGAAACAGAATTTGAACTAGACATCGAATACAAAGAGATAGCAGATGAGTTAGATTTTGAAGAGTACAAGGTCGCTAAAGCCCCCAATGACCACCCTTCGTTTGTAGAAGCACTTAAGGAAATTTATGAAAAAATGTAGTATAGTGTCAGCCAAAATTATTAATTAATGGGAATATATTGGTGAAATCTCCTCTAGGCTTTGGTAAAAACTACTTTACACTCTCTTCTATTTTGGCACATAGTATAGAGCCTGTTATGCAAAGTCAAATCTCCTCTTTAGAGTCAATACTGCACCGTCGTATCAGTAAAGACGAGGAGTCTCAAGAGAATGATCCACCTGATATTGTAGAAATTTCTCAATTTCATAATGAAAGCAAACCCTGCCACTGTAACTGTTTTTTTAAAATCAAAGCACGATTGATGCTTCAACTCCATCACTATATTCCTCGTTGCCCTTTTTATACTCCGTGTTTTGCGTTTAGACGCACAGGGGTGCACCCACCTTTATCCTTTTTTTAATCACTCATTATTATATTAAAATTTTAAAATTATCAAAGGATAAATCATGTCAAAAAACTATGTAATCGGATTTCCAAGAGTTGGAGAACAAAGAGAGTTAAAAAAAGTATTAGAGCTATTTTGGGCTAAAAAATGTGAATTTTCAGAAGTAACACAAGTCGCTTCAGCGTTAAAACAGCGACACTGGAACTACCAAAAAGAGGCTGGAGTAGAATTTATAAGTTCTAATGACTTCTCACTTTACGATAATATGCTCGATGCAGCTATTATGTTAGGAGCTATTCCAAAGCGTTTTCAAGATTTAAAAGATGAAGAGCAATATTTTGCAATGGCAAGAGGCTCTAAAGATGCCGTAGCAATGGAGATGACCAAGTGGTTCAATACCAACTATCACTATATTGTTCCTGAACTTTCACTTGAAGATGAATACAAACTCAATGTTTCTAAAATTATCAATGAGTACCAAGAGGCAAAAGCGTTGGGCATTCAAACCAAAATTAATATTATAGGACCTATTACCTTTTTAGCACTCAGTAAGCGTGTGGATAGAGGGGATACTTTTGAACTGTTTCATAAAATATTGCCTCTTTATGAAGAGCTTTTAAGCACTATTTCTCAGCTTGATGATGAGATTGTTGTACAGATAGATGAACCAATTTTTGTCAAAGATAACGAACCAAAGCTCTTAAGTCTTATCAAACCTGCTTATGATAGATTAGCAAATGTGAGTGACAATCTTAAAATCGTGGTTACAACCTATTTTGAACACGCTTCCCAAGCCGTTGAAGTGTTGGTTCATACACCTATTTGGGCAATTGGATTAGATTTTATTTATGGGAAAGAGAACCTAGAGAATTTAGACAGTATTGCTAAAAGTGACAAGAAGCTTATTGCTGGGGTTATAGATGGTCGTAATATATGGAAAAATAATATGGAGCAAACACTCAATCTCTTAGAGACTATTTGTGATAGTATTCCTAAAGAGCAGATGATTATTGCAACCTCTTGTTCACTACTCCACACCCCATTTACACTCAAATATGAAGAGAAAATGGAAGAGGAGATTAAAAATTGGCTCTCTTATGCTGTTGAGAAACTCTCTGAACTCTCTTTGGTCTCTAAAATTTTCTTTGATGGAGTAGAGCATCTAAGTGCATCAGAAAAAGAGCTTTTCAAAGAGAATAAAAAAGCCAATGAAAATCGTAAAAACTCTAAACGCATTCACAATCAAAAAGTCCAAGAGAGAGTCGAAAATATCACAAAACTACAAAGAGATGGTGTGTATGAAGAGCGTATCAAGATACAAAAAGAGGTTTTAGCGTATCAAGATTTGGCAACCACAACCATTGGCTCATTCCCACAAACGCCTGAAATCAGAAAAGCAAGAAGAGATTTTAAAGCAGACAACATCTCTAAAGAGGAGTATGAAGAAGCGATGAAAGCGTATATTGACACTTGTGTAGCATTTCAAGAGGAGTGTGGCATAGAGGTGCTTGTACATGGTGAGCCAGAGCGTAATGATATGGTAGAGTATTTTGGAGAGCAACTAGATGGCTATGGATTTAGCCAAAATGGATGGGTTCAAAGTTACGGAAGCCGATGTGTAAAACCACCCTTTATCTATGGAGATATTAGCAGACCCAAGCCTATGACTGTTGATTGGATTACTTATGCTCAAAGCAAAACCGATAAGCTTATGAAAGGGATGCTTACAGGTCCTGTTACCATTTTAAATTGGTCCTTTGTACGAGATGATAGACCACGAGATGAAGTATCTAAACAGATTGCCGTTGCTATGAGTGATGAGGTAGAAGATTTACAAAATGCTGGAATAAAAATTATTCAAGTTGATGAAGCAGCATTTAAAGAGGGGTATCCTCTTCGTAATGCAAATATAAAAACCTATGAAGATTGGGCTGTAAGAGACTTTAAAATCGCCGTAAGTTCAGCCAATAGAGCAACACAAATCCACACCCACATGTGTTACTCTGAGTTTAATGACATTATCAAAACCATAGAGGCGATGGATGCTGATGTTATCTCCATAGAGACAGCAAGAAGTGGGAATGAACTCCTCAAAATCTTTAAAGAAGTGGGCTACAAACAAGAGGTAGGTCCTGGTATTTACGACATTCACTCACCACGCATTCCAAGCGTAGAAGAGATGGTAAAACAGATTAAACTCTTGCTAGAAGTTCTCCCTAAAGAGCAACTATGGATTAACCCCGACTGTGGACTCAAAACCCGAAAGTGGGAAGAGGTAAAACCAAGCCTTATAAATATGGTAAAGGCTGTAAACATCGTTCGTAGTTGACGCAATTGTAGTATCAATCATACTGTTTAGTCTTTTGGATAATTGCTTGTATCATATTTCTAAAGACTAGATAGTGTATAGGGACAAGAGAGTACCAATAGAGTCTACCCCATAATCCTCTGGGGTAGAAGTAGGCTGTCTGAACAAGATTATCACCAGCTATCTTAAACTCTAACCATGCTTTACCGGGGACTTTCATCTGTGCACGAAGGAGGAGCCTTTCATTGGGGATAAGGTCTTCTACTCTCCAAAAATCTACGCTCTCTCCTACACGCAACCTATAACTATCCCTACGACCCCTATTGAGTCCTGCACCACCTATCATCTTGTCTAACCATCCTCGTATCTCCCAGAGCCAATCATAACCAAACCACCCCTCTTTGCCACCAATAGAGCAGAAAGTATCATAGAGTTTCTCTTTGGAGAGACCATTTAAAGGAAGAGATTGACGGTCAAGGAGTATGGCACAAGAGGCATCATTTCCATAGTTCTCTTGCCATAGATCTTCTCTACCCCCTGCATCACTCCAACGACTAAAGACTTGGTTCTCTTCCATCTCTTTGATTGCCTGTTTTACAGCCTCTTCAAACGGTAACGGTTCTATTTGAGGAAAGTACTCTTTGGCGTGATTATTTTGGAGTATTACCTCAGAAGAGAGTCCCTCTACAAGAGATTGTGCCACACTATAGGGTACTGGAGTAAAAAGATTGAGCCAGTAAGAAGAGATTTTGATAGTCAGTACAGGAAGTGGAATAATCCATCGTTGCAAACCTAATGCTTTGGCACAGCCTAGCATCATCTCTTTGTAGGTCATAACCTCACTGCCTATATCCACGACAAGATTTCCAGTGATTGCAATATCTTTTGAAGCATTGAGATAGGAGATGACATCATCTACGCCAATAGGCTGTGTTAAAGTAGTCACCCATTTGGGAGTAACCATTACAGGAAGTTTCTCTGTAAGATGTCTAACAATCTCAAAGCTAGCACTCCCCGAACCTATAATAACTCCCGCACGAATCCATAGAGTCTCTATCTCTTGAGGTCTGCTAGAGAGTATCTCTCCTGTCTCTATACGACTTAGTAGATGTTCACTTGCTTCTTCTTTTGTTCCAAGTCCACCAAGATAGATAATTCTCTTGACTCCCTGTTCTATTGCAATATCAAGAAAATTTTTCGCACTCTGTTTATCGAGCTCTTTGTAGTTTCGTTCTTGGAGAGAGTGGATAAAATAGTAGGCGGTATCTATCCCTTCTAGTGCTACTCTAAGTGATGCTTTATCAAAGCTATTACCCTCTACTACCTCCATATCCAGAGCAGCATCAATACTCTTGCGATTACGAACAAGCATTCGCAGTGTAATATCTTCTGCTAAAAGCTTCTGCTTCAGTCGTCTACCTATATATCCATTTGCCCCTGTAAGTAAAATCTTCATAACTCCTCCTTTGATATATTATACCTTAAGGAGAGTATAGAGTAATTCTCGGCTCTTTCATAGGAGTTTTTTGCTATTTAGAGAGTTTTTCGCTATGAGCGTAAAATTATAAACTTATTACGATTATCATTATATTTGTATAGAGTACACAACATCAATTTGTCACTACTACCGAGGAGATATTGAAACTAGTCCAATAAGGATCTATGCTCTTTGATATAGAGATAATTTCTTCTATTTTTTTCTATGATATCATAGGGCATGTTGTTTTCTATCTCTCTTATCTCATCAAATACTCTCTCTCCTTTATAGAAGAGGTATCGGCTCTTTTCATCACTGAGATTTTTTGTCAATGAGAGGAGTAATTTTGTATTGGTCACTGCTCTTGATGTGATAAGCTCAAAGGGTTTATGCTCTAACTCTTCTACTCTTTTGCCTTGAGGGGTGACATTATCCAACTCCAAATCTATCATCGCATATTTCAAAAAAGATATCCGTTTTTTGAGTGGTTCTGCCAATACTACTGCTGTATCAGGCAAAGCAATAGCCAAAACCAATCCAGGAAATCCAGCACCTGTACCTACATCCAACAGAGTATTTGGTTTCTCGATAAAATTGAGAGGATAGAGGCTATCTACGATATTGTGATAGATAGCATCGATACTCTTGGCTCCTGTGAGATTATGTATAGCATTCCACTCGTGGAGCAGTTGTGCAAACTGTTCTAATTTGGCTATATGTAGGGATACTATCTCTATACTCTCTTGTTGGAGTAGATATGTGAGTTGCATTATCATATTCCTATTGTTTTAAATTATTTTTTGTGATTGTCAAAAATCCATCACTATCAAGCGTTCGTGCGGAGTACTTTGAATACTCCTCACACTTTTATTTATCTGCTTCCTTATAAATAATCCTCATCTCTCAAACTCTTCGCATGAGGGTTGCGTATCTTTTTGAGTTGCATATCTATATACTCCAATCCATCCAACATACTAGGAGATGCCACCATAGAGTCACGCATATTAACAGCTCGTTTGAAAAAGAGTTGAAATCCATTCTCATCGAGTCCCATTCTCACAGCTGCTGCCGTAGAGTATGTAGTGAGTATGCTATCTTCTTTCATCAAAGAGGCAATAGTAGCGAAATACTCTCTCGTCCAGAGGAGAGGATTGTGTGCAGGGCTGAAGGCATCTTGATAGACGATATCAAACTGCTCTTGGAGTTGGGGGAGTCTCTGCCGTGCATCACCCAAGAGAATCTCTATAGATATCTGCTCATCTTCATAGCTAAAGTCACGGCTGATAGCCTCGATGATCTCTCGCAATGAGTCAAACTCTTTGGGATATTGAAAATTTCGTAGAGACTCTACAAGCCCTCTATCAAATTCAGGAGAGATGATTCTGACTTTTGTAGTGAGTTGCTCTTTTTTGATATAGTAGAGTGTCGCTAGAGTATTGTATCCAAGTCCATAGCAGATATCTAAAAGGGTGAGTTCATTCTCTCCACCTTTGATAGCAAAGGCGGGGAGGACATGTTTTTGTAGTGCTTCATGAAGTGCACCATCCTTGTCCGAGTGATAGGGTTCATCAAACTCAGTAGAGTAGAGGGTATAGGAGCCATCATTTGTCAAAACTCTCTGCTTCATCTCTCGCAGGTTTTCATCATACATAAAGGAAGCCTACATCCCTATCTCATCTAACTCTTTGAACTTAAAGGCTTGGATGATATCGGCTATCGTCTCCTCTTCGCGACGCACAAGTACCATCATACCCTCTTCCATAAACTCCATATAGTTTTCAAACTTACTCTCAAGTATGACAAAATCTATCCAATCAACACCTGTTTGAGTACGATCTGCATAGAAGTTGATAGATTTGATATTGCCTGCATCGAAATCTACCAATGCCCACTGTTTGAGATTGGCTAGTGGAGTGATTTTGGAATAATGGGCATCTGTGCCATCTACAGGAACCAAAATATACATCTTAGAGACCTTTGAGAATCTTTTTGGATAGCTTGAGCTCTTTGTTGTTCATAGTTCCTATCTCTTCATCGAGTATATCTTGAGCGATCCCTTTCGCATCTTTGAGTGAGTGCATTTTATATGTACCACACTGATAGATATTGAGTTCAGGGATATCTTTTTCACTCTTGACTTTGAGCACATCTTTCATAGATTTTCTCCACGCTTTGCCTACTCTCTCCTCGTCAGGACTCCCAAGCAGTGACATATAAAATCCAGTACGACACCCCATAGGTGAGAGGTCAATGATCTCGACATCTTTACTATTGAGGTGATCTCTCATGAATCCTGCAAAGAGATGCTCAAGTGTATGGATACCCTTGCCTGACATCTTATCTTCGTTTGGTTTGTAAAAACGCAAATCATACACAGTGATAGCATCCCCGCTTGGTGATTTCATCTTTTTGGCGATTCGTACTGCTGGTGCATTCATCTTAGTATGGTCTACTGTAAAACTATCTAATAGTGGCATTTTTCTTCCTTTTTGTTGTGATTATAGCGAGATATCAAAATATGTCAACTCTTATGATCTACATATACTTTTTTAAGACTTCTGGAATCTCTATAGATCCATCTTCATTTTGATAATTTTCCATGATCGCTACAATCGTTCGCCCCACTGCTAAAGCAGAGCCATTGAGAGTGTGGACAAAGCTATTTTTCTTTCCATCTCTAAATCGAATCTTTGCTCGTCTTGCTTGGAAATCTCTTGTCGTTGAGATAGATGATATTTCACGATATTGATTTTGTCCAGGGAGCCACACTTCCAAATCTATAGTCTTAGCTGCTGAGAAGCCGAGGTCACCACCACACAGCTCTACGACTCTATGAGGCAATCCTAAAGTAGTGAGAAGATCTGAAGCATTTTGCACCATCATTTCAAAAATCTCGTCACTCTTATCAGGGTGAGAGAGAGCGACCATCTCTACTTTGTCAAATTGGTGCTGTCGTATGATCCCTCTCGTGTCTCTACCTGCACTTCCTGCTTCTCGTCTAAAACAAGGGGTATATCCTGTCATGAGTATAGGTAAGGCATCTGCGGGAAGGATTTCATCATTGTACATATTGGTGAGAGGTACTTCCGCTGTGGGTATGAGATAGAGGTTTTCATCCTCTATCTTGAAAAGGTCATCTTCAAATTTAGGAAGTTGCCCTGTCCCTTGTAGCATAGCAGAGTTATTCAAAAATGGGACACAAAGCTCTTCAAATCCTCGCTCTCTATTGCTATCAAGAAAGAAGTTGATCAAAGCTCTTTGTAGTCTTGCAGCATCACCACTGAGTACAGAAAATCTACTTTTGGCAAGTTTGACCCCTCGCTCAAAATCGATCCATCCATTTATTTGAGAGAGTTCCCAATGCTCTTTTGGTTCAAAAGAGAATCTCTTGGGTGTCAATACCTCTTTGAGTATGATATTGTCATTCTCATCTGCACCTTCAGGTACGGATTTGTCTGGGAAGTTTGGTATACTCAAAGCAATATTATAGAGTGCTGTTTGTGCTACTCTTGCTTCCTCTTGGAGTGCTGTAATTTCTACTTTTTTGGCATCTACTTTGGCTTTGAGCTCTGCTATATCTCTCTGCTCTTTTTTGTAGACTCCAAAGAGTTTTGACATTTGATTTTGCTCAGCTTTGGCTGATTCAAATGCTGCATTGGCACTCTTGAGAGAGACAAACAATCTTTGTAACTCCTCTAAAGTATCACTCTTGACACCCTTTTTTTGTAAATCTTTTGATGCTTCATCAAAGTTTTTTTGTAGATATTTTAGGTCGATCATATAAAGTCCTATTTGATAATATGGGGATTGAAAGATTGAGGCGAATTGTACAGGATATCTCCTGTACAACGCTTCGTAGTTAATAACGCATTCTTATTGTAATAGGTGCAGATGTGGCAACTACTTTACCATTCTCATCTATATATTCAATTGTAAATGTACTATCTTCACCATTGGATGCTTTCTCTGCGTCAGCTGGGGCAACATAACTAAAATATACATAACCATCTGAAATTACAGTAGGTATCGTACCAGTAAAGCTACCAAATCGTCTATCGAGTGCTGTAATAGATACACAATCTTTGCTAATACCATCTGCTGGTTGACAAGCTTGTGCTCCAAGGACTGCTGAACCATCTTTGACTAACTGAATATTAAAGAGTTCAGATTCTTCACTACTATGGACATAGTATGGATCTTTTGCATTAGTCAAAATATATCCTGTGGCTCCTTCGCTATTGATTTGGATGTCAACATGTGTTGTTAGAGTCGCTGTTCCATCAAAGTAACTAAGCGTCAATTGCGTACCCGTCAAACCAACCAAATAGTCTGGTGCTGTATACTGGAAGGTCGCTTTTCCTGCTTCATCAGTAGTCGCAGTACCTGGAGTAACACTACCATATCCTGTAGGAACTGGGGAGATGCTTACTGATTGACCTGCTACGCCAACATTAGATTCATCGACGAGATATACACTAATCTCTTCTGTCTGCCCAGCATTGTTGATAACTATAGGTGTTGTTGCATTACTAAATCTATATCCTGATCCTTGGAAGACGAACTCTACTGCTTGACTGATGCTATTGTCTCCCTCGGTGAAACGCATCACAGTAGAAGCACTACTCAATCCTGTCAAATCAGCAGGTGCTGTATAGTTGAATACCACTAATCCTGTATCAGTAGAGAGAGAAGCAATCGGGCTGATGGAGCCATATTTCACATCAAGTGGAGCGATACTTACCAACTTCCCTTTTTGTGGGTTATTATTTTTATCCAAGAGATAAGAGGTGATACTAACAGCTTGTGATACTTGATTGATCTCTACAGGTGTTGTCGTGCCTACAAATTTATAATCAAATGGAACTGTACTCTCTTGTACATTAATTGTAAGTGTTGCAGTGGTTTTTGAGCCATTATCATCATAGATGAGATCTAATGGTACACTCCCATTGGTGAGTGGATCTGCAGCAGTATAATCAAATACAGCATATCCACCATCATTGGTCGTAACTGTACTTTTAGCAATAAACCCAAAAGTAGACGGAAGAGATGTCGCTGAGACTTTTTCTCCAGAAACGGGGATGCCATCTTGTACCAATTGGACTTGAAAAGTCTTTTGTTGTCCAGGGTGCTTTATATTAAATGGTGAAGTGACATTCGTAAGCTCATAGCCATTTTCTGTTACAGCTTTGTTGCTGTCGCCTCCTAGAGTGATAGGGTCTTTTCTTGTATTACTTCCGCACCCAATAATGAAGAGTGATGTCAAGAGTGTCATGAGTGTCATTAAAGTTATTTTTTTCATCGTAAACCTCTATTGCAATCTATTAATAAATGTAGTTGAGACCCACCATAGCCACACCAAAGTGATCCATAGTTGGAGCATTTTGGCTCAGTGTATAGCGATATGCCAAGTCGATATCAATGTTCTCACTCACAGATGCAGCAATACCTGCTTGACCACCATATGCAAGTGATTTTTCATCTACAAAGGTGGATTGGTATCGTAAATATCCGAAGTTTATACCTATAAATGGTTTGATCGTGACAGTTGATGCATCTTGACTCAATACATAGTAGTCTACAGTAACCAACCCAATTTGTAGATTTTGATCGTCATCTGCATTGTCATAGTAGTCAAAGAGGAGCATCGTCCTATACTTTTCATTTTGTGCTCCAAAACGAAAACCGTATGTGACATCAGAACCTTCAAACATAGGATCAAACTCAAGAACATTATTCAAATCAGGATAGAGACCTCCTTGTAGCTGTGCTCCACCAACTTCAAGACCAAGAAATTTTTTCCCTACAGAGTAGTTATCTGCGTAGAGTGTACTTCCGAGTGTCATCCCTAAACATATTGCTGCAACTTTTTTTATCATCACAAACCCCTTTTTAAGTTTCATATTTATTAGCATAATAATAGCATAATCCTATGGAGTTATTCTTAATTTATAGCGAAATGGATTCATCTTGTTATTATATTGATTAATATGAAATAAAGTTATATAAAATCTATTAAAAATTAAATTTAAATAGGTTTTATACAAAAAAATAGTATCGTACTTAAAATGGAAATTTATCTAATAACAAGGAGATAATGATGGCAGTTACAAGAGAACAAGTGTGTGAACTATATGTTGCGACATTTAATAGAGCACCTGATTCGGCAGGGTTAGACTATTGGAGTACACAAGAGGCACTCACCCAGATAGAACTTATAGCCCAAAGTTTTTTTGACCAGCCTGAGACACAAACGATGTATCCAAGCACTATGTCTAATACAGAGTATGTAAACAGTATCTATAAAAATGTATATAACAGGGATGCAGACCAAGCTGGACTAGACTACTGGGTAGCAGCTCTTGACAATGGTACTCTACAGAGACACAATACTATCATAGCTCTGGTCAATGGAGCTCAAGGTCAAGATCAAAATATACTTGACAACAAAACAGAGGTAGGATTATATTTTGCTCAGTTTGGTCAATATCTTACGATAGATCAGGCATATAAAGTGATGGTAGGTGTAGGAAGTGATAGTACATCCATGGCAACTGCATTGGATAGTATTGATACATTGGCAAAAGATGTTGCTATCCCTATAGATCCTGCTCCTAGGATGGATTTGACAACAAAAGTAGATACAATAGAGGCATCAGATATCAATAGCATTATTACTGGTTTGGTTGATACTGATAGCGGTGAGAATAGTACACTCAATGATGCAGATACTATAGATGGCGGCGGCGGTCAAGATAAACTCAAGCTCGATATCACAGGAGCTACAGATCCTTATATATTTATCGCAAATATGAGCAATGTAGAGAGTTTGGATATCAATAATGATGCAACGACAAGTCAAACGATAGATTTGACTGGCACAACAGGTATCACAGATATCTCTATTATTGGTACAGGAACTGGAGCAGAGATCAGCAGTGTAGCATCTATTGTAGATCTTGAGCTCAATGGAGGAGCTGATGCCACTACGAAACTCTTCTATAACGCTGATGCTGTATCATCTGATGCAAATACGATGTATCTCTCTCTCAATACAGACTTTCAACAGACTTTTGAGACAAATGGTATAGAGACTATGGGTGTTAAAACTGCTTCAGGCACAAAGCAGTTGACACTCAAAGATAGAGATTTGCAGAAAGTTGTTGTCACTGGTGCAGGTGATTTGACGCTTGCTGGTTCTGGCTCGGAGGGGAGTGCGACGACTATTGACGCTACTGCTACAACAGGAGGTGTCACGATAGAGAGTAGTATAGTAGATACTCAAGATACGACTATCACTACAGGAGTAGGTAATGATACGGTCACAGGTTCTGCTATCATCGCTACGAAATCTTTGACTATTGAGACCAAGGCTGGGGATGACAAGATTGATATCTCGCTCTCAGCGGCAAAAAGTGTCAATAGTGTCATCGCAGGTGCAGGTGATGACACGATCATAGGCGGAGCAGGAGAGAATGCTCTCACAGGTGGAACTGGTGTAGACAAAATGACAGCAGGTAGTGGTGTAGATACTTTCAATTTTGCAAACACTGGAGATACAGGGATCACAGAAGCAGATGCAGATACCATCACTGGCTTTGCCACAACAAAAGATAAAATTGATTTTGATACTCTAGGTGCAGGTACTGGGATTTTTCTCACACTTGATGCAGATACTACGACTTCAAGTGTCATTGATGCATATGGAAGTTTTGGAGATGCTCTAACAGGTGCGAATACAGCATTTACCGCTAGTAGCAGTAAATATTATGCATATGGAGCAGATGGCAGCAATGGATATCTCTTTTTAGATAATAATTTAGATGGTACAGCAGATGAAGTAGTTATCTTTGCTGGTCTTGGTGTCGGTGGTGTTGTGGCTGGAGATATCATCGCCTAGTATGTGACTAGGCTGTTGGAAATAGTTCATTTAGTCTATGTTTTATTTCTGATGTAATTCCATATATTTTTGCTACTTGCATATCTATTAAGGAGGAAAAATATGACTAAAAATGAAATAATTGTAAAAATAAAACACCTAAACACTACATTACAAAAAGATGGTTTCATCATAGATGGTCTCTTTGGATCGTATGCAAGAGGGGATTATACTGAGCAAAGTGATGTAGATATCTTGTATCACCTTGATAAAGTATTTTTTGATAAATATAGAGGATTTATAGGCTTCAAAAAACTTGATGATATAAAACAAATTATATCCAAAGAGTTCGGTAAAAAAATAGATTTAGCCCCTATGGATAACTTGTCACAAACAGCAAAAAAATATATCTTTAAAGATGTGATCTATGTTATGCCTACATCACAAATGAGGCGAGCAGCAAACGCCACTCTCCAAAGTTGGGATTGAAATGAAGCAGTTTTATAGAGCTTTACCAATTGTGAACACAGTGTATTTACAATTGAACTATCCAAAAGGAAAAAGATGAAAACCCATCTCATGCAAATTGCCATCAACAAAGCATGGCAATATCAAGGTCTCACTTATCCCAATCCTGCTGTAGGGGCGGTGGTGACATACCGTGGTGATATTATCGCAGTGGAGGCTCATCAAAAAGTAGGCACTTCTCATGCTGAGGTGTTGGCTCTTGTGGAAGCGTATGAGCAGATATCTGGTGAGTCTGTAGATTTTGATAGATATGATGCTAGTAGGGCTCATGATTTCTTGCGTCAACTCCCTGTTGGATTTTTTGCTGAATGCAAAATATATGTCACACTAGAGCCGTGTAGTCATAGTGGGCGGACTCCCTCTTGTGCATCGCTTTTGGGAGAGTTGAAGTTGCGAGAGGTTGTGGTGGCACTAAGAGACCCTATAGAGGGGCATGGTGGTGGTGTGGAGATGCTGGAGGATTTGGGTATCGCTGTCACTTTGGGGGTATTACAGAGTGAAGCGCAGCAACTCATCGAACCCTTTTTGATATGGCAGAAGCGAGCCTTTGTCCTTTTCAAACTCGCGCAGACGACCAATGGACGCATAGGCGGTGGCTATCTAAGCTCTGCACAATCTTTGGAACATGTGCATCAGATGCGAGAAGTGTGTAGTCGACTTGTGATAGGTGGAGCTACGGTGCGGAGTGATAGACCGACGCTTGATTGTCGTTTTAGCGGAGGCAAAGCTCCTGCTGTAACTATCTACTCTAGGGGTGATGATTTTGATCGAGATATACCGCTCTTTGCTGTAGAGGGTCGCCAAGTAGAGGTGAGTAGTAGTTTGGATTTTTTGGAGAAATCCTCTTTTGTCATCGTCGAAGGGGGCGAGGGGATGCTCAATGCAGTGGCAAATAGAGTCGATTGGTACTTGATTTATCAAACTCCTAAGCTATCTACACATAATTTAACCTATAATATCGACAAAGAATTGACTTTTTTGCATAGTGACAAAAAAGGCATAGATATGATGATATGGAGCAAAGAGAGATGAGTGAAAAAAGAGTAGAAAAAACAACACAAGAGAGAGAAGAAAAACAAGAGAAGATAGTCACAATGTTTGATGATATCGCATCGACTTATGACATCGCCAACAGAGTGCTAAGTATGGGTATAGATATACAGTGGAGAAAAAAGGGTTGTGATAAAGCCTTTGAGATACTTGGCAAGAGTGACTTGGGTCAGATCACCGATGTAGCGACAGGGACTGGCGATCTACTCATCTATTGGAAAGAGCAAGCCCAAAAGAATGGTGTCACTATAGAGAAGTATGTCGGTATAGATCCATCTGTAGGGATGCTCGATGTCGCGAGAGGTAAAGTCGACTTTGCAGAGTTTATAGAGGGCAAAGCCCAAGAGTTATCGATAGCCGATGCGAGTAGTGATGTGATATCTATCTCCTATGGTATCCGAAATGTTGTCGATAGAGTCGAAGCCCTCCAAGAGTTTCACCGTGCCTTGAAGCCTGATGGATTAGTTGTAATATTAGAGTTTACCAAACAAGATAGAAGCGGCATGGTCGACAAAGTAGTCGATTTTGGCATGAAAAAGGTGTTGCCTCGTGTCGGTGGTCTCATCTCCAAAAACTACGAAGCGTACAAATACCTCCCAGACTCGATAGAGGAGTTCCTGACTACTGAGATGCTCTCCAAGGAGCTAGAAGAGGCAGGCTTTGAGATGAAATATAGCCAATCATTCTCTATGGGGATATCTACACTGCTTGTAGCACAAAAGAGGTCATAAACCTATGATGATGGATGTCTCCTCACTCAATACCAAGATCAAATCTCTGCTTGAAGCGACTTTTATGCATATCAAAGTAGAGGGGGAGATAGCCTCTATCACTTATCACCAAGCGAGTGGGCATCTCTACTTCTCTATCAAAGATGACAAAAGCTCTATCAAGTGTGTGATGTTTCGCTCCAATGCTCAAAAGCTCAAATTTCGACTCGAAAAGGGAGAGCATATCGTAGTCGAGGGGTCAGTAGGAGTCTATACACCACGAGGGGAGTATCAATTCTATGCAGTCCATATAGAACCCTTTGGCAAAGGTGCATTGGCTTTGGCGTATGAACAGCTCAAGAGTAGACTCAAAGAGCGAGGATACTTTGAAGAGAGTCGCAAAAAACCGATGCCAAAATCTATCCAAACTATAGCCCTCGTCACAGCCAAAGAGAGTGCAGCTGCCCATGACATGATCAAAGTCATCCAAAAACGATACCCTCTTATCAGTGTCACTATCATAGATACACTTGTACAAGGAGAGAGAGCGGCAGGAGAGATAGCTACTGCACTGCGATATGCAGATAGTTTGGGGGTCGATGTGGTTATAGTAGGACGAGGTGGTGGGAGTGTAGAGGATCTCTGGTCGTTCAACGAAGAGGTAGTCGCAGATGCTATCTATAGTATGCAAACTCCCGTAGTGAGTGCAGTAGGGCATGAAGTCGATGTGATGATCAGTGATTTTGTGGCAGATCTACGAGCTCCTACACCGAGTGCAGCCATAGAGATGATACTACCTGATACCCAAGAGCTTCTCTATATGCTTGATGAGTATACCCAACGATACAACCGCAGGATAGAGCAAATACTCTACCACAAGCAAGAGCAACTCCGACATCAAAACGACTCCCTGCATCAGCACTCCATCACGAGACGACTCCAACGCCTAGGAGCTGACTTTGCAACTCTCCATGAGGAGTATAGTAGAGTGATGCACTATCGCCTCCAAAACTACAGTTCGCTCCCTACGCAACTCTATGCAAATATGCAACAACAGATGCGATTTGTCCAGAGGAGGCAGAGAGACAAACTCCAACTATTGCAACAAAAGTATAGAGCCAACAACCCAAAAGATGGCATCAAGGATGGTTGGGGTAAGCTCTCTATAGATGGAAAGCGAGTCAACATATCACAGATAGAAGAGGGGAGAGAATTTGTAGTTGAAGATTGTCACGGAAAAGTCTCAGCACTCTGCCAAGATAAAAATATTTTTTCGGTATAATGACTTTATATAATTTTCCTTAAGGAGCTGTGATGTTGACACCGTCGCAATTTATAGTATTAGAAGTAGTTTTGGGTGTACTTATTGTCGCTTATCTATTCGTTCGTTTCTATAAACAATTTATTAACAGTAGGAAGATGAAACTAGATTCCCATAGTTCACCTTTGGAAGAGATCCGAAAGAGTTCTGAACCCTACAAAGGCAGTCTCATTGTCATTTCACAAACTGGAGAAGTTCTCTATGCAAGCCAAACTACAGCTAATCTGCTAGATATAGAGGGTAAGCCTGATGAAAAGAGTCTTAGAGCAGCTTCTCTCTTGAAGGTCTCTCGGAATGAACCTGCTATTGATATCTATACGCTCTTAGCAAGCTATAGCCATAGAGTTAAAGAGCATCAAGAGTTTGTCGTGAGAGGAAAACTACAAAGAGAAAAAGATACTATCAATGTCAAGATATTGATGGGAAAAATCAGTAAACCAACACCTCTACATATCATCTCTATTCTTGATATCAGCGATGAAGAGGAGATACTACTCTCTCGTGAAAAGGATCAGTTGACAGGTCTTCCAAATCAGAGTAAAGCACTACATGATGTAGGCATCTATATGAGTCAAATGCATGCAGAAAATAGACATTTTGCATTGATTTTGACTTCGCTTGATAGCTTTACAGATATTCGAGCTATGCTTGGATATCAAAAAACTGATAAATTGGTCAATCAGATCGCAGAGTTCCTACTGGATATTAGCAAAAAGCTTGACTCCTCTCTTTATCAAGTTGCACGGCATATCTTCTTGCTCAAAGTCCCTGATATAGGGACAGCAAAGCATGTCAAAGAAGTTGTCAAAAAAATAGAAGAGCGATTTCAAGATTTACAAGACTATTCAGGGACACATATGCATCTCTCATTTTCTACAGGGGTGAGTATCTTTCCTCAGAGTGGTACTAGCGTGGATCTGATGATGGATAGTGCCTATAAGGCACTCTCTGGAGCAGAGGATCAAGGTGGTGGCTATCTCGTCATTGATGATGATGGGAAATTCTCCAAAGGGAGATCTTATGAGTCTGAACTCTACAATCAAATGCATGATGCACTCAAAAACAAAGAGTTTGAACTCTATTATCAACCATTTGTTGATATGAAAACGGATAAGATCGTAGGAGCCGAAGCACTAATACGATGGAATCATCCCGAGAGAGGCTTAGTACCTCCGGGTCTTTTTATCCCTGTTGCTGAAAAGAGTGGGTTGATTGTCGATATTGGAAAGTTTGTTATTGAAGATGCTATCAAACAGCAGAAGAAGTGGGAAATATTTAAATTTCCAAAGATGCAAATATCTATCAATCTTACACTAAGGGAGATTGAAGATGCGAATGTTGTGGAGTATATAGAAGGTATGCTCCAACAACATCAAGTTGATCCAAGTTCAATCAAGTGTGAAATTACTGAAAATATAGCCATGGTTCAAAAAGATGTTGCGACACGAGAGGTGGAAGCACTCAAGGCACTCGGTGTGAAGTTGTCATTAGATGATTTTGGGACAGGATACTCATCATTTGGTTATCTGCAAGATTTCTCATTTGATACTATCAAGATAGATCAATCTTTTGTTATGCATATGATGCGTGATACAGGACAACAGACCATAGTTAAAGCTATGATAGGCATAGGACATAACTTTAATCTTCAAGTAACAGCAGAGGGTATAGAGGATAAAGAGACATACGAAAAGTTACAAGAGTTTGGATGTGACATTGCACAGGGGTATTATTTTTCCAAACCAGTACCAGTGTATGAGTTTCAAAAACTCGTACGAGATCAGAGCTAAAAGGAGGATAGTATGAGTATAGTAGCACTTCTATTGTCGAGTGTTATTGTGTTGGGCTTGGCTCTATCACTACTAAAAAAACGACAATATAGCAAAATAGAGAACAAATTAGCAGATAAAAATAGACTCTTCAAAAAAATCAATGAGTACCAAAGTAGTGCTACAGTGATCTTTGGTGAACACTTCACAATCTTATATGCCAATCGAGCTGCACAAACACTTCTAAACCTCCATGCATACAAGGAAGAAGAGACTCCTTTTGTAGAGATGAAGTTTCAGACTGGTTCATCAAAGATACAAACACTGCATGAAATTATAGAGGTACAGTCTAAAATAACAAAAGAAGCCATCCATCTCAAAAAAATAGTTATGATTTTAGAGGATAGAAGCGTGCCTGTCACTCTTGTTATAGATCGTATCAAGTGGGAGCAACAAAACGCTTTTGTTGTGACTTTTGAAGATATAAGTAGCAAAGTTGAAGAGAAAAAGCTTGTCAAGAAGATAAGAGAGGTCGACATATTGACAGGGTTACCAAGTCAATTGAAAGCTATTGAAGATATCGATCAGCTAGTAATTCCTATGCAAGGAGAACATAAAAAAGTAGGATTTTTTCTCTTTGGTATCAATAACTTCAATAAGATAAAATTTACTTTAGGTTTTGCATATAGCAATAATATCTTGAAGAAAATTGCAGAGTTTCTTACAAGTATAGAGGGAGATGGTCGAAGAAGTTATCGTCTTGATAATGACAACTTTTTGCATATCGTTGAAGATGTCAAGAGTGTCCAAAATACGAGAGAGATAGGAGAGATATTGAGAACAAATTTATCCAACTATCTCCTCTCTCATGGTAATAATGCAAAACTTATATTTTCTATAGGGGCTGTCGTCTTCCCAACACATGGACGCACAGCAAACAAGCTCATAGATCATGCTTTTTTTGCACTAGAACAATCTATGAAGAATGGTGACGGCTCTTTAGTTGCGTTTCATAAAAAACAAAATCATATTCAAGAGGATGAGAGAGTCTTGATAGAAGAGATAAAAACGAGTTTGAAAAATGGGGATTTTGAAGTCTACTACCAGCCTATTTTAAACTTAGAAACCAAAGAGATCAATGCAGCTGAAGCTTTGATCCGATGGCATCATCCTCGTTTGGGTCTCCTCGCTAGTGATATGTTTATCCAGTCAGCAGAAGTCTCTGGAATGATTATGGAGATAGGAGCCTTTGTGATGGAGGAGGTGATAACCCAACACAAAAAATGGCATGAGTTTGGCTTCAAAGATATAGAGATAGCGATCAATATCTCAGCGAGGGAGCTACTTGTCTACCAATTGAGTGAAAAGATGGAGCAACTCTTTGCAGACCATCAAGTAGAAGCAAAATACTTCAACTTTGATATTTCGGAGAGAGATGCTGTAGATGATATCCAAAAAACAGATTATGAGTTCTCTATACTCAAAGAGATTGGGGTGAGCCTCTCTCTTGATCACTTTGGCATAGGGGGGTCATCTATAGAACAGCTACAGAAACTGCCTATTCGTACTCTGAAGATCGATCAATCACTCGTTGCAGATATATCTTATGATAGATACCATCAAGAGACGGTTCGAGCTATCATTATGCTTGCAAATGCTCTCAATATGGATGTGATCGCGGGATGTGTGGAGACCAAAGGACAAAAAGAGATGCTTGAAGAGCTTGGATGTCACTTTGTGCAAGGACATCTATTTTATAAGCCTGCACCAGCATTTGAGTTTCAAAAATTATTAAGAAAATAGCGTTATAATTTTAGAATAAAATTTGTATAATGGGTAAGTATGAAGAGTATTATAGTATGGCTACTTTTGAGTTGTGTTTTTTTAGAGGCAACAACACCTACACAGGAGAATATAACCAAACTTTACATTGCGACATTTCAAAGAGCACCAGATAAAGCAGGACTTGATTTTTGGCTTCATGAGTCTGGATTTCAACTTGAGCAGATAGCTCAAAGTTTTTTTGATCAAGAGGAGACGAAAGCTACCTATCCTGAAGGTTCTACAAATGAGGAGTTTATCAAAGCTATCTATGCCAATCTTTTCAACCGTGAACCTGACACGAGTGGATTTGAGTATTGGTTGGCAGAGATCAACCGTGGAACAACAGATAAATCAGTATTTATCTTAGCTGTTGTCAATGGTGCCTTAGGTGATGATGCTAGAGTATTGCAAAATAAAACAACAGTAGGCTTGGTCTTTGCTAGCAAAGATGGTGCAGATGTCAATGAGGCAAAAGCTGTGATGCAAAATGTCACAGCTGATCCTCAGACGGTAGCTACAGCATTTCAAGAAAACAGTATGCTCGACACAAATCCCATCCAAACAGCATCAAATTTAGGTGTGCAGCTTGTTACAAAAAGTGATTGGGATCAGGGATTTTGTGCAGATGTTGTCATCTCCAATCTAGGGAGTCAAACAGTCACATGGAGTGCAGAGTTTGATGCAAAAGGTATCATCTATAATATGTGGAATGCAAACTATACACAAGATCCAACAACACTCCAAACAACAATCAGTGGTGTTGATTGGAATGCACAGATAGAGCCTCAACAGAGTGTCACAGTAGGCTATTGTGCCAACAAAGTAGCCAAGAAGCTCCCTCCTGCTTCTGACACACAACAAAATAGCAATCTCCTCGTATCTCAATCAATTAATGCTGAGTGGGATGAGGGATTTTGCCGTAATGTCAAAGTGACAAACAAAAGTGATAACGATATTATATGGAGTATCGAAGCCCCTATAGAGGGAGATATCTATACACTTTGGAATGCAAACTATACACAAGATGCTACGACGAAGGTATTGCATGCGAGTGGTGTAGAGTGGAATAGTGTAGCAAAAGCTCACAGTAGTGTAGAGTTTGGATATTGTGCCAATAGACCTACTGCAACGACTACTACCCCAAATACAGACAATGGTAATACAGAGAGTGGGAGTGGAGATACACAAGAGTCTCAATGGGATACAGGCAATTTAAGTGGTGGTACACCTACAAATAGTGGGGATAGCTTTGTCTCCCCTGATTACACGAAACTCCTCAATCTCTCTATGCAGTTTTATGAAGCACAAAGATCAGCAGGGCCATTTCCTGTTGTGACTTGGAGAAAAGCTGCTGGTCTTAGTGATGGTAGTGATGTGGGGCGTGATCTCTCTGGTGGTTGGTTTGATGCGGGTGATTGTGTCAAATTTAACCTCCCTATGGCATATAGTGCGACGATGCTCAACTGGGGTATGATAACATTTGCAGATGCTTATAATCAAACAGGTACAATGGCATATGCCAAAGAGCAAGTTAAATATGCACTTGACTATTTGTTGCAATCCTACAACGAGGGAAGCAACCCAACAGATCCAAACGATGATGTGATCTACTATCAAGTAGGGAATGTAACAGCAGATCATAACTTCTGGGGACCGCCTGAAGATATGACTATGAATCGACCTACTTATAGCTGTAATAGTAGTCAAAAGTGTAGTGAAGTAGCAGGTGAGATGGCTGCGGCTATGGCATCAGGAGCGATACTCTTTGCTTCAGATAGTAGCTATGCATCACAACTTTTAGAGAATGCAAAAAAAGTTTATAATTTTGGGAAGAGTTATCAAGGCAACAATGGCTACACTGCGACAGAGGGTGCTTATGCATCACATAGTGGCTACAACGATGAGTTGGCGTGGGCTGCTACTTGGCTCTATCTCGCTACTCATGATAATAGCTATCTCAATGATGCAAAGAATTTTATCTCCAAAGCTAATGACACAACATATTGGGCTCACAACTGGGATGATGTAGGCAATGGAGCGAAACTTCTACTCTATACCATCACAGATGATGCAACATACAAAAGTAGTCTTGACCAGCACTTTAATCATTGGTTTAGTGGTATTAACTATTCAGCAGGGGGATTGGCATTTTTGGACAGATGGGGATCACTTCGCTACTCAGCCAATACAGCATTTTTAGCATTAGTCTATGCGAAGGAACTCCCTAATGGAGCGCAACGAGATCAACTCATCGCATTTGCAAAAGGGCAGATAGGTTATATGCTTGGTGATAATCCACGCAATAGCTCCTATGTGATAGGGTATGGAGCCAATTATCCTATCAATCCCCACCATAGAGCAGCACATAGCTCTCCTACTCATACGATAAGTTCTCCTACAAACAATACTTATCTTCTCAAAGGGGCATTAGTTGGTGGGCCAAAGAGTGCTAATGACTTTGACTATCAAGATAATCGAGAAGATTATACTGCCAATGAAGTGACGACAGATTATAATGCAGGATTTACAGGTGCTGTTGCAGGTCTTAAGTCACTGTTGCAATAAGAGGTTATAAGGAGATGCTCTGTGGTATAGATGAGGCTGGTAGAGGTCCTCTTGCTGGACCATTAGTAATCGCTGGCGTTATCTTGAAAGAGACTGTAGAGGGGGTGACTGACTCCAAAAAATTGAGTGAAAAGAGAAGGGAGGCTCTCTATAGGCAGATAGTGGCTAGCTCCCGATACCATGTGGTACTATTTTCTCATGAGGATATAGACACTCTTGGGATATCCAAGTGTTTGCATAATGGGTTAGAGGATATCTTATCTTCACTTTCAGCGGAGCGTTATCTCTTTGATGGCAATAGTGCTTTTGGTGTGCATAATATTACAACTATGGTCAAAGCAGATTTGAAAGTAGCAGAGGTGAGTGCTGCTAGTATCATTGCAAAAGTGACACGAGACAGGATGATGTATAGTTATGATTTAGAGTATCCAGAGTATGGCTTCAAGAGTCACAAAGGCTATGGCACAGCAAAGCATGTAGATGCTATCAAAAAGTATGGAAGATCCACGATCCATCGCAAAAGTTTCAAGATCAAATCTTTGGGTGAAGCGACACTTTTTTAGCTACACTCTTCAATTTTCATCATTATTCCAAAGATATGCATTGAAAAACGATAATAATATAAAGAGTTACCATAGCAATACAAGTACTTTTTAGCTATAGTGCTGTATGCTATTTTTATATTGATTAGGAGCAAAATTTGAAAATTAAATTAGGTATATTTAGTGTCTTAGTACTGTTGGGTTTTGCATCATTTCAAGTATATAAATCATATTTGAGTTATACTGTTGTGCAGGATCGTGCAAAATTACCAATGGTTTTAGAAAAAATAGAATCGCTCTTAGATTCTTTAGAGTCTGAACGGATAGATAGTGTAGAGTACATGGCTACAGGGAGCAAGAGCAAACTCAAAGAGCTCAAAGAGGCTAGAGCAGCAGTCGATACCTCGATCGTAGAGTTAGGCAATGTATTGCAACAAAGCACTCTCTATAGATCTTCACTTCATAATGTAAAATTGATACCCAAATATTTAAAAAGTGCAAGAGCTGAGATAAATAATATAACAGATGACTACAAACATGTCGCATATACTCTATACCATCGCAAAATATTTGCTAGAATTGATGAAATCTTGGAGGATGTCTCATCCCTCCAGCCATCAGAAAAAATCAAAAACTTTCTATTGATCGACCAAAAATATATAGAACTCAAAGAGAATAGCATATTGGAAAGTTCTTATATAGAGTATATCTTATCTAGTTCTACTGTAATGAGTAATGATGATATACTTTTTTGGAAGCAGCTTATAGCAAAAGATGTTTTACCTGTGTGGAGTTCATTGGGTTATAATAATATCACTCTAAAGATACAAAACATGCTCTCCGATGAAGCATTCAAAGAGATGATGACATTGGATCGTACGATGATCTTGGATGAAGTAGAAACAGGGGAGTACCCACTCACTGCAAGAGATTGGCAAAATTCGATGAGTCCAAAAATGGAGTATTTTGCAGAAGCACAAAAACTTCTCTATAGTGAGATCAATTCAACCGTTACAAAGGAGTATCTTGCACCTAAAATATTGTTTCTTGCTCTATATATTTTAGCAATATTTATTTTGTTGTTTATTCTACTGAAACTCTTCAAAATGTACCGAGTTGCCTATAAAACAAGGGAGATATCAGAAGACACTTTGAAAGATATAAAAATAGTTTTCAATGAGAGTCAACAAAAAGAGATACATAGATTGATAGAGCAAGGCAAAGTAGACTATATTTATAAATTTCTCATTCAAGCCATCAAAGATGCCAACCAGACAAAAGATCTCTTCCTTGCAAGTATGTCTCATGAGATACGAACGCCTCTCAATGGTATTGTTGGATTTACAAGCTTGCTCAAAGAGACAGATGACAAAGAGGAGCAAGCAGAGTTTATCTCCGTGATTGAAAAGAGTTCGGCAAATCTTTTGACAATTGTCAATGATATACTCGATCTCTCCAAGATTAAAGCCCAAAAGATAGATTTGGAGAATATAGAGTTTGACCCTATAGATACTTTTGAAGCTGCTGTTGAATCATATGCTGCCAAAGCAGCTGAAGTAGAGATTGATTTCACTATATTTTTGGATCCAGAGCTTCCTACACAACTTATCGGTGACCCTACAAAGCTTTCCCAAATTATTGTCAATCTCATCAGTAATGCGATTAAATTTACTCCAAAGAATGGTGAAGTAAGTGTACGGATAGAGTTGATATCTGATGGTGATGGTAAAGTTGTGGTGAAATTCTCTGTATCTGATACAGGTATAGGTGTGACGGATGAACAGAAAAAAAATATCTTTAAAGCCTTCTCTCAAGCAGATGTGAGTACAAGTAGAAAGTATGGTGGTACAGGTTTGGGATTGTCTATCTCAGGCAAATTTGTGGATCTAATGGGTGGAGAACTAAGTATAGAGAGTGTCGAAGGTGAAGGCTCTACTTTCTTCTTCATACTTCCATTTGATAAGCCAACAACCGCCAAGAGACGCGAGGTAGAAGATCATAGCTCTAAACTGATAGGTATCCTTGATCCTCAAAGAGATGGTGAGTACCTCATCAATAAAAACTTAGAAGCATATATAGCATATACAGGAGCTACTGTCAAACACTATACTGAAAAGTCACTTTTGGCATTAAAACTTGGAACAAAACTTCCTGATATTCTTTTTGTAGACTATAAACTCCGTGCTAGAGGGGATGAACTCAAACAGTTTATAGATTTCGATACAAAAATTGTCGTCTTAGCTACAGGAGAGCAGAAGAGAAGCTTGAAACGATATCAAAAATATATAGATAGGATACTCTATAAACCTGTCAACTTTAATAAAACACTCAAAGCATTGAGTGATAAAGTTGATGCTTTAGAAGCAGAGCAGAAAGTTGTTTTTAAAAATGTACATATATTGGTAGCAGAAGATAATGTTATCAATCAAAAACTGATACTCAATGTCCTCAATAGATTTGGTATAGAGGTGAGTATAGCTAATAATGGTAAAGAGGCGTTTAAATTCCGTGTCATGCATGAGTGTGATATGGTATTTATGGATATCCAAATGCCTGTCATGGGTGGTATGGAAGCAACAGCCAATATAATCAGCTATGAAAGACAAAACAACAAAGAGCATATCCCTATCATTGCATTGACAGCCAATGCTGTCTCTGGAGATAGAGAGAAGTATCTCGGTGCTGGTATGGATGGATATCTCTCCAAACCTATAGAGATGCCTGAGATGATTACGCTTTTGACGAAATACTTTGGAGATAGGATTGTAGATACTGTAGATTAGGCTATCTTGCGACTATAAAGGAGTAGAATGCATACAATCAAAGCACATGCAAAAGTCAATATATTTTTGAAAATAACAGGACATTCGCAGGGTTACCATATGTTGCTCTCTCGTTTTGTTCGTGTAGATAACCTCTATGATAGCATCTCATTTGTGCCTCAAGCATGTGAAGAGTTGACGATAGAGGGGTGTGTAGGGGTCGATAGAGAGACCAATACTATATATAAAGCCTATAGAGCTCTACAACAAGCTACTTCAAATAAGAAGATAGAGCAATTTTTTCAAAAACATAAAGTGGCCGTAAACAAGCAGATACCATCTCAAGCAGGTTTAGGTGGGGGGAGTTCTGATGCAGCGGCATTTATGCGACTGACCAACGAAGTGTGTGGGCTTGACCTCTGCGTAGAGAAACTCTCGGATATTGGTAGCAGTATCGGAGCTGATTTGCCATTTTTTATACATGACTATAGCTCTGCAAATGTCAGTGGTTTTGGTGAGATTGTCGAGCCATTTGTAGAGGAGCCACTCTCCTTAGAACTCTACACACCTCCTCTGGGTTGTGATACTGCACAAGTTTACAAAACATTCAAAAACTACTTTTTACCCACGATTGATAGCAAATCTTTTGAAGGTTGGGAATCGAGAGGTTCTATAGAACTCTTAGAGAGTATAGGTGATCCACTCCTTCTCAATGATCTCTACTTAGCTGCTCAAAAAGTCTATCCTGAGTTACAAAATTATGCTAGAGATGGGTGGTATTTTAGTGGAAGTGGCAGTACATTTTTTAAATATAAATGAAAATCATTATCAATTTAATACTTCACTAAGCTATCGTTTGGCATACTTCCAAAAGTTTATGATAATCAATATTATAATAACTTCAATCAAGGAAATATTTTGGAAAAGATAGTAGTAGCATTAGCAGGGCAACCCAATGTGGGCAAGAGTTCGCTTATCAATGCTATATCAGATGCCAAGCTTCGTGTAGGTAACTTCTCTGGAGTTACTGTAGATAAGACAGAGATAGAGTTTGTGCTTACAGATGATAAAAGTGGCAAAGAGTATGAGATACATATTATCGATCTTCCTGGGGCTTACTCTTTGACAGAGTATACTATAGAGGAGAAGGTCACTAAGAGCTTTTTGCAAAGTGATGAGTATGATCTCATTATCAATGTTGTAGACTCTACCAATTTGCAAAGAAACCTACTCTTTACAACACAGTTGCTCGAAACAGACAAAAAGATAGTCGTAGCACTCAACATGATAGATGAGGCCGAAAAAGAGGGGATAGAGATAGACGAAAGACTCCTCACAGAGCTTCTAGGTGTCACTTGTATCAAGACAAGTGCATCAGAAAATATCGGAATAGAGGCATTCAAAAGAGCCATCATAGATAGTTACAATGCAGAGAGTCTCCCCTCCAAAGTCATCTACAGTGACCCCATAGAAGAGGAGATAACACACATCTCTACCTTTCTCAAAGAGAAAAATTTCCGTAGTGATATCTCCTATAGACGACTTGCGATAGATATACTCCAAGAGGATGAGGCAACCTACTTGATGATGCATGACAAGCCGATATGGATAGAGCTTCTGCCTATCATAAGAGAGTCACTTGATCATATCTACCAACACTATGATACAAAAGATATAGATCAGATATTTGCAGATGAACGGTTCGCTTTTGCCAAAGGTGCAAAGATGGAGGTGATCTCCATCAAAACTATGCGAGCCAAGAGTACAACACAAAAGATAGACAATCTCCTCATCAACAAGATACTAGGTATCCCTCTCTTTCTCTTTTTTATGTGGGGGCTGTTTCAGTTGACATTTGAGTTGGGGGCTTTGCCGATGGATATGATAGATGCCTCTTTCTCTTGGTTGGGAGATCAAGCGAAGCTTCTATTGGGTGGTGGAGAGCTAGGCTCTCTTATCGCAGATGGCATCATCGCTGGTGTGGGTGCTGTAGTGATGTTTTTGCCCAATATCATCATACTCTTTATCGGTATCGCTCTGCTTGAGACGACAGGATATATGAGCCGTGTAGCGTTTTTGTTGGATGGATTTTTTCATAAGTTTGGTCTTCATGGAAAAAGTTTCATTCCACTCGTGACGGGCTTTGGATGTTCTGTACCCGCCTATATGGCAGCTCGCACACTCAAAAATGAAAAAGATAGACTCATCACACTCTATATCATAGGGTTTATGAGCTGTGGGGCGAGACTGCCTATCTATATACTCTTTATTGGAGCATTTTTCCCTCAAGAGAGTGCTGGTAATATCCTCTTTGTTATCTATATATCAGGTGCAATATTTGGACTCATAGCAGCAAAAATACTCAAACTATTTGTCTTCAAGGGTGAAGATGAACCCTTTGTGATGGAGATGCCAAAGTATCGTATGCCATCATTCAAACTCATATGGCATACAGTCTATGGACAAGCGGTCAGTTATCTCAAAAAAGCAGGGACATTCATACTCCTTGCTACTGTTATGATATGGTTTGCGAGCAACTATCCCAAAGATCATAAATTAGAAGAGCATTATCAGCAGAAGATAGAGCTAGCCACAAATGATGTAGCCAAGAGTGATCTCCAAAACGAATTTGAACTCAAATCGTTAGAAGGGAGTTATCTCGGTATCATTGGGCATGCCTCTGAGCCATTTTTTGCTCCATTGGGATTTGACTGGAGGATGAGTGTGGCACTAGAGACAGGTCTCGCTGCCAAAGAGGTAGTCGTATCTACACTGGGGGTACTCTATGCACTTGGAGATACAACAGATGAAACAAATCAAGGACTCAAAAAGCAGATACAAGCAAATATACCATTTACTTCTGCTCTATCATTTATAGTATTTGTGATGCTCTATTTACCTTGTTTGGCTGCTTCGATGGTCTTTGCTAAAGAGGCTGGAGGGTGGAGATATCTAGTATATCTCTTTGTGATGACGACAGCTACAGCTTGGATTATGAGTTTTGTAGCATATAGAATTACGATAATGTTGGGGTATTAATCATGCAATTAAGTCAATTAAAAAAAGGTGAAAAAGCTACGATAGTCTCTATCGATGCTCCCAAAGTATTGAGAGATAGATTTAACTCTTTGGGTATTGTTGTAGGTGAAGAGCTTCTACTAAAGGAGTATTCACTCACAAAGAAAAGTATAGAGATAGAGGTTTCTCAGACACTCATAATCCTTCGTGATGAAGAGGCTGAGAAAATAGAGGTTGTAGTAAAATGAAAAAAATTAATCTCTCAATAGCTCTCGCACTTACAACAACACTACTCCAAGCGAGTAGCACAGCAACTCTAGCAGATCCGTTGAGCAATGGTACAGTGAGTGGACAGATACGGCTAGGATATATCTCTATCAATCCTAAGTTTGTAGGAGATCCTACCCTCAACTCAAGTGCGATAGGTGGACAACTCAAGTATACGAGTGATAAATTATATGGACTCAATTTTGGTGTGGCGTTTTATATGTCACAATCTATAGATGCACTCACTAGTAGTAGTGATGATGGCACAATCCATGATAAACTTTTTGGCGAAACTGGACACTACACACTACCTGCTGAAGCGTATATGGATTATAAATATGAGAATTTTCAACTCCGTATCGGACGACAGCTTATAGATACACCCTATGCTGATAGTGATGATATCCGTATGACACCCAATACATTCGAGGCACTTATAGCAACTTATAATTATGAAGATTTTACCTTTTGGGGTGGCTATTTGACTCGCTGGCAGGGTCCTGATGTAGGGAGTTACGCATTTGAAGATCTTGTAGGGGATGGAGATGGTGTCACTCTCTTGGCGACTACTTATGCGGATGATACTATAGAAACATCTCTATGGTACTACTATGCAGAGCATATGGCTCATATCTTTTATGGCGATATCGCATCTCATTCTATACTAGGGGAGTTCAAACTTACAGGTGCATTGCAAGTCGCTTCACAAAGTGAGATTGATGACTCTGGTATAGATGCCTCTCTCTATGGTGCTCAGGCTGGAGTAGAGTATGCAGGTGTGACACTTGGTTTGGCATATAACAAAATCAGAGTAGATACGACCAAAGAGTACTTCGGTGGATTTGGTGGGGGTGTAGGCTTCATCAATATGTTTGAAATGACAGCAGGGGTATTTACTGCTCAGCAGAGTGTATCAGGATACAAAGCGACATTGAGTTATGACTTTGAGATGCTAGGAGTAGATGGCTTGAGTATCACTTATGAGTATGGTCACTTCAAAGGCGATAGAGAGTATGAAGCAAATGAGCACAATCTCATATTAAGCTATGTACCATCCAAGCGTTGGGATATAGAGCTTACCTATGATTTTATAGATGATAGAGAGAAAAACATAGCCCAAGATAGTTTGGGTAATCAAAGAGATTATAGCTTAGATAGAGTATTTGTAAGGCTCAGTTATAACTTTTAGTTTTGATTTTCATATACTTTATACTCTTTTTGGACAATGCCTAAAGACTCAAATATATTTTCAATATTGATGAGACTATTGAAATATATCAAAAATCTATATTGTAGTAGAGAGATAGATCTAGAAGCATATCAGATACTTTGGCTAAAATATCATAAGAGTTAACCCACATTATGCAATAAAAAGGAACAATTTATGATAACACAATGTCTATTCCCCGCAGCGGGGTATGGTACGCGATTTTTACCTGCAACCAAAGCGATGCCCAAAGAGATGCTCCCTATCTTGACAAAACCACTCATACAGTATGGAGTCGAAGAGGCGATGGAAGCAGGATGCGAAGTGATGGCGATCATTACAGGACGAGGCAAACGAGCCATCACGGACCACTTTGATATCTCGTACGAACTCGAACACCAGATAGAAGGATCTTCCAAAGAGGCTCTATTGAGTGATATCCGTAAGATTATCAACAAGTGTACATTTACCTATACTCGCCAAAATGAGATGCGAGGTCTAGGCGATGCCATCTACAAAGGCAATGTCTTGGTCGGAACTCAAAATCCCTTCGCTGTAATCCTCGCAGATGATCTCTGTGTGAACCCCGATGGAGATGGTATCCTCAAACAGATGATCGATCTCTATGCCAAATACAAATGCTGTATCGTTGCAACGATGGAAGTCCCCAACGAAGAGGTAGACAAATATGGTGTTATTGAGGGGAAGGAGATAGAAGAGGGTGTCTATATGGTTTCAAACATGGTTGAGAAGCCCGAGATTGAGAAAGCCCCAAGCAATTTAGCAGTTATTGGTCGCTATATCTTGACTCCCGATATCTTCGATATGATTCAAAAAACCAAGCCAGGTAAAAATGGTGAAATACAAATCACTGATGCTCTTTGCGAACAGGCAAAAAAGGGGATGGTCATTGCTTACAGATTCAAAGGTCGTCGTTTTGACTGCGGAAGTGTTGAAGGCTTTGTGGAAGCTACAAACTATTTTTATACTAAGGGTGCGTAGGTACAATGAAAAAAAATTTATTTGAAATGGGTGCAAATTTTGAAGATACTTGGTCATCAGATAATAAAAGTACTGCCAAAAAACCGAGTGAACCCATAGAGCTAATGTTACCTAAAAAACATCGACTCTATTTTTCCAAAGAGAGACGCAGAGGCAAAGTCGTCACTATCGTAGAGCCATTTTATTTGGAGAAGAGTGCATTACAATCTCTGCTCAAAAAGTTAAAAAAGTGCTTGGGAACAGGTGGTACACTCAAAGAGAATCGACTAGAGTTTCAAGGTGATATAGCAGATACTTTACGAAGAGAGCTTCAAAAGCTTGATTTTGGGATGAGATAGCGTATGAAAATCAAGCTTTCAGAATTTCTCAAATCAGATGCAACAGGAGGTATACTCCTCATTATTGCAACGATATTGGCTCTTGCCCTTGTTAATTCATCTCTATCTCATTGGTATGAGTATTTTTTACATATACCTATGGAGATTCGTGTGGGGAGTCTGCACCTTGACAAGACACTGCACCACTGGATCAATGATGGTTTGATGGTTATATTTTTCTTAATGGTAGGATTAGAGGTCAAACGAGAAGTGATAGCAGGGCATCTCTCTTCTCTTCGTCAGGTAGCTCTCCCTACTATTGCTGCACTTGGAGGTATAGCAGTACCTGCTATAATATACCTCTATTTCAATCATGCAGACCCAGTCGCTAGAGATGGTTGGGCTATCCCTACGGCGACTGATATTGCTTTTGCTTTGGGTATACTCTCCCTGCTAGGTAAGCGTGTTCCTCTCTCCTTGAAACTGTTTTTGATGGCATTGGCTATCATAGATGATCTTGGAGCTATCATCATCATCGCACTCTTTTATACAACTGACCTCTCTATGATTTCTATATATATAGCCTCTATCTCTCTGGTTGTTTTGATTTTGTTCAATATATTTGGGGTTTCGCGTAAATCTTTCTATTTCGCTGTAGGTTTAGTACTATGGGTGAGTGTCCTCAAATCAGGGGTGCATGCTACACTTGCTGGCGTCGCTCTAGCTTTGACTATACCGATGGTAGCCAAAAATGAGGATGGTATAGTTTTCTCTCCACTCAAAGAGATAGAGCACTCGTTGCATCCATGGATTACATTCTTCATTTTGCCACTCTTTGCTTTTGTCAATGCAGGGATAGATATGAGATCACTCTCTATAGATGAGATCACTCAACCTGTACCGATGGGTATTGCCTTGGGTCTCTTCTTGGGAAAACAGCTAGGTGTATTTGGGTTGAGTTGGCTGGCTATCAAACTCAAGATCGCTACTCTACCCAAAGGGAGTAGTTGGCTTATGCTTTATGGTGTGAGCCTCTTGACAGGTATAGGATTTACTATGAGTCTCTTTATCGACTCCCTTGCCTTTAGCGATGATGCACTCTTTGCCTATACGGACAAGTTGGCGATACTTATAGGTACTTTGTTATCTGCAGTTTTTGGGTATTTTGTCCTTCGATATGCTCTCAAACTAGAGGGTACATCTTGAACCCAAATTTATACTAACCTCACCAATCGATGCTCATAAATAGACCAATCAATGAGGATATCGCAGTAATCAAAAAAAACAGTAGTGAGAAAGTCACTGCCATCGTCGTATCTCCACCTATGAGGGCAAATCCATAGAGGAATGTCAACTCCCGTACACCAATACCACCGATGCTGATAGGCAAGACTGCGACTATCGAGGAGATGAGGAAGAGTGTGAGGTAGTCTATCGTATAGAGTGTATCTATAGGTAGAGCCCAGATGATGCAAAGAGCAGATAGGAGCTGTAGTAGTTGCACGACAAAGGCATAGAGTGTCGTGATGCCAAATACCCCCATAAAGTTAGGGAAAAACTTCCGAGTCAATAGATAGTTGAGCAAAAGAGTGAGTAAGATACCTAAAGCTACTAGAGAAGGCAAAAAACCATAGAGTGTAACAAAATGGCTATAGAAAAAGAGTACCCCAGCAAAAAAGAGCAGTGCTACCACTCCAGAGATACGGTCTAAGAGGAGAGCGGCTATGAGTCTCTTGTAGCCTACACTATAACGCTTCTCCAAAAGATACGCTTTGTATCCATCGCCACCTATGCCCCCAGGCAAAAAGAGGTTATAAAACATCCCTAGATAATAGAGAGAGAGATTTACCATCTCTGAGAGTGTGATGCCAATAGCTCCAAAGTAGTAGTTGAGACGGATAGCACTCGCTATCTTGGAAGCGTTGAAAGCTACAAATGCAGCTATGAGCCAGCTGATATCTGCTATCTTGAGTGTTTGGAGAAGGTTAGCTCTATCTATGTGTGCAAATACATAATAGAGAGCCCAAAGAGTGATAACACCCTTGAGAGCTGTCTTGAAGAGTTTTTTAAGCTTTGTTTTTGTTGCCAAAGATGATCTCTTTGATACTGTATGGTTTTTTGCTCTGTGACTCAAAGTAAGTACGCATGATGAGTTCTGCTAAGAATCCCGTGGTGATGAGCTGCACACCTGTCAATACCAACACGACACCAAGAGTAAGCAGTGGTCTATGCCCTATATCATGACCCAATATTTTGAGTATCAGTAGGTAGAAGTTTATCAATACCCCAGGGATAAAGGTGAAGAGTCCTAGCGTTCCAAAGAGGTGCATAGGTTTGACTCTATACTTTTGCATAAAGAGCATCAACATCAAGTCACTAATGACGCGAGAGGTTCGCCCTATACCATATTTGGACTCCCCATGAGTGCGAGCGTGGTGTTTGACATCCATCTCTGTGATCTTAGCTCCATATATCTTGGCAAGTACAGGGATGAAGCGGTGTAGCTCTCCGTAGAGTTCGAGATTTTTCGCTACATCTTTGGTAAATACTTTGAGAGTACAACCATAATCACTGATATAGACTCCTGTAGAGCGACGGATGATGTAGTTGGCTATCTTGCTCGGTATCTTTCGTAGGAACATCCCATCTTGGCGTTTGAGCCGTCGCCCTGCTACTACATCCCAGCCCTCTGACTGGAGCTTCTCTATCATAGCAGGTATATCAGAGGGGTCGTTTTGCATATCTCCATCGAGGGTCACTATCAGTTCGCCTTGGGCATTCTCTATCCCAGCTGCCATAGCAGTGGTCTGTCCATAGTTGCGGTTGAAGACGACTATTCGTGTCTTCTCATCTCCCCACTTGGCTACCTCATCGACTGTACCATCGCTAGAGCCATCATCAACAAGTATTAGCTCATACTCATAGACTCCATCGAGTGCCTCATATACAGACTCTAGCAGGGGTTTGATATTCTCTTTTTCATTCATGACAGGGATGACTACTGATAGTTTGATGGATCTACTCATGGGGTTTTGACCTTTTCTCTCTATTTAGGGGTTAGATTATAACCAAACTTTACCCAAAGATAAGTAAGAGATTTTTATAGCTATAAGCCAGATACATAATTTATATTTAAAGTATATTGTGATATTATTCCAATCCAAAAAAGTGTTGATGAGTGTTTTAGTCATTAAAAAGCAGTTGTCAGGACTTTGCAGGGCAAAAATCAAAATATTACAAAAGAGAAGGAATAACAGCATGACAATGATCAGAATGACCAGAATGGGTAGAAAAAAGAAACCATTTTATAGAATCGTAGTAACAGACAGTAGAAAAAGAAGAGATAGTGGCTGGATCGAAGCTATAGGTCACTACAATCCAGTAAGTGCAAATAAAGAGCTTGTACTAGATGAAGAGAGATTGAACTATTGGTTGAGTGTTGGTGCTCAGATAAGTCCAACTGTCAAAAGATTGGCTAACAAGTAATCCCTCATGACAGCAGATTTCGTCTCTACATATGCTAAACTACTTGTCAAAAATCCTGATGCTATCAAAGTAGATATCGTCGAGATAGATGAAGGCTTCGATGAGGTTATAGTATATGCTCAGAGTGAAGATGTAGGAAAACTCATCGGTAGAGAGGGTCGTATGATCAACTCTATCAAGACAGTCATCTCTGGCTGTAAGGCAAAAGGTGGCAAAAGCTACCGTGTCAATGTCAAATCAATATAAAATTAGACTATAATGGATCGCTTTCTTATAGCCAAAGTTGGCAAGACAGTTGGCTTGTGGGGTGATCTCAAACTCCATTTAGAGACAGACTTCCCCGAACAATTTCAAATCTCAAAAACATTTCAAAGCAGTAGTGGAGTTTTGGAGATCGTAGATATCAACTTGAGCAAAGGCTTAGTCAAATTTCGTGGCTATGAGACACTAGAGAGTGCTAAGCGATTGACAAATACAAAACTCTATGCCGATGAAGAGCAGACGAGAGAAGAGTGTGAACTCGCTGAAGGGCAACACTTTTGGTTTGATCTCATCGGTATATCTATCTATGAGGATGAAGAGCTTTTGGGTACTATCTCAGATATACAACGCATGGTGGGCGTAGACTATCTTATCATAGATACAGATCAAAAGCTTCGAGAGAGTGGCATGGTAAAATCTTTTATGATTCCATATATTCCTCGGTATGTCATCGAGTTGGATAGTGTCAAAAAACGCCTCTTGACTAAAGATACCAAAGAGATATTGGAAGCGAGCTGATGCGTTTTACATTTGTGACGCTCTTCCCCTCTATAGTCGAGGGGTACTTCTCAGACTCTATCCTCTCTAGAGCTATAGAGAGTCAAAAGATAGCGATAGATTTCATAGATCCTCGTAGCTATAGTACAAACAAACATCAAAAAGTAGATGCTCCTATGGTGGGTGGTGGTGCTGGTATGTTGATGACTCCACAACCTCTTGTAGACACACTCGATAGAGTCAAACAAGAGTCACCACAAGCACATATTATATTTTTGACACCAGTGGGCAAAAAGTTTGAACAAAATGATGCGAAACGATTGGCAAAAAAGAGCCATATAGTCTTCGTCTCAGGGCGTTATGAGGGGATAGATGAGAGAGTCATAGAGTCTCAAGCAAATGAGCTTCTTTCTATAGGTGACTATATACTCACAGGTGGAGAGTTGGCGAGTATGGTACTCTGCGATGCTATTAGTAGAAATGTCAAAGGTGTCTTGGGCAATAGTGACTCATTGAGTATAGAGAGCTTTGAAGAGCCTCTACTAGAAGCACCATCTTTCACAAAACCTACAAAATATGGCGAAAGTGAAGTTATTTCAGAGTACCTAAAGGGAAATCATAGTAATATCACAGCCTTAAAAAGCAAACTATCTTTGTGTAAAACAAAGTATTTCAGACCTGATCTATATCAGAAGACAAAAACAAAGGGTAAATCGTGAGAAATAAATATATTGAGAATTTTGAAAAAGCTCAACTAGAAGCAAAAAATATTCCTGATTTTAGAGCAGGTGATACAGTAAGAGTAGCCGTCAGAATCAAAGAAGGGACTAAAGAAAGAGTACAAAACTTCGAGGGTGTATGTATCGCTCTTAGAGGTGAAGGTACAGGTCGTACATTTATGGTGAGAAAAATGGGTGCCAATAGTGTTGGTGTCGAGAGAATATTTCCACTCTATTCAGAGAGTATCGAGAGTATTGAAGTACTCAGAAGAGGTAGAGTAAGAAGAGCAAAACTATTCTATCTTAGAGATCTCAAAGGAAAAGCAGCAAGAATCAAAGAGCTTAGAAGAAAATAAGCCTCTCTCCTCTCCTCTCCATTCCTACATAATAGACTATGGTAGTGTTGCAAAGATATAACACTACCGTAGGCTATCGAAAAAGCAATCACTTTTTAAGTACATTACTCTTGACACTTTTTGGCTCCAAGTTTTAGTAATTCACTACAAGTAAATCCTGCCTCTTTGCGTGCTTTGACATTGATATGGGGTCTATGTTTGTTTGTGAGGGCATATTTCTCCAATATACGCATATACTCAGACTCTACTGCTAAATGCTCTTGCTCGCAGAGGTAGCGGAACCATTTGTCCCCTTTTTGTACATGGAGTATCTCTTCATCATATATGACATTGAGCGTATCTATGAGGGTTTTGACAGCTGGTATTTTGTCTCTATTTTGTAGCTTCTTGATAATCTGAGGGTTGACATCGAGTCCACTTGCTTCATAGTATCTCGGGATCACTGCCATGCGGTCTTGGATATCATCTGCTGTATGTATACTCGCATCGAAGAGTCCACTATGCACAGGGAAGTCACCATAGGCAAATCCTAGTGTATGGAGTAGATCTGTGAGCATTTGATAGTGTCTGATCTCATCGGCTGCTACCTCTAGCCAATCCCTCTGATACTCTCTAGGCATATGCCTATATCTATAGACAGCATCAAGGGCTAAATCTATAGCAGAGTACTCTATATGTGCTATAGCATGCACTAATGTCGCTAATCCCTTGGCTGTCTCAAAATCCTTTCTTGCAGGTAACTCTCTAGGGTCTACTATCTGACATCTTTTGGCATAAGAGGGTGTAGTGAACTCTTTGGGGGAAGTGGAGGAGACTATAGTCTCTTCACTCTTTGCATTACAATACTCCAAACATTTGAGGGTTTGTTGCTCTTTGAGTCTTATATCATCACTCGTGATCGCTTCTTCTAAAAGTGTATAAAAATTCATAAGGGTATTATAGTCTATCTTTTATAAAAGGTTCATCCCAAATTATTGTCATGACATAATGCAAGTTAAAACCTCCCTCTCATCAATAAATAGCTATTATCTCATTTATGAAAAAACTTGAACTGCTAGAGCAATATTTCGGTCATAAAGAGTTTCGTCATCTCCAAGAGGAGGCGATAGATGCTATCTTGGGGTCAAGAGACCTTCTGATGATACTTCCTACTGGTGGAGGCAAATCCCTCTGTTATCAGTTGCCATCTTTGATGATGAGTGGAGTGACAGTCGTCGTCTCTCCTCTGCTTGCACTTATGCATGATCAAGTAGTAGCACTCACATCCAACGGTATATCTGCTGCGATGTTAAGCTCTATGCAAACTATCGAAGAGTCCAAGCAGATAGAACAGCGACTCAAAAAGGGCATGATAAAACTCCTCTATGTCGCTCCTGAACGGTTGACCAACCCCTACTTCATCTCTGCGTTGCACTATATCAATATCAACTTTTTTGTGATAGATGAGGCACACTGTGTGAGTGAGTGGGGGCATGAGTTTCGTGAAAACTATCGCCAACTCTCTTTGCTCAAGGAGCAGTTTACTACTACACCTATCGCCGCATTTACAGCGACAGCTACGAGTGCAGTGGAGAGAGATATCGCTACACAGTTGAGACTGGTAGAGCCTATGCGTCTGAGAGGCTCTATCTTCCGTCGTAACCTCACTATACGCGTAGAACACCGCATCAAAGATGGGAGACTACAACTTCTTGAGTTTTTGAAGTCACATAAGGGTGATGCGGGTATCATCTACTCACTCTCTCGAAAATCTACAGAAAATATAGCACATTTTTTGCAAGGCAAAGGTATAGCAGCCCAAGCATATCATGCAGCTTTAGCCACAGAGAAAAAAAATAGTATCTATAGCGATTTTGTCTCTGATCGTATAGAGATAGTCGTCGCAACTATAGCTTTCGGTATGGGGATTGACAAGAGTAATATCCGTTTTGTCGTGCATATGACTATGCCAAAAACTTTAGAAAACTTTTACCAAGAGATAGGGCGTGCAGGGCGAGATGGTTTGGAGTCTGAATCACTGCTCCTGCCTGCTGCACAAGATATAGTACAGCAAAAATCATTTATCGATGATCTTCCCGATACACCTTATAAGCGTCTTGCTTATAGTAAGATAGAGAGTATTGTACGCTTTACCAACACACAAGAGTGTCGCCATAAGAGTATCGCTCACTATTTTGACGATGCGATAGAAAATTGTCAAGACAAATGTGATAACTGTCTCAATCCTGATATAAAATCCATAGATATCACCACCGCTTCACAAAAGTTACTCTCTGCTATATATCGTACCAACCAGAGCTTTGGGTTGCATTATGTAGTGGATGTATTACGAGGAAGCAAAGAGAAGAGAGTGCTAGAAAACAATCACAACGAACTCTCTGTCTATGGCATAGGAGAGGAGTACTCAAAAGCTCAATGGCTCACTATCGCGGATAGACTTTTGGAGTTAGGTGCAGTGACGATAGGAGATTTCAAAGTCTATCTTTTGAGTGCTTTTGGTGTGGGTATCATCAAAGGAGAACACAGTGTTGATTTGAGAGAAGATAGATTGAGTATCAAGAAGTCCACAGGTAAAAAGATAGTAGATAGTTACGATGAGCAGTACGATATAGCGATATTTGAAGCATTCAAAGCCCGCAGAAGTGAGATAGCTCAAGCCAATAATATCCCACCTTATATAGTCTTCTCTGACAAAACACTCAAAGAGTTAAGTGCCAAGCTCCCAAAAAATGAAGATGAAATGCTAGCAATACATGGTATCGGTAAAGTGAAGTTTGAGCGATATGGAGAAGAGTTTTTGGAACTCATCAGGAGTCAAGGAGAGGAGTAGTGAATAGAACTTGAGTATATATCATAGCAAGACAAACTATTTTTTAACATTTTTTGAATGCTCAAGAAATCTAGCAAAAACAATTCTACTCACTTCACTTTTGCTTCTATCTGAGCCAAAAAGTATCTGTTTTATTGAAACCAAAGAGAAAAAGATGTAAAGTATAACAAATAAATGGGAAGGATTTTTTATGTTTAAAAAGCTTTTACTCTCTCTACTACTTGTAGCTACCCTGCTCCAAGCAGAAAAACCGAGCAGAATATCTCTTACCAAACTCTATATCGCTACTTTTGATAGAGCACCTGATGCACAAGGATTGCAATATTGGTTGACTTCAGGGTTGGATATGGAGAGTATCGCTAAGAGTTTCTTTGATCAAGAAGAGACTCAAGCTCAATATCCTCAAGGATACTCATACAAAAGATTTATCTATAATGTCTATAACAATCTATTGCAGCGAGAACCTGATGCAGAGGGCTTAGAGTATTGGCTTCGTAGTTTGGAAAGCAATAGAGTCAGTCGATCGCTCTTTATCCTCTCTGTGATAAATGGTGCTTTGGGAGATGATGCAGATATCCTGACCAATAAAGTACTTGTAGGTTTGGCTTTTGTAGATGCCCAAAGGAGTGACGCAACTCAAGCAAAAGAGATCATGCAAAATATCACACAAGATAGTAATAGTGTCGTAGAGACACTCTCAAAATACCAACTCAAAGAGCATACCACCCCTACAATAGCAACACAAGGAGAAACAGTCACTATCAGACCTCAAGAGATAACTCCCACAGATAACACAACAGA
>CBEUND010000002.1:0-62175 GCA_965544395.1 uncultured bacterium | reverse complement strand
AATATAAAACTCAAGAAGAGTTCTATCTGCCTCCTTTGAGGTTGTTAGCTGTCAATGCTACTATAGGTACATGTCTACGGTTATTTTTTGCTCTCTTCTCTGTCAGGTCTCTTATCGTCAGGGAGCTGTGAGAGATCTGCTTCATCAAAGAGTTCTATTTTTGGAATAAAAATAGCAGTGAGTGTCACTATGAGACCAAAAATAAGTACCGTCAAATGCTCGTTGCCTTTCAAGAGTTGAGGGAGTATTGTCTTGCCCAAGCTCTCACCCATAAGTGGTTTGAAAAAGTCATCATAGTATAAAGTAAAGACTAATCCGCCAAAGAGACCACCAATCGCGCCTATGAGTACATCTATACGCCCCTCAGCAATAGATACAGGTCCTGTCCCAGGGCATTTACCCAATATCGCCATAGAAGCACCAAACAATATACCACCGATAATCAAGCCTTGTAAAATAATTGGTTTCACATGGTAGTGAGCATATCCACCCTCTATCATAAAATAGAGTCCTATACTCGTTAACCCCACTGCCAAAAAGAGCATCTTGGGGACGATGGTATCTTTGAGCATCGAAAATCCAGCTATCTTCTCAAACTTATCGGCACGAGTATATTGGATAATCCCACCAAATATCACTCCAATAAGAAAAACCAGTGCCACAGAACCGTGATCTTGATGTATCACACTCTCTACCATACCGATGAGATTGTCTCCTATGCTATCATTTTGCTCATTTACAAATACAATATTTGCCATTACTTCACCTTTGTATTATAAAAAAATCGTCCAGTGATAAGCAGTGAAGCCATCACAACAATACCAAATACCATCGACGATATAGCCAACTGGCTCACTCCCGAAAGAAAGTGACCAGAGGTACACCCACCAGCCATTCTTGCACCTATAATCAATGTAAATCCAGAGAAGAAGCTCCACAGAAGCCGTGAGACAACAGAGCTATTTTTATACTTTTTCCAGCCTGAAGGAATCAGAGAAAAACGAAAACTCTTGGTAATAAACACAGAAGTGATAAACCCACCAAAGAGTGCACCAAGGAGCATTACCCCTTCCCAAGAACCAGGAGCTTCTATCTTTTTGAGGTAACTATACTGCTCAGGATCAAGCCCAAAAACAATCCCTGCAAGGTACGGCACATAAGTCGAAGCCCCAAGTGGACGATCCGCACCATATATCCAAAATGTCATCATCAAAAGAGCTGACAACAATATGCCACCCATCCACCATGGTAATCTATTATACATTCTTATAACCTTTATATTTTTTTCGTATTATAACATAGTTTAATAGATAAGTAAAATTTATTTAACTTATAATAATAAAAAATTTAATTTATGATTTGTAGTAGAGATAAGAGATAGAGCCAAATAGTAGATAAAAATGTAAGATTGTAAGGGTAGTATGTTATAATTTTTACTTAGAGGTAGTAAAATACCTAAAATCATTTAACCAAAGGAGTTAGAAGTGGAACTTCCAAATATCTCAATACCTAAGGCTCTCTTAGAGGCTATACCAACGGATCAAATCCCAACGCTGGCACACCCGCCACTCGTACATTTTGCGATTGTTTTACCTATTATGATCGTTCTTCTTGAACTAGTCAACATCATTGTAAAGAGGAGCGAGACAGCAGAAGAGCCTAAAGGTCGTGGAGTGAGTACACTCTCATCTCTTTTGATTGTAGCAATGGTTGTGATATTTTCACTTGCATATCTTGCTGGTTCTGTTGATGGAAAGGCAGCTTGGGATACACTTGGTGAAGCAGGTCAATCAGAACTCAAAGAGCATAAACTACTAGGAACTTATCTCGTATATGCTTCGGTAGCTCTTTTGGTTTTCAAATTGATTGCTTTGGTGAGTGGATCAAAAGGAAGAGTTGTTTTTTTACTCTTAGCAATAGCATTTGCAGGTGTCACTCTCAAACAAGGCAAAGAGGGTGGTGAATTGGTCTATCAATATGGTGCCAATGTAGAAGCATTTCAAGATTGTGATGATGAGAAGTTTGATCTCAATGATGAGATAGACTCACTCAAAGAGCAGGTAGCAAAAAAAGCACAAGCCGCTCCAGTTGCTAAAGAGACCAAAGTGGAATCTGCTCCAGTTGTTAAAGAAGCAAAAGCAGAACCTACTATAGCTGTACCTGCACCAGCTGTAGAAGAGAAACCAGAAGTTCAAAAAGAGGTTAAGGCTCCAGAAGCCACTCTAGTTGTCCAAAAAGCAAAAGTAGAGCCTACTGTGGTCGTACCTACTCCATCCTCTGCACCAGCTATAGAAGAGAAGGCAGAAGTTCCAAAAGAGGTTGCAGCTCCAGCAACTCAAGCCCCTGCTCAAACAGAGGTAGTTAGCCAATAGTTCTCAATGCTATTATAGATAGGGAGTTTTAGTGGTGGGTTGTATCCACCCTATTGCTTCATCTGCTAATCTGCCTTTTTGATCATCCCACCAAATATCTTTGCATCTCAATATAGGTGCCATAGAGTAGTGCTTCTTTGTTGATATTTCCAGGGCGTTTGATCTCCAACTCTCTAGTGAGTAAAAATTCTGTGATTTGTAAGAGTGTGGCGGGTTTGATTCTCATTGCCAATTGTGCTTTTTTCTCTTCTATATGTTTAGGGAGTTTGTATCCAAGTATCTCTTTGGAGTCGGGTGTGCCATAGAGTTTGATATAGGCATTGAAGAGAAAGAGTTCATTGACAAATCTTTGCGTAGATCGTAGAAGCATATACTCATCTTCTCCTAGCTCTAGCAGTGTGCCGATCATATCAGTGATTGGTCGTTTTTCAAAAAGATGTGTCAAAAACTGATCTATAGCGAGAGGTGCTGTAGAGTAGATGAGTCTATCTATATCTTTACTCGTCACTTTACTCTCCAATATAGCCAATTTATGCAACTCATTGCTACAGAGTGCTAAGTTATTGTTGAGTATGAGCATGAGGTGTTGGAGTGCATAGAAGTCTATATCTACTCCTATATCATGAGCTTGCCTCTGTAGTAGATCGATCCCCTCTTTGATATTTGCTTCAAAAAATCGAACCCAAACTCCACCCCTCTTTTCACTAAAGCTACTCTGTAGACTCTTTGCATCTCTAGCATTTCCCAAAAAAGCAAAAAGAAAATAGTTGTTACTGATTTTATTTGCTAATGCTATGAGTGTATCAAGCTCCTTTTTGGGGAGTTTTTTCTCATATTTTATAATGAGCAGGTTTGTACCACCAAAAAGAGAGCTTTGTGAGAGGTATGATTTCGCTTGCGTATAGTCCCACTCATCGTGATAGAGAGAGAGTTTCTCCTCTTTTGCTTCAAGCCGATGGATATAGTGTTCGATATAATGATCGATGAGATACTCATTATCCCCAAAAAGAAGTAGAGCTTTTGGTAACTCTCTTTTTAGTAGTTGATCCAACTGATTTTTATACACACTATACTCCCTCTTCTAGTCGTCATCATTGTAGCATAAGAAGATAACAAATAAGTTAGAGTTAGAAGCCATTGACCATGTGTTAATAAAAAAATCATATTATAAAATAAAAAATGAGAAAACTTTTATGAAAAATATATTATTTGGATTTCTATTGTCAGCTCAAACGCTCCTCTATGCCAACTACACTCTAGTCGCAGGTCAACGAACAAGTAGCAAGATAGACCATATGCCAAAAGGCAAAATAGCAGATATGAGATCAATCCCACAAGACCCATCATATTATTCCAAACAGTTTCAAACAGTCTCATACAAAGAACAGCTCAAATGGGATAGAGAGTACAACCAAAAATATTTTAAACCATGGTATATAAAGAAGATAGATAAATCTCTGAGTGAAATGCAGTGGGCTTTTCGTGCCGTCACAAAAAAGAGAATATATACTATCAAAGGCAGAGTGATAGGCTCATCGACTTACTTCAAATGGATCAAAAATGCCAACTTCAAAAATCTCGATAGTGTAGGGCAGAGAGCTATCACTACAAGACATGTCAATGTGCGTGCTTTGCCTACGGCGAGAGCATTTTATCATAACCCTAAGAGAGTAGGAGAGGGCTTTCCTTTTGATTATAATCAAAATAGCTCCTATCATATCAATACACCACTCTATCTATCACACTATTCACTCGATAGAAAGTGGGCATTTGTACGCGGTTCGACAGCTTATGGATGGATAAAAGTCTCAGCTATGGCGATAGTCGATAGTGCATTTATAAAGAAATTTAAAAATGGTCACTATAGCGTAGTAGTCAGAGACAATCTCAAACTCTATAGAGATAAAAACTACTTGACACTTGTGAAGCTAGGATCTATCTTTCCAACGATACAAGAAGGCAAGAAGAGTAAAACAACACACTATCTCTTTGCAAAGAGAGGGAAAAGAGGAAAAGCCACACTCCAATTTGCTACAAGCGCTCAAAAGGGATTGATCATCAAGAAGCCTATCGCTATGACTGCTCGAAATGTTGCAACAATCTCCAAACAATTCTACAATGAACCATATGGGTGGGGTGGATTGATGCAGACACGAGACTGCTCTTCGTTCACCAAAGACTATTTTACACCTTTTGGGATATTTTTGCGTAGGAACTCAAGCAAACAGGCAAAAGATGGGAAGTATACCAATATCAAAGGGATACCAAAGGCAAAGAAGAAGAGGATTATCATTGCAAAAGCAAAGCCATTTCGTTCTATGCTCTATGTTCCTGGACATATCGTACTCTATTTGGGAGAGTATAAGGGGGAACCTGTCATTATGCATACATATTGGGGAGTGAGGCTCAAAGATGGAAGCAAAAAGATCTTGGGACGGACAGTCATCACGACAACAGAACCAGGTAAAGAGCTTAAAAATATCAGAGAGAAGAGTAAGTTAGCAAATACGCTCAAAGCTATCGTGACACCAGGAAAATAAAATATGGGTATATCAAAACAGTTACAAAGAGGTGAGTTACTAGGGGAAAAGAGTTGCACTCACTCTTTGCAAAGTTGACCTACATGTTGACTATAGAGGATCTATGGATAATATCAGGGGTGCTTTTCTTACTTCTCTTGGGGGTGATAATATGGCTTATCATCATGATTATACAACGACAGAGAGTTGTGTTAGAGCGTGATACTGTACAAAATGATCTACGATCTACGATCTATGCACTCAAAGAGGAGTTAGAACGATGTTTAGAGATAAGAACAGAGTACAAAAGCTCTAGCCAACAGTACCAGCAAGCGTATGAGAACCAAAGAGAGATGTCTACACAGCTGAGTCAAGAGAGTGCAGTCCTAGAAGAGAAGTTGAAGGTTTGTCAAGATAGAGTCCTTGGATATGAAGCATTGGATAGTAAGTATGAAACACTCAAAAGCCGATTTGAAGAGTCACGGCTTGAGTTGAGCACAGCATTGAGTGATACTCGTTCGAGACTTTTAGAGAGGGACAAGAGCTATGAGAAACTCAAAGAAGAGTATCATGCAAAAGAGCTTAAGATAGATAGACTCTTATCAGAACTCGTTCATGTGCAAAGTCAAGGAGAGGTACTCAAATCAGAGCTAGAGAGTCAAGAGAGGTTGCACCAAGAGAAGAGAGAGCAGATGGATGCGTATAAGGAACAGATGCGATTAGAGTTTAGTAACTTGGCAGAGACAATACTCAAAGAGAACTCTCAAGAGTTTGCTACACAGAGTTCAAAAAATATAAAAGAGATGATCCATCCCATGCAAAATCAATTTGATGACTTCAAAAAGCAGATACATACACTCTATCTGCAAGAGAGTAATGAACGATCCATGCTACAGTCTGAAATCAAAAATATCAAAGAGATCAATCTCCAAATGAGTAAAGAGGCGAATAACTTGACCAACGCACTCAAGGGAGAGAGTAAGACGCAAGGTATTTGGGGTGAAATGATTTTGGAGCGAGTGTTGGAGAATTCAGGCTTGAAGCAAGGAGAGTCTTATGAGCGAGAAGTAGCTCTACGGCATGAGAGTGATGAGAGCCTCTATAGACCAGATGTCATAGTCTATTTGCCCGATCATAGAGAAGTGATAGTGGATGCAAAAACTTCTCTCACTGCATATGAACGCTTCGTAGCATCCCAGCGTGACGACTTATCCAAGCAGAAGTTTGCAGACCAGCATATCGCATCTATGAAAAAACATATCAAAGATTTGAGTGCAAAAGATTATACACGACTCAAAGGTATCAATTCACTTGATTTTGTTTTTATGTTTATCCCTGTAGAGAGTGCATTGTTGATGGCGATGGAGTATGACCCCAATCTTTTTGAGTATGCATTCAAAAAAAATATTATCTTAGTGGGACCTACGACTCTAATGGTGGCATTGAGAGCGGTAGAGAATAGTTGGAAATATGAACACCAGCGACAAAATGCCACGAAGATAGCCACAAGAGCGGGACTTCTCTTTGATAAGTTTGTCGGCTTTGTGGAGAGTATAGAGAAGTTAGGCAAGCAGATGAATAGTGTACAGAAGAGTTATGATGAGGCTTATAATAGGTTGCATATGGGTTCGGGGAGTATCACGAGTCAATTTTATAAACTTGAAAAACTTGGAGCCGCTACAAGTAAAAAATTGCCAAATCATCTCTTAAATGAGCTTGAATCATAATTTTTTTAATTTTTTTTAAAAGAATAGGTATAAACTAATAAAAAGTAGATATAATACCTCCGATGAAAGATGAGGTGTGAGTTCATCTTTAGTGTGACCAGTAATGTTCTGCTAGACCAAAGACTCTCCGATTTTGATTCCACTTCTTAAGTGAAGTGCATTATTTTATACAAAAGGTATTATTATGGCAGAAGTGCTTAACGGAACTGTAAAATGGTTCAACGATGAAAAAGGTTATGGATTTATCCAACAAGAAAATGGTGGTAGTGATGTATTTGTTCACTTCAGACAAGTAAACAGCACAACTCCAGGTCGTGTATCTTTGGCAGAAGGTCAAAGAGTATCATTTGAAATCGGTGAAGGTCAAAAAGGTCCACAAGCTGAAAATGTAACTCCACTCTAGTGGTAAACTGCAAGTAGATTTTTCTACTTGCCCTTTCCAAATACTCTCTATCTTATAAAACTTTTAATTTTCTTCTTTATTATATATCAATTTTTCTCTTTTATTCTCTATATTTTGCAATATCAATCATCTTTTGGGTATAATAAAAGAAAAAATATTTAGGATAGTAACAAATGAAGTTTGTTGAGACACGAGGAAATGATGGTAGTAGAGTAGATAGAGTCAATTTTTCAGATGCAATTTTAAATCCAAGTGCGAGTTTCGGAGGGTTGTATATACCTGAGTCTCTCCCATCACTTGATAGTGATTTTTTAGATAAACATAGAGAGAGTAGTTATAAAGAGTTGGCTTTTGATTTTCTAAAGTCATTTGAGATAGATATAGATGATGCCACGATCCAAGAGGCACTTGCTCGATATGATGCCTTTGATGATCCTTTGGATACAGTGCCACTTGTCCAGATAGAGGATGACTGTTTTGTGAGTGAACTCTATCATGGACCTACACGAGCGTTCAAAGATATGGCTTTGCAACCTTTTGGATATATGTTGAGTAAGCTCGCTCAACAACGAGATGAAAGCTATCTCATCATGGCTGCAACCAGTGGTGACACAGGTCCTGCTACACTAGAGACTTTCAAAAATCAACCCAATATCAAAGTAGTTTGTCTCTACCCTAGTGGTGGGACAAGTGATGTACAGAGGCTACAAATGGTCACAGAGGATGCTCAAAACCTCAAAGTCATCGGTGTAGAGGGTAACTTCGATGATACCCAAAATAGTCTCAAAGAGCTACTTGCATCCCAAGAGTTCAAAGATGAACTTCACAACAGAGATATCAAACTCTCTGCATCCAACTCTGTCAACTTTGGACGCATCATATTTCAAATCATTTATCATATACACAGCTATTTACAGCTTGTCAAACGCGGTGAAGTCACAATGGGTGCACCTATATATCTCACAGTCCCTAGTGGTAACTTCGGCAATGCACTTGGTGGCTACTATGCCAAAAAAGCAGGCCTACCGATAGAGAAGATACTCATCACTTCCAATGTCAACAATATACTTGTAGATTGGATCACAACAGGAGAGTATGACCTACGAGAGCGAGAACTCATACAGACTGATTCACCAGCGATGGATATACTCAAGAGTTCAAACATAGAGCGAGTAATGTATGATAAGTTTGGTGCAGATCGCACCAAGAAGCTCTTTGATGATTTGGCAAAAACTGATAGATTTACTCTGACTCCCGATGAGTTAGCACTACTCCAAGAGGACTTTGCAGCAAACTATAGCGATGATGAGAGTTGCGAAAAAGTGATCGCCTCATATGCAAAAAAGGGTTATATCATGGATCCGCATACTGCTACATGTATAAAAGCATATGAAGAGTTACGCACAGAGCAACTCCCTACAGTCATCTACTCTACAGCTGAGTGGACGAAGTTTAGTACTACAGTAGCTCAAGCACTTGGTTCTGATGCCAAAGATGATATAGAGGCACTAGAGTTCGTCGCTACAAGCCAAAATCTTCAAGTACCAGATATGATACGCAATCTTTTTGCTAAAGAGGTGAAACATACAGTGGTAGTCAAAACCAAATCTATTAAGGAGGAGATGTTAAAATTTTTGTAATTTTACATCAAAATTGATGAGAGAGAAACTTTTTTTATTTACTACAATGTTGTGGATGACACAAGCAAGTGCGATCGAGAAAAAATTGGTGGATTGTCGTTATATATCCCCAAAGACAACAGAGTGCATGCCCTATCCCTCAAAATTTATGTATCCAAAAAAGCTCTCTACTGGTAAAGATATAGATTTTCACAAACCTCACAAGCTTATTATTTCCAGAACTGTGCCAACAATAGAAAAACCAAAGATTATGAAGGTTATTACTGTAGAAGATATGATAGAGGAACATTTGGTAGTACGAGATCCAAGTAGGTTTTCAAAGATAAAATCACACTCTCCTATGAAGTTCTCTTCAGATGAAAATATAACACAAGAGAGTAAAAGCAATACGAATTTTGAAGGTGACCTTAATGATATAGATAGTTTCGTGGTACAAAAGTACCCAACGATAAAGAAAAATCTAAAGAAACAGAAGCATATACGAGTATCTAAAAAATATCCTAAGTATACGATAGTCAAGGGTGACACTCTAAGTCAAATAGCAAAAAGATTTGACACAAGTACAAAGAAAATATTGCAAATCAATAGATTGATGAGCAGTAAAAAGACACTCAAAATAGGAGAAATGGTCAATATCCCTATCTCTAAATATAAGTTTTCTAGAGTGCTCAAGAGAGAAAAGAGAGAGAAAAAAAAGAGGCTACTTGCTCAAAAACTAGCTGCAAAAAAGATCAAAATCAAGCAGCATAAAAAGCGTCGTAGCATGTATCACCAAAAACTTCTCTCAACAGTGAGAGGCAAACACAGCCTGCGGGTACATGCAACCGCCTATAGCTCGCATAGAAAGCAAACAGATAAAACACCATTTTTGGCTGCTTGGAATAATCGCATTCGTCCAGGGATGAAGATCATAGCTGTCTCAAGAGATCTTATCTATAAATATGGTTTGAGGAATGGAACCAAAGTCAAAATACAAGGACTCCCTGGATACTATAGAGTAAGAGATAAAATGAATAAGAGATATAGAAAACGAATAGATATATATATGGGAGTCAATCGTAGAAAAGCACTGCGTTGGGGGAGACGAAGAACGGTTATATATTGGTAAACTATTTCCCTTTATCAAGCTTTAAAAATAATCAAGTATAATCAGGCAGTAAAAATAATGATACATATTAGGAGATAGAGATGTCTATAGATACAGTAACTTCAGCAGATGAGTTCAAAGCACTTGTTGATGAGATCAAGAGTACAGATGGGTATAGGGAACCGATAGCTTTTGGTATAGCGAGAGTAGATAGAGGACAAAAAAACGCAGAAAAGGTACTCCAAGCCAACTATGCAGTTGTCAATTGGAAAGAAAATTATGGTTCAGCAGCTATCTTCCTCAAAGCTCTTCAAGAGGCAAACTGTACGATAGATTTTTCACAGAGTGAATTTGTGACTACGCTGAGTGATAAATTTGTATCTAATACTATCGCAGCTTTTACTCCCTACCTTGCAGAAGCTACAGGGGATGCACATCGCAATGTACAGGTAGCCAAAGTCCTCTCCAATGTAGAAGATATAGGTAAAAATTATCGTATCACATTCCTTTTTGAAGATAGCAATCCTCAGAGTGTCGAAGCAGTCTATCTCAAACTCTACGCACTCTCTCTTGGCAAAGCAGAGCTACGAGGCATCAATCTCGATGGTGCATTTGGTATATTGAGCAATGTCGCATGGGTAGGCAATAGACCATTTGAGTTAGATTATCTCAGAGAAAATGAGATAGAGATGAAGCTTGCAGGGAGATATCCTACTATCGATAGTGTTGATAAGTTCCCACGATACCTCCAACATGTCATTCCAGCAGATAATACACGCATACTCGAAGCGAGTAAAGTCCGTATGGGAGCTCAACTTGCAGCAGGTACGACCGTCATGCCAGGGGCTTCTTATATCAATTTCAATGCAGGGACACTTGGTCCAGTGATGGTAGAGGGTCGTATCTCTAGCTCTGCTATCGTCGGCTCTGGTTCAGATGTAGGTGGTGGTGCAAGTATCCTCGGTGTCCTCTCAGGGACAGACGGCAACCCTATCTCTATCGGTGAGAACACACTTCTTGGTGCCAACTCTGTGACAGGTCTCCCACTCGGTGATGCGTGTATAGTCGATGCAGGTATCACAATACTTGCAGGGACAAAGATCAAGATAGCAGCAGATGAGTTAGCCAAAATAAACACAGCAAACCCAGAAGCTGCATTGCAAGCCAAAGAGTCATTCAAGGGTGCAGAACTTCAAGGACTCAATGGTATACACTATAGACAAAACTCTACTACAGGTGAAATCATTGCACGAAGAAGTACGAGAGAAGTTACACTCAACGAAGATCTCCACTAAGAGGCTGACAGATGCACGAAGAGGATATAAACAAACGAGTATTTCTCTTAGCAATACTCAAAAAATCTCCAGAGGAGTCACTCTTTGATGTGACAAAATCACTGGTCAATACAGGGATGTTTGAACTTAAAGAGGGCAAACAGATCCTCAAAGAGCTTAAAAAAGCTCAATATATAGTTGATGAACAACTCACACTCAAGGGCATCACTATAGCTCAAGCAGCAGAGCTTGAGTTCAAACTCTAGCTTCTGATATGATAGAGTAAGTAGTCTTAGGGTATGGTAGGAGCCGCAATCTCTTCTCCTAAAAAAGCATAACTTTTGCCAATGCGTGCCACAGGGTCAAACTCTATAGTCAATCTCTCTTTGTTTGTGATATTTTTATCATCTACATAGATATTTTTCACATTAAGTACTAGAGGAATAGTCGATCCTCCACCCAAATCTATCTCTTGATTTAAGTCACAAAAATATGCACATGGCACACCCTCTATTGCAGGTGGATAGGCATCAAATATTTGAGTCGTTTTGATATTAAAAAGTTCAGCTTCACTTACATCTTTCTCTAAGCCTTTTGAGCTAAAGTGCATCTTTTCTAAGCTCTGCTTATCGACCATGCAGATAGTACATTTTTGAGTTTTTCGTATATTTGCCAAAGTATCCTTTGGTGTTCCATCTGCTTTGTGTCCTACAGAGATCAGCACCGAAGCAGGTTCGCTAGATAATCCTATAAAATAAGAGAATGGTGCAATGTTGATAACACCCTCATCTTCTGTAACCACCCATGCAATAGGGCGTGGTATAATGGTTTGAGCCATCAATTTGTATTGCTCGTTTATTGATGTATCTTCTTGTAAATTAAATATCATTTTTTTCCTTTGTTTTGATCTCTATCCATTCTGAGGCTTAAAATAAATCCCAAGAGAAGTAACCCAATAGTGAGTAGATAAATCACTGTATAACTTCCAACAAATTTCAGAATTATCCCTCCGAGTATCGGAAAAAAGAGTCCAAAAGAGGTGATATTCACTTGCAAAGCTGTGTAGATGGGTCGTTTCTCTTCAGGGGCTATCTCTATGACCAAATTCATACCAGCAATGCTAAATCCATCAATAGCTATACCAAAAAGCAAAAAGAGTAGGGCATAGAGATAGAGACTATCAGCAAAAAGAGCCACAATATAACCCAAAATCATAAAAAAGAAACTCATGCTCAACATCTTCTCGTAATTATGGATTTTTCGCCATAAAAATGTACTCCCTAGAATGCTTCCTAACATTTGAATAGTGATAAACCCACCCAACATCCAACCTGTCAAAGTAAAGGAGTGATTGGCATTCAAAATCACAAAAGGCATTGCCAAAAGATAGGCAAAACCTAAAAAAATGACCAAAATCTGTTGTTGTAATCTCTTGTCTTGCTTGAGAAGTATTATAGCATTTTTTATAAAAGCTTTGAAATTTTTCTCTTTGGTTGAGACATTCTCTTTGGCTGGCTCCTCTATAGTGATAAAGCTAAAAAATCCTATCGCCATAAGGAGACTACTCACCATAAAAAGGTAGGCATAATTCATAGGTGCTTCAAAGTGTTGCAACACGAAACCTGCCACACCACCACTAATAATCGAAGCGATAGAACCTGCGATACTTCTATTTGCCATAGTCTTACCACGGTAGTTTGTAGAGAAGAGTTTGGCTTGAAGCTCTTTAAAGTAGATCGCTCCAAAACCTGCCATAAATGAGAAGGAAAAGAGTCCAATACCTATGAGCCATAGTGTCAAAATTTTGTATCTCTCTCCAAAAAAATAGATACTTATGCCTATCATAAACCAACTAAGCCATCGAAAAAAGAATACCTTCCCTAGATAAGGTAAAACTCGCTTATATGCTTGTGCATGAAATGCTGCATAGAGTTGTATAGTGATCGCTCCACCACGAAGCAGGGATGTAAAAATACCGACGATAATAACACTATCACTAAAGTGGTGTATCATCAAAGGTAAAACTGTCGAAGGCTCTGCTATCGTGATGGCAAGAGCCAAGAAGAAAGCATGCGCTACATTTTTATAATTGTTTTTGGGATCATCAATTTTGAACAATTCTATTATCCTCATTTTAAAGTACTATAGATCTATGATGAAACGACGCTTTTTCATCGGTGAGTCTAAAAAGTTGTTGAGTTCATTATACTCTATGATAGTGTCATCGTAAATATTTTTCTTTCTGTTTGGTTGTGAAACATTTCTGCCCATTATCTTTTGAGCCAACTGATATACTGCCATAGCATAGTAGTCACTATGGTTATATCGAGTGATAGCATAGAAGTTTTGTGTGCCAAACCATAACTCATCGTGTTTATCTCTTTTGAGTTTGATCAAATAGAGATCCCCTCTATATCGTGTAAACCGCTTCGTTCGTAGACCTTTGAGCTCTGTTCGTTTATACTTATATTGATAGCCTGTCTTCTTGGCGTTGTATCTATTCCCGAGAAAGGAGACGGGGATAGCAACCTCTTGCCCTCTTTTCCATCCTGCTCGTTTGAGGTAGTTGGCTATGCTGCCTATGGCATCAGCATGATGATTTAAGTTGATTGCACCATTTTTGTCGAAGTCTACAGCTATTGTTTGACAATTGCTCGGCATAAATTGTCCCAAACCTATCGCTCCAGCATAAGAGCCTTTGACTTTTCTAGGATCTATCTTTTGTTTGCGTGTCATCAATAAAAAAGCTTTGAGTTCTGACTTGAAAAATGCAGCTCTTCTATTCTCCTTAAATGCTAAGGTTACAAGGGTATCAAAGACAGGATAGTTTCCACAATTTTGCCCATAATAGCTCTCTATACCAATAATAGCAGTGATATACTCCGCAGGTACACCATATTTTTTATATGCTTTATGTAGTGTTTTACGATGTTTGAACATATAGGCTTTGCCTTTTTGTACACTCCTGTAGCTTAGAATATTGCAAGAGTATCTATCCCAAGCACCTTTGGAACGGCAAGCTTTAGGGGATTTTTTTTGCTTTGACGCTACTGCGATATATTTGATAGATTTGTTATAAAAAGAGTGAGCATTCTGCTGATATGTTACATTTTCAAAAAGTTTATTGAGACTCTTTTGGTTGAAACCATGCTGCTCTACAAGATCTTTGATAAATGTTTTGACTTCTGCTTTTTCAAGGAAATTGCTCGCATGCACTTCTATGCTCATAGATAGGAGTATAACAATAGTCCATAGATAGCTTTTGTTCATCTTTGATCCCTTTTTTTATGAAGCTGCTATTATATCATCTTTTTGAGTGATATCCTTAATCCTATTTTGACTATAATAACCAAAAATGAATCTATATATAGATGGCGATGCATTATGAGATATTGGACTTTGTAAGTATATGTAGATACTCATAAGTCTTGTCTGCCTTATGATTTCTATTTTGAGTTTTATCGGCTTTAAACCTTTGATACTCTTTTTTTTCTAAACTATATTTACCATATTTTTGCATTATCTCCTGCACCTCCAATGCACTCATCAAGCCCTCATTGTTATAGCTTAAAAATATATACTCAAATTTAGCATTTTTTATCAACTCTTCAAAACTCTTATGCACTTCGTTTCTTTTACAATAATCTGAACGGTTGTACTCTCTCAATCCTGTTATCCCCTTTGGCGTAAAACTATCATATTGCGTTATTGTATTGAGTAGATGATAATTAGAGCTATATTGTCTTTGATTGTATGGTGGATCCAGATAGAGAATATCTCCGCTGATCTCTTTTATGAGTTCATTGCTATCTTTATTGAAAACTTGATGTGTATTATCATTTTTTATAAAATGAGCAGGCTCTAAAATCAACTCTTTTGAAGCAGAATTTTTGATATGCTTTAAAAATGCACCATATACAGAAGCTGTATTTGCCACCTTGTCTGCACTTTCAACTAATGAAGCTAGTAAAAAATAGTATAAATTATCTCCTATCTCTTGACTATCATACCACTCCTTTATCTTTGTTCTGATAGTATCTATCTTTTTACCATTTGTATCACTAAAATATTGCCGCCCACTTCCACTTCCCATACAGTAGTTTTGATAGATAAACCCATGCTCTATCAAAGGCAAATGATTGAGTCTATCAATATACTTTTCTTTATTCTTTATCTCTTCATGGTTTTCAATATAGTTTTTATTTAATACAAAGCTATAATGTTCTAAGTCATTGCTTATAACTTTTTTTACCTCTTTTTTAAAAGTTCTTCCGACTATTCCAGTCCCAGCAAATATATCACAAAAAACTTTTTGCGACACATCATTACCGACTACTTTTTTGACTTCATCTTTTATCCAAGATGATAATTTAAACTTTGAACCGATGTAGTTCATTGACTTCCCTTTCTACCCAAATTATAGATGATAAAACTTCCCCATCTCCAAAGTCAAATACTTGTAGTTGAGATGGATTGAAATTTAAAATATATTCATCTATCTTTTTCTTTAAAAGTTCTATTTCTGCTTTCATTTTCCAATGTTGATTGTTTTTGTCATACATAATTATAAATAATCTATTTTTTAAATGTTTTCTACCTTGCTGACTTTGATTGTCATATAGCCACTGGATCAACTCTTTTTCATTTTCTTTTGCATATTCATAAAGTTTATTAAAACCTTTGGGATATATCGATGTTTTATGATCAAAAGGGATACCGTCAATTGTAAAATCAACTAATTTATCATAGCTATTTTTATTTGCCACAACATTTGAATGTGAAGCAAATATATCTTCTGCAGCCATGGCTGACCAAAAATTGTACCATCTATTGAGAGCATAATCTCTAAGATCTTGATTAAGATGTTCTGTCTTTCTTAGTAGAGATTCAAAACTATATGTTTGATATATAAAATTTGTATCGCTATCCCATGCATTTGATTGCTTTCTTCCCCATCTATATGGATAGGGTAATCTCTTTTTTAATTCTCTTTCAACTCTTGCTAAATCCACTCCTCCATCTCCTTATTGGTTAGCATATTAGCTAAAAAACTCCATGATGTCGATAAAATAGATTTTAGTTCTCTATAAGCTTTTGCGTCTGTATGGCTATCTCTAACTCTTCATTGGTTGCTATGATAAAAATTTTGCTTCCGCTTTCACTCGTTTCGATCGATCGGTCTTCTTTGGTTGGAGTGCTATTTTTCTTAGTATCTATCACTATATTGAGTGACTCTTGTAACCCTTCACAGACTCTCTTCCTGACAAGAGCGGAGTGTTCACCTATGCCACCAGTGAAGATGAGAGCATCTACTCTGCCGAGTACTACAGCATAGGCACCTATATATTTCTTGATACGATAGATGAACATATCTAGTGCGAGTTGACTTTGCTCTTCACCGCTTTGGGCTTGGGCTTCTATAGTACGCATATCATTTGCACCGCATATAGCTTTGAGTCCACTCTCTTTGTTGAGTTTTTGATCTACTTGATCTAGTGTCAAGCCTACATCTCTTTGCATCTGTATGACGATAGCAGGGTCTATATCACCACATCTACTCCCCATCATCAATCCCTCTAGTGGAGTCAACCCCATAGAGGTATCAATACTTTTGCCATTTTGTATGGCAGTGATACTCGCTCCATTGCCTAAGTGGAGTGTGATGAGATTGAGCTTATGCAATGGCTTGTTGAGAAGTGTAGCAGCTCTTTTTGATACGAAGTGATGGGATGTGCCATGAAATCCATAGCGTCGATAGTGATGCTCTTCATAAAATTCATGGGGAAGTGGATAGAGGTAGGATACCTCAGGCATAGTTTGATGGAATGCTGTATCAAAGATAGCGACTTGTGGTATTTGTGGATATTTTTTTTGGATAATTTTTATCCCATCTATATTGGAAGGATTGTGTAGCGGTGCTAAATGACTTACTGAAAGTATATCATCGAGTATCTTTTGTGTGATAAGTGTAGGCTGATTGAAGAGATCACCTCCATGGACAACTCTATGCCCCACGGCATCTATATCTTCTATCGAGTTAATGATTTGAGTATCTACCAATATTTCAAAGAGAGCTTCGAGTACCTGATGATGATCAGCAAGCTTTTTATTGGGATGACTCTTTTGACCTTGATACTCTAGTGTGTATACTCCCCGATCTTCATCACCGATATTCTCTATAATCAAAGAGGCTATAGCAACTTGGTTGACAAAGTATTGCGATTTGATAGAGGAGCTTCCTGAGTTGATGACAAGTATATTCATGGCTATCCTTTGAGACTATTGTGTTGTGCTTGTATCGCTGTGATAGCAACTGTATTGACAATATCATCTATGAGGCAACCACGACTGAGATCATTGACTGGGAGGCGAAGACCTTGTAGTATAGGACCGATTGCCAAAGCACCTGTAGATCTTTGTACCGCTTTGTATGTATTGTTTCCTGTGTTGAGATCAGGAAACATAAAGAGTGTTGCTTCGCCTGCGACTTGACTCTTGGGGAGTTTTTTTTGTGCGACTTGTTTATCTATCGCGGCATCATACTGTATAGGACCCTCTATCAAGAGATCTGGGCGAAGGGATTGTGCTATCTGTGTAGCTTGACGGACTTTTTCTACTTCTGGTCCACTTCCTGAACTCCCTGTAGAGTAGGAGAGTAGGGCGACACGAGGCTCTATACCAAACTCTTTAGCTGTATCAGCTGAAGAGATAGCGATCTGTGCCAACTCTTCAGAAGTAGGATTGAGATTGACAGCACAGTCACCATATATGAGTACTTTGGTCTCTAAACACATGAAAAAAATACTAGAGACTATGGAGGTGTTCTCTTTGGTTTTTATAATCTGTAGTGCAGGGCGTATAGTATCAGAAGTCGTATGCATAGCACCAGATACCATGCCGTCCGCCAAGCCCTCTTGTACCATCATCGTAGCGAAATAGTTGGGATGCATCATAGTATCTCTTGCTGCTTCTATCGTCAAGCCTTTTGCTTTTCGCATCTCATAAAATTTTTGAGCAAACTCTTCTCGAAGTTCTCCTATATCTGGATCTATAATAGTAGCTGCATGGATATCCAACCCAAGGACTTGCTCTTTGTGTTGAATACTCTCTTTGTTCCCTATGAGAATGATATCGACAATATCTCTTTTGATTAAGATATCAGTCGCTCGTAGTATACGATTATCGTCACTCTCTGGGAGTACGATGCGTTGCCGTATAGATCGAGCTTGCTCAAATATCTTATATTCAAACATCATCGGTGTCACTACACTGCTAGAGCTTGCACGAAATTTTTTCTTGATCACCTCTTTATCTATATATTTGTCAAAAATACCTTTGGCTTGTGCTATCTTTCTTGTACTTTGGGCAGTGATGACCGCTTCTACTCTATCAAGTGCCATTGCTGCTTCATAGCTATCACCTTTGTAGCTAAGTATAGGTATAGCGAGTTTGCCTTTTCCAAAATCTTCCAATAGTTTCATAATAAACTTACTTGGCACAAAATCTCCACTCAATACTATACCAGCTATATTTGTATGATTTTTTGCATAAAAAGAGAGGAGTGATGCAAAGATAATATCTATACGATCACCTGGTACTATCACCAAACTCCCTTTTGAGATGTGTGTGAGATAATTTTCTATCCCCATAGCAGCAATTTTTTTATTATGTACGATATGCTCCAACTGATTTTTGCTTCCCATCAATAGTGTCGCATTGAGAGCCTCTTTGACTTCACCGATGGTAGGTTTATCCAACTCTTTGACCTCTGGAAGTATATAGACTTCTCCATCTTGCTCTGTAAGTGCTTTATTGACCTTGTTGATGAGTGCCATATCACAGCGGTTGACGACTGTTGCCAATCGCAAACACTCCTCCTCTTCTAAAACTTCATCTATAATCTGAATCTCATTGACTATTTCATCTAGCTCTTTGTTTTTAGCATTGAGTACAGGAACAAAAGATGAACCTAAGTTTCTTGCTATCTTAAGATTGATATCAAAATCAAATGAAGCACTGAAGAGACTTCGATGATACCCCTCTATCAAAACAAAATCATACTCCTCTTGGAGTTTGGCAAACTTTTGCATCAATGCTTTACATAATTCATCATCTCTCTCTTGGGCATATGCTTTGATATACTTTTTTGCTGTAAATCCATAGCAATCTTCATATTCCATATCAAGGTTGAAGTGTTGGAGCATAAACTCTATGTCACTATCTTTATATTTTTTGCTACTTATGATGGGGCGAAAAAATGCTACTCTCTTATATTGAGCTTTGAGCATCTCCATCAAGCCTAAGGCGATGATAAGACTTCCTGCACGAGGTTCGGCAGATGAGATATAGATACTTTTTGGTTGCATATGAATAAATCCTTTGTTTGTATAGACAGTAATTATACCCAAATAGAGTAACTCTATTGTTATCTTTGATTTTCTCTCTATTCAGGCTCTCAATAGAGAAAGTTTATTATACTTATATTCACTAAATAATTTATATGAGGATTTAAAATGCACTTACAATATGTTGGCTCTAAGCCTATAGTCTCCGCTAAAGGGATTTCGTTTGATAAAACAAAACCTGATCACTATACATTTTTGACTGCGGCGATTGAATTTTTGGATGCTTTAGAGTCTCAAAAAGATGGAGAGAAAGATATAGATTTAAGAGGGCTTGAAATCAAAGAGTACAATAGTAGCGAACTGTTTGATATGCTTGAAAAATATTGTACCAATTTAGAAGATATCTTTGATGCTCGTGAAGAGAAGACAGATGCTTTTATCGAAAAATATATCTCTGATATAAAAGAGAATGAACGGCTCACAAATATTGAGAAAGAGGCATGGATAGGAAATGTACAAATAATGCGAAATTATTATATGCAATATATCACCAATGAGAGTGCATATGAGTGTGCCTTGCATCTCTTGGCAGACAAACTCCATCAGCACCATATCGAAACGATTCATTTTCCTATTGGGCGAAATCATGGACTTCTATTGAATAATTTAGATGGGATACTTCGTGATCATAAACCTCCCTATGATGTGACACTGACTATAGAAGAAGATAATGATGGCAAAGTGATAGGTATATTGAATATGAATCGCAACTCAAGCCATAAAGATTAGATAAGGGATTTCCATAAGAGCTTCTTTTACCTAATCTTTAGGAGAAGCTTTTAGAAGAAATAGTGTACTGCTACTTCAAAGCCATTGATATTGTCTTGGATACAAGCTTCTGCTCCACAAGTCTCTTTGAGTTTGAGATATCTATAGCTTAGACTCAAATCCATTCGATCGTTGAGATAATACATAAATCCTACATTGCCACCATACGCATAACCATAATCTTCCCACTCAATGACAAGTTCATCATTCAGTCTATCCCCAGAGAACATAATCCATCCTCCTGAGAGACCGAGATAGACACGACCCTTTCCACCTAAAAGTCCTGCAACTACAGTCCTATCTACTTCAACAAGAACCCCTTGATATATATCAAAGTTACTCTCATAGGTAAACATAGTCCTCCAAAGGTTATTTTGCATACCAAGGCGTAAATCAAACACTCTATTCTCCTCAAAAGAGTCTGAATAGCCAATTCCTATCCCAGCAAAGGCATATTGTTCTGATTTGGTGATCTCAACATCACTCGCTTTCATCTGTGTCGAAGGTGGATCATACGCTACAAGTGGTGCTGTAGCTAGTCCACATAATATAGTCACTATTGATAGATATTTTTTCATCTGATGTACTCCTTGATTTGTAATAAAACTTTTAAATTTTTTCCCATAAAGTCCCCTCTGGACTATCCATTATGAGGATATTCATAGCAGTAAGTTGCTCTCTGATCTGATCTGAAGTTGCAAAATCTTTCGCTTTTTTTGCTTCTAAGCGAGCAGTGATTAAGGCTTCTATCTCACTCTTGAGATGTTCATCTATCCCTATCTGAAAGTAAGCAAATGGATCCAAACCTCCAAATCCAAGAAGCGTCGAGATAAATTCAAAATTGGCTAGAGTCTCTTTTTTGAGGGCTTTGTCTTTGGGGTTTTTGTCCAATTTCTCATTGGTATCGGCTAACATTTCATCGATAATCGAGAGTGCTATAGATATATTGAGATCATCTTTCATTGCTTCCAAAAGAGCTGTAGTGAAAGCTTTGGATGGGTGAGAAGCTTTGCTTGGTGTAACTCTTTTTTTGAGTCTATAGAGTTTGTCCAATCGTTTTTTTGCTACGAGAAGATCCTCTTCGTTGAAGTTAAAATCGCTTCGGTAGTGTATAGAGATGAGATAGTATCGTAGGATTTCACCATCATAGATATCGAGTGCATCTTTCAAAAAGAAGCTATTGCCCAATGATTTACTCATCTTTTCACCATCAATCTGTACAAATCCGTTGTGCATCCAATATTTGGCTAATTCATGTCCTGTAGCACAGCGACTCTGTGCTGCTTCATTTTCATGGTGTGGGAAGAGTAGGTCAGCACCACCACCATGGATATCTATGGAGTACTCTTCAGTTGAAGAAAAAAAATTCTCTATCATTGCAGAACACTCTATATGCCACCCTGGTCTTCCTCGCCCAAATGGTGTCTCAAAACATATATTCTCTTGCTCTTCGCAAGCTTTCCATAAGGCAAAATCTTTTTGATTTCTCTTTTGTGAAGTATGCTCTACACGACTTTGTGACTGCTCATCATCACTCACACGCTGTGATATCTCCCCATAATGACTATCGCGACTCGTATCGAAATATACATCACCACTTTTTGTCACATATGCAAACTCTTTTGCGATGAGTTGCTCTATCATAGAGCTGATAGCTTCTATAGACTCTGTAGCCTTAGGCTCTATATCACTCCGTGCTACACCTAAGGCATGCATCTCTGTAAGATAGCGTTCTATATAGTACTCAGTGATCTCCTCTAAGCTTTTTCCTGTCTCTGTGATCTTTTTGATGATCTTGTCATCTATGTCTGTGAAGTTTTTTGCTAAAGTGACACTGTAGCCTGCACAACGAAGTGTCCGAGCGAGCAAATCAAAGCTCAGTGAACTTCGAGCATGTCCAAGGTGAGCATCATCATAGACCGTAGGACCACAAACATAGATAGAGACTTCACCCTCTCTCAATGGCTCAAACAGAAGTTTCTTTTTTTTGACACTATCATAAATATACATATATCTTCTATCCTCTTATTTGGAATTTGATCGAGTGACGATATTTCGCCAAGATCTATCAAGTATATCTTTACTACTGCTATTAAGAGAGCATCTCAATCTCATTCATACAAAGCATATTGACATCTTCACAAGCGAAAGACGAGTAGAGAGTATCAAAAAAATTTAGATAGATACGCATACTTTGCCTTGGTTTGTTGTAGAATGTCTTATTATATCCTACTTTTGTTTAGGAACTGAAGCATAAATCATAGCTATCGCTGATGAGATTTATAAATGCATTCAGCTCAATTAGATAAAATAGCAAAAAATAATCATCAAAATATAAGGAAAAATAGTGATAAGTACAGTCAATTTGACACAGAGATATGGAAAGAGAGTCTTGTTTGACAAGATATCAATCACGCTAGACCAAGGCAAAAGATATGGGCTTATAGGTGCCAATGGTGCAGGGAAATCAACCTTTATGAAGATACTTGCTGGTGAGTTAGAGGCATCTGATGGTGAAGTGCAGATACAACCAGGAGCCAAACTAGGAATGCTTAGTCAAAACCAGTATGCTTTTGAGGATTATACACTCAAAGATGCCGTATTGTATGGAAATAAAAAGCTCTTCGATGCCCAAAAAGAGAAAGAGAAGCTCTATATGGAGGGGAATTTCGAAGATGATGCAGTCAACAACCGTTTAGCTGAATTAGAGATGATCTGTGCGGATGAAGATCCTACTTATGAGAGTGATGTGAAGATAGAGAAGCTCTTAGAGGCTCTTGGTTTTCCTGCAAATAAGCATGAAGAGTTGATGAGCTCACTCACTGGAGGAGACAAATTCAAGATATTGCTCGCTCAAGTTCTCTTCCTCAAGCCTGATATATTACTGCTTGATGAGCCTACCAATAACCTCGATATAGAGACGATCGCTTGGCTAGAGAATGAACTCAAACGCCATGAGGGTGTCATAGTAGTGATATCCCATGATAGACACTTCCTCAATGGTGTCGTGACACATATCCTCGATCTTGATTTTTCAAAGATCAGGAGCTTTACGGGAAACTATGATGACTGGTATATCGCAGCCAACTTGATGGCAAAGCAAGCACAAACCGATAGAGACAAAGCCCTCAAAGAGAAAGATGAACTAGAGAAGTTTATCGCGAGATTTTCTGCCAATGCTTCCAAAGCCAAGCAGGCTACAAGCCGTCAAAAACAGCTCGACAAACTCAATATCGAAGAGATACAACTCTCAAGCCGTAGAGACCCATCTATCATGTTTCGTCCACATAGAGAGATAGGTAATGAGGTGCTTGAAGTCAATGGAGTGAGTAAGAGTTATGATGGTGACACTGTTTTTGAAAATCTCTCTTTCAAGATAGAAAAAGGTGATAAGATAGCACTCATAGGAACCAATGGTGTAGGAAAAACAACACTCTTGGAGATATTGACAGAGAATATCTCAGTAGATAGTGGGAGCTTCAAGTGGGGTGTTACTATCACTACGAGTTATTTCCCACAAAACACCACAGATCTCGTCACAGGCGAGAGCAAACTCTACGACTGGCTCCAAGGGCATGATCCCAAGTGGCACATAGATGAATTACGCAAAGTCCTTGGACGCATGCTTTTTTCTGGTGAGGATCAAGAGAAGCTAGTAGATGCTTGTTCGGGTGGAGAGAAACACCGTGTCATGCTCTCCAAAATGATGATGGATGATGCCAACTTTTTAATACTAGATGAGCCTGACAATCACTTGGACTTAGAAGCTATCGTCGCATTGGGTGAAGCACTCCATGAGTACCAAGGTGGAGTAGTATGTGTCACACACGATAGAGAACTCATAGATGCCTTTGCCAATCGTATCATCAAACTCAACAGCGACGGAACTATGATAGATTTCAAGGGAGATTATGAAGCTTTTGTGGAGATGTATGGGCGTTGATGTATAGATGAGTGAGTAGATAGGGTGATAAGATAACAAAAGAGAATATTCTTGAGCTTTTAAAGGCGAAAAAACCTTCGGGCTACAGGGTGTGTTTTTGCTATAATAGTATAATAAAAGGATCAAGCTATGAAAACAATACAGTTAGAAGTAAAAGATGATTATTTAGAAGGAACCTTAATTATTCCTCTAGCCAGTACCTGGTTGAACTATAATACTTTATTGTCATTTCATTCTCTCTTTATGAAAACTTGCAGAGGTGGTTTTGAAAGAGATATCTTTGTCAATATTTATACTGAATGGCTATATCTATAGCAACTTGAAATTCGCTTCTTCCAATTCTATGACGATTTATGCTATACTTTGCTGAAAAAAGGAGCCAGTGATGTATAGAGTAACATTAGAGATAAATAATTCCATTTATGAATATATAATGTTTTTTCTTGAAAATATACCTAAAAATTTATTGCGTATAAAAACAGAAAACTTATCAAACAAAGATACTTCTCCGCCTGAAGCTCCTATAGCAAGCAAAAAAGAGTTACCAGTAGGTTTTTTGAATCCTCTGAAGATTGACAGTTATGATGAAATAGCTACTAGAGATGAACTGTATGAAAGATAATATTTTCCTTGATACAAATACATTCATCTATGCACTCACTGAGCCAAAAGACCATAGAGAAATTACAAAAAGAGACATAGCGATAAAGCTGTTGAAAGAACTAGTAAATGAAGCACAAATTATTGTCTCTATACAAGTCATAAATGAACTTCATATAAACATGGTTAAAAAATTTAAGCTATCAAACTTATAAAAAAGCTTTTGATATTAGAACAAAATACAATATATCATATTGGGACTCTTTGGTTATAGCTTCTGCGTTAGAAAATAACTGTTCTACTGTATACTCTGAAGATATGCATCATAATTTGTTATTGGAAGATACAATGCAAATCATTAATCCATTTTTCTCTTAAATTAGCTTATGATAATTTTCCTCCATCACAAACATTAAACCAAAATAAAACCCATCCACCCCTCTCTCATTTCATTCCTCCTTTACCAAAACTCTGCTATATTCCCATATATCAAAGAGTATACAAAAGATAAAACAAAATGGTGGGATACTCCCACCCTACAGCGAATACTCCTATACTTATTATAAATAAAGGCTCGACTATGTCCGACTCATCTGCAACCCCCAAGTTTACACACCTCCACCTCCATACAGAGTACTCTCTGCTTGATGGAGCTAACAAAATAAAAGCCCTCGCAAAGAAGGTCAAAGAGCTAGGAATGGACTCGGTGGCTATGACTGACCATGGCAATATGTTTGGGACTATCGACTTCTATAATACTATGAGAAAAGAGGGTATCAAGCCTATCATAGGTATGGAGTGCTACTTGCACAACCAAGAGGAGTTAGGGGATAAAAGTATGCGTCAGCGGTTTCATCTCTGTCTCTATGCCAAGAATGAAGTGGGGTATAAAAACTTGATGTACCTTAGCTCACGAGCCTATATTGACGGATTTTATTACTATCCACGCATCAACAAACAGCTCTTGCGTGAAAATTCAGAGGGGCTTATCTGCTCTTCAGCGTGTTTGCAAGGGGAGGTCAACTGGCAACTCAACCTCTCAGAACGAAATAAAAAATTTGGGGCAAAGGGGTATGATGAAGCCCTCAAAGTAGCACGAGAGTACCAAGATATATTTGGCGAAGACTTTTACCTAGAGTTGATGCGTCATGGCATAGGCGACCAGTACCGTATTGATAAGCAGATTATCCAAATCTCTCAAGAGACAGGTATCAAGATTATCGCGACCAATGACACCCACTATACCGTCCAAAAAGATGCCGATGCCCACGAAGCCTTTATGTGTATTGCGATGAATAAACTCTATGATGACCCTAATCGTCTGCGTCACTCTGTCCATGAGTTCTATGTCAAATCCCCTGAGCAGATGGCAAAGCTCTTTGCCGACATCCCAGAAGCACTAGAGAATACCCAAGAGATAGCAGACAAATGTAACCTAGAGATAAAGCTAGGCAACCCCACACCTCCTAACTTCAAATTTGCTAGAGAAAAATCCGCGGAGATTGGGCTAGAGCTTCCAGAACCTAACAAGGAGTACTCTCTTGCCAATGATACAGAGCTTTTTATCGCCCAATCAAGGCTAGGACTTGAAAAGCGGTTAGAGATAGTACCCAAAGAGAAGCATCAAGAGTATAGAGACCGCCTCCAAACAGAGATAGAGATCATCAACAGCATGAAGTTCCCTGGATATATGCTCATCGTTTGGGAGTTTGTGGATGCTGCCAAAAAGATGAAGATTCCAGTAGGTCCAGGGAGAGGATCCGCAGCAGGATCGCTTGTGGCATATTCGCTAGAGATTACCGATATAGACCCACTTCCCTATGGATTGCTCTTTGAGCGATTTCTCAATCCTGAACGGGTATCTATGCCAGATATCGATATGGACTTTTGTCAAGCTCGTCGTCAAGAGATATTAGACTATGTGGTAGAGAAGTATGGACGGCACAATGTTGCTCAGATCATTACCTTTGGTAAACTCCTTGCCAAAGGGGTGATCCGTGATGTAGCTAGAGTACTAGATATGCCCTATGCCAAAGCAGATGCTATGGCGAAGCTCATCCCTGATGAACTTGGAATTGACCTCAAAAAATCCTATGAGAAAGAGCCTAAGATCGCCGAACTTTTAGAGAAAGACCCTCAAGCCAAACGGACTTGGGAGTTTGCATTGGCCTTAGAGGGACTCAATAGAAATGCAGGCACACATGCCGCAGGGGTCGTCATCTCCAATGAACCACTTTGGCAAAAGACTCCACTCTTCAAACCTACAGGACTCGATACACTTGCGACACAATATAATGGGAAATATGTAGAAGATGTCGACCTTATCAAATTTGACTTCCTCGGACTCAAAACACTCACAGTCATAGAAGAAGCCAATAAACTTGTCGAGAAACGCACAGGCAAACGCATCGACTTCATCAAAGAGGATATCAATGACAAAGGGGTCTATGACTACATCTCCACAGGTGAAACGCTTGGACTCTTCCAGATAGAGTCTGTAGGTATGCAAGAGCTCGCCAAAAAGCTCAAACCAAATGGCTTCGAGGATGTCATCGCGATGCTTGCACTCTACCGCCCAGGACCTATGGAGTCTGGGATGCTTGATGATTTCGTCGAGAGAAAGCACGGGAGAGCAGAGATTACTTATGCCTTTCCTGAGCTAGAGCCGATACTCAAACCTACCTATGGAGTCATTGTCTACCAAGAGCAAGTTATGCAGATAGTCCAAACTATCGGTGGCTTTAGCCTCGGTGGTGCTGACCTTGTGCGTCGAGCGATGGGGAAAAAGATCAAAGAGGAGATGGACAAGCTCAAAGGGGAGTTTGCCGATGGGGCATCTACCAAAGGCTTTGACCGTACCAAGGCTGAAGAGCTGTTTGATTTGATTGTAAAGTTTGCTGGATATGGATTTAATAAATCGCATTCCGCTGCTTATGCGATGGTGACATTCTACACCTCTTTCCTCAAATACTACTATCCACAAGACTTCATGGCGGCTATCCTCACGCTAGAGAAAAACAACACCGATAAAGTGGTCAAATATGTAGATGAACTCAAACGCATGGGCATCAAACTCCTCCCACCAGATGTCAACCACTCTGATTTGGTCTTCTCTGCCAATACTATAGATGATGAAGATGTCATTATGTTTGGGATGGGTGCTATTAAAGGGGCAGGAGATATCGCAATCAACTCTATCCTCAAAGCTCGTCAAGAGGGAGAGTTTGTGGATATGAGTGATTTTGTCTCACGCATCGACTCCTCCAAGGTCAACAAACGCGTCATAGAGTCCCTCATAAAATCAGGAGCTTTGGACTGCTTCTCATATAGTCGTCATGCTATGCTCTCACAACTCGAAGAGATCATGGAGACTTCACAAAAAGCCGACCAAGCCAAAAAGATGGCAGTTGGCTCGCTCTTTGGAGATGAGGCAGAGATGACGACAATCACGCTAGAGTTAGAGCATATGGATGAGTTTGAGCCGATGCAAATACTAGAGTTTGAGAAAGAGTCTCTAGGCTTCTATGTATCAGGACACCCACTTGATAAATACCGCGATACCCTCGATACGATCAAATATACACTAAGTTCAGAGATAGATGATTTAGCCGATGGTTCCCAAGCCCTCTTCATAGGGCGGATAGAGGAGATCACAGAGAAGATATCCAAAAAAGGTAATAAGTTCGGCATAGCCAATATCATGGACCTGCACGGTAATATCGAATTGATGCTCTTTGAAAACCGCTTAAGGGAGCTAGAGGAAGATTTCGATACTACCAAGCCTATAGCTTTCAAAGTCAAGATAACAAAAGATGGCGACTTCACCCGCATGAATATCCTAAAGATAGAATCCCTCAAAGATGCCAAAAAAGAGAAAGTCAAGGTCAAAAAAGAGGAGAAACACACCCCAGAACCAGAGCAACCCCCTCTCATCCTCGCCCTCAACCTCATGCCAGATGCCAAGATAGCCGAAGAGCTACTGTGCCTCGTAGAGAAATACCCTGGCAAACGCCCACTAGAACTACGCATCAAAAGCAAACTCGCCGATGTGATAGTGGAGTCTAAATACAAAGTCAATGAGTTGATAATGAGAGAGGCTAAGGAGTTGGGGGTATATGTAGAAGAGGAGTTGGTGGGGGTGGAGTGATGAGAGTGATATTGGTTTATTAGCCTCAACTATCAAAGATAATAAGCTATATCCTCAAGTCATCAAGTCTCTTGAGGTACTGGTATATCAATGATCTGATAGTGAAAGAGGCTAATAAAGAGACTCTAATCTTTCACCTCATATTGAGCTCTGCCCATTTGATAGAGGTCGTTGCCTTTGGTGTCGTTGATGACTGTAACTGGGAAATCTTTGACTGTGATCTTGCGAACAGCTTCTGGCCCTAGTTCTGGATAGGCTATCACTTCTGCTGAAGTAATCTGTTTGCCTAGGAGTGCTCCTGCACCACCTGTAGCACCAAAATAGATACCATCATACTCTACACAAGCATCTTTGACCCCTTGGTCTCTTTTGCCTTTGCCTATCATACCTTTGGAGCCGTTTTTGAGCATTGTAGGAGAGAAGCTATCCATACGGTAGCTCGTGGTTGGTCCTGCACTCCCTATTGGGTCACCGGGTTTTGGTGGGGTAGGCCCTACAAAATAGATGATAGAACCCTCCAAATCAAATGGAAGCTCTTTTCCTGCTTCGATAAGCTCTACGAGTCTTTTGTGTGCAGCATCTCTGGCAGTATAGAGAGTGCCATTGAGCAAGACGGTATCACCTGCTACGAGTTGTTTGGTATCTTCACTTGTGAGTGGAGTTGTTAATGTATAACTTGCCATTCTTAGCTCCTTATATTGTGATGTGTGTATGTCGTGATGAGTGACACTGGACATTGACTGATACTGGCAATGAAGCGATATGACAAGGGTTAGACTCTATATGTACAGCTAGAGCCGTTTTAGTCCCACCCATTCCCATCGCACCGATACCTAGATTATTTATCTCTGTAAGCATTCTTTGTTCTAGTTCATCCATCTCTGGGTCTTCGTTGTGTGTATTCAAGTCTCTAAAGAGTGCATGTTTAGAAGAGATAGCAGCTTTCTCAAAAGTACCACCGATACCCACACCCACAGTGATAGGAGGACAAGGGTTTCCACCTGCATCAGAGATTACCTCTTTGACATACTCTACGATACCATCTTTACCTGCTGCTGGAGGGAATACTCTCGCACGGCTTACATTTTCTGACCCACCACCTTTGGCAGCATACTCTATATCGATTTTATCACCTGCAACTATATCAAAGTGGATAATAGCAGGGAGGTTATAGCCTACTGTATCTTTGAGGTTGGCTCTGCTAAATGGTTCACAAGTACTTGCACGAAGATAGGCATCTCTATAGCCTTGTTCTGTCCCTTTGTTGATGGCATCTCGCAAGAGTCCACCCTTTATCTTCACTTCATCACCAACATTGACAAAGAAGACTGCCAAACCTGTATCTTGGCAGAGTGGTCGTTTCTCATTTTTGGCTATATCTGCATTTTCCAAAATCTGTCGTATCACCTCTTTGCTCACTGGTGATGCCTCTGTCTCCATAGCCTCTTTGAGTGCATCATAAGTATCTTGTGGCAAATCAGTACCACAATGCAATATGATATCTCTTACAGCTTTGACTACATCATCAAATGCTATTTCTCGCATATAAAACTCCTATTGATAGATAGAATTATAGTACAACCTAAGAGATTAAAACTTTATGAAGTTGGAGGAGTTTGTCGATGTAGATAGATCAAGTGTAGAAAAATGTAATCTATCTATATCTAAAATTTGGGTTAAGGGTAGCCTTAATCCAATAGAGAGTTGACTAACTCTTGAGCCTCTTGGAGGATCTCAGAGAGATGCTCTTGAGATATGAAACTCTCGGCATATATTTTGTAGATAGCTTCTGTTCCTGAAGGACGCATCGCAAACCATCCATTTTTTGTCATGACTTTAACTCCACCTATAGCTGCACCATTGCCTTGTGCATGGGTGAGGATACTCTCTACTTGTTCGCCTGCTAGGGTAGGGAGGTTGAGTGCATTTGGGTCTATCGCTTTGATCGCCGCTTTTTGCTCTAGTGTCGCAGGTGCATCTACTCTTTTATAGAAAGAAGTCCCATATTTCTCTTCTAACTCTCTATAGATCTCTGCTGGATTTTTCCCTATCTTGGCAAGTATCTCCGCAGCCAAGAGGTTGAGTATGATACCATCTTTGTCTGTACTCCATACAGAGCCATCAAAACGCAAGAAAGAGGCTCCTGCACTCTCTTCTCCACCAAAACCTAAACTCCCATCATAGAGTCCATCTACAAACCATTTGAATCCTACAGGAACTTCTAATACAGCTCTATCTAAATCTTCTGCTACTCTATCTATCATGGCACTAGAGACAAGTGTCTTGCCTATCTTGAGTTCACTACTCCACTCTGGACGGTTACCAAAGAGATACCATATAGCTACACTCAGATAGTGATTTGGGTTCATCAATCCATCTGTAGGTGTGACGATACCATGTCTATCGGAGTCTGCATCATTTCCAAAAGCGATATCATATTTATCTTTGAGTGCTACGAGTGATGCCATCGCAAAAGGGCTTGAACAATCCATGCGTATCTTCCCATCATGATCTAAGGTCATAAATGAAAAGGTCGGGTCTATATGTGGATTGACTATATCCATATCCAAACCATAAATTTCATTGATCTTTTTATAGACAGAGAGACTAGCACCACCGAGTGGGTCTACTCCTATGTGAATATTGGCATTTTTGATAGCATCCATATCTACTACCAAAGAGAGTGCCTCTACATACGGAGTCACAAAATCAAACTCAGTGATATACTCACTCTTCAAAGCTTTATCATAAGGCATTCGTTTGATCGCTTCTCTATCTGATGTGAGTATCTCATTGGCACGCTTCTCTATCCATGAAGTCGCTAATTCATCTGCTGGTCCACCATTGGGTGGGTTGTATTTGAATCCACCATCTTGAGGGGGATTATGTGATGGTGTGATAATGATACCATCAGCTTGTTCTGAACTACTTTGAGTATCTTTGTTATGCTCCAATATAGCAAAAGAGACTTGTGGTGTCGCAGTGTAGTCATCATCTTTTGCTATGCGAGTGGCTACTTGATTGGCAGCGAGTACTTCTATAGCTGATATCTGTGCAGGGGTAGAGAGAGCATGGGTATCCTTGCCTAGATAGAGAGGTCCACAGATACCCTCTTTGGCACGATATTCACAAGTCGCTTGTGTGACTGCTGTGATATGGAGTTCATTGAAGCTTTTCTTCTCTGCCTTCCCTCTATGCCCAGAGGTGCCAAAACTCACTCTTTGACTCTCTATAGAGATATCAGGGCTGAAGCTGTAGTAAGCGGATATAAGAGTAGGTATATCTACTAGCTCATCTTTGGATGCAGGCTCTCCTGCTCGTGGGTGTGTGGACATTATATTTTCTCCTTATTTTTTTATAATTTAATACCCAACAGCTGAAATCCCAATCGTCTTCAGCGGTTGGGTTGAAAGCTGCAAGGCATAAGCCTTGACTTTCTTATGTAATTATACTATAATTACACAAACCTAACGAGATAATCAATCGTTAGATTCAGTACGGCTGGGACAGTCGGAATTAAAGCTTGTGGAGTATCCTCTGGTGGGGTTGTAGTGTCATACACTGCTGATGCAGTTGTATGCAGTGCAGCTAGTCATGATATGATCAAGCAAGAAGTCCAATCGTCTAAACTTGTTTAGCGGTTGGGTAGTTCACTGACACTACTTTCAAGCTTATACAATTACATCCACTCAACAACTTTGGAGACTTCATTTGCTATAAAACATTTGATGTCGGTTTTTTCTAAAGGTTTGTTAGGGATCACTGCCTTGGTGAAGCCTTGGGTTTGTATCTCTTTGAGTCTTTGTGTCAAGCCACTCACCTCTCGTATCTCTCCTGTGAGACTCACTTCGCCGATAAAGAGTGTCTGAGCACTCAACTCTCTCTCTCGATAACTACTCAAGATAGCAGCTATGATAGCCAAATCAGCAGAAGGCTCACTTACCTTTATGCCACCCGATATATTGATAAAAACATCATAAGTACCCAAAGGTAAGTCGAGTTTCTTTTCCAAGAGAGCTAGTAACATAGTAAGACGATTATTGTCAAAACCTGTAGAGCTTCTCTTAGGGTGACCATAGGATTCACTGACGAGAGCTTGTACCTCTATGATAATAGGTCGGCTCCCCTCCATCATGACTGTGAGAGAAGAGCCTGATTGTAGCTTCTCTTTGTTAAAAAACTTTCCCGCCATGCTCTTGGCATCATTGAGTCCGCTACCATTCATCTCAAAGATACCTACTTCGTTGGTAGAACCAAATCTATTTTTGAACCCTCGAAGCAGTCGTAACTCTGAATTGCTATCACCCTCAAAATACAAGACAGTATCGACCATGTGCTCTAAGACTCTAGGACCTGCTATGGAGCCATCTTTCGTGATATGTCCGATAATAAAGATAGGAATATCCATCGCCTTGGCGATACGCATAAGTTCGAAAGTAATAGTACGCACTTGTGTGACAGAACCTGGTGCAGAGGGTGTCTCCTCTGAATAGAGCGTTTGTATAGAGTCTATAACGATAAAATCATAAGTAGTAGCATTGATCTCTGCAACTACTGACTGGAGATTGATCTCAGATAGAAGGTAGAGAGAGTCACTATTGGCATCAAGTCTATCTGCACGCATTTTGATCTGTCCAGCAGACTCTTCACCCGATACATAGAGAATTTTTTGCGAATTTTTTGCTAAATTACCTGCTATCTTGAGTAGTAGAGTCGATTTACCGATACCAGGACTCCCTCCTATGAGGGTGAGCGAACCAGGAACGATACCTCCACCCAAGACGAGATCCAACTCTTGGCTACCAGAGCTAAATCGTGTGATATTCTCTTGGCTTATTTGTGTGATTGGAAGCGCTTTCATCTTGCTACTAGGAGAGTGAGAAGCACTCTCTTTGATAAATTTGATCTGCTCACTATTGAGCTCTATCATACTCTCCCAAGCACCGCAAGATGTACATTTCCCCATCCATCTAGGGGATTGAAATCCACACGATTGACACTCAAATAGAGTCCTCCTTTTTGCCATAATACTCTCCTTGTTGCATCATTGATTTATCTTCATGATACCGAAAAATAGGCTTTTTCTTAAAAAATATAACAATATGGTTACTATTTGTATAAAAAATTAAAATCTATCTTTAAAATATTAGAATAAAATGATACAATAGATTTGTAATCTGGAGGTTTAAAATATGAAAAAAACAGCACTACTGTCGATACCAATATTGAGTTCATCTCTTTATAGCTCTGAGCAAAGTAGAGAGTTGCTATTTGATGACTCTACTCTTGTGACAATGGCGATTATACTCTTTATCATATCATTTGGTACGCTTGCGGTTGCTTTGATAAAGTTGAGAAAAGCAAAAAGCATGCACGAGGATATACTACAAAAGCAACAAGATATGGAGGTGAGGCAGACGGGTATTTTGACAAATATGAGTGAAAATATATCCAAAATCACCAAAGAAGCTATAGAAAATCGTAAAAATATCTTAAAAAATTCAAATAATAAATCTCTTGAGTATATACTCTCAGAAGTAATAGAGACAGAAAATCAATTACTTGATAAAACAAATGATTTAATAGGATTTTTGAAGTTAAAATCTAAAAAAGTAAAAATAAATAATGAGTTTTTTAACCTCAATAATGTCTTAAATGAAGTCTCTGGTTCAATATCATCTATCTTTAAGGGGAGTGATATTGAGCTTATCTTTGATATAGATAATGATATTCCGAGATATTTGATAGGGGACTCTTTGCATCTTGGTCAAATCCTACATAATATGTTAGAGTTTTCAATAACGCAAACACTTCAGGGTGAAGTGAAACTCGCAGTATCTATGTTCAAAACTTTTGAAGAGAAGACAGAACTACAGTTTCGGATCACTGATACAGGTGTAGGAATCCAAGAAGATAAAATAGATACGATATTTGAGCCTCGATATAACGAAGAGACAGAGGAGTATTCAGGGCTTGGAAATTTCGTAGCAAATGAGCTTGTCGGACTTATGCATGGTGAGCTTTTGGTAGAGAGTTCCGTAGGTAAGGGGAGTACTTATACTATCATACTCCCGCTTCAAGTCTCAGATCCAGCAAATCGTAGGAGATATAGATTACCAGAGAAAATCCTCACAACAAAAAAAGTTTTCATAGTTGATAGTAGTTACAACTCAGCACTTGCTATTAAAAAGATGTTTGCATACTTCAAACATGATGTGCGTGTCCTTTCCAAATGGGAGTTTCTCAAGCAAATGCCTTGTATGGTCGAATATGATATTGTCATCTTAGATCATGCGCTATTTAATGTAGAAGTGATTGAGTATCTAACTGAAATCAAAAGAGGAAGAGATGTGAAGATTATATCCGTGGCATCGCTCTTGAAGGATACAAAAAATATCTTTGCTATCGTTGATAGCAGTATAAAAAAACCTCTCAACCAAGAGAGAGTTTTTGAATTGATTATCGATCTCTATAAGTTGAATGTCAAAGATAGAAAACCAGATGATATGGAGGAAGAGAATGAAGAGTTTGCCAAGACATATAGGGGTAATATAGAGGAGAGAAAGGGTATCACAAAAGAGGATTTCTCTTATTTCTCAGGCAATAAGATATTGATAGTAGAAGATAATCTCATCAATCAAAAAGTTTTGACTACAGTTCTTAATAGCTCTGGTATAGATATCTCGTTAGCTAATAATGGTGAAGAGGCTGTGATGGAGATCACGAGGGGTAAAAAGACCTTTGATCTCGTATTGATGGATATCAATATGCCTGTTATGGATGGGTATACTGCAACAAAGCAGATCAGAGATACAGGTGCATTTAATGATCTTCCGATTGTTGCTTTCACAGCATTGGTGCTAGAGAGTGAAGTCCATAAAATGTTTAACTTAGGTATCAATGCATTTTTAGAAAAGCCACTCAATATAGGGAAGCTCTATACAATTTTTGATCTCTATTTGCAGCCTATGACAAATCAAGAAAATAGTATCAAAGTAGAACCCGATGATTCAGCTTTTATAGATGGTATCAATATCGAAGAGGGCATCAAACACTCTAATGGCAATGAAGCACTCTATATGGAGTTGCTCTCTGAGTTCTATAACACCTATGGAGAGAGTAGTGATCTCTTTGAAAGACTCTTAGAAGAGCATCGCTATGAACAGATTAAAATGCTCTGTTTGGATATGAAAGGGTTGGCAGGCACAATTGGTGCAGAAGATATGTATAATAAAGTTGATGAGATATATAAACTCTTCATCTATAACAACCAATCTCTTTTAGCCAACTATACTAATGAGTATCAAGATGAGATGGATCGACTCAACAAATCCATCAAAAATTATTTAAAATCCAATCAATACTCTTAAACAAAAATTTCATCAAGTATCGTATTGATATAGTCATTGGCCTTGAATCGTATCAAGTCTTTTGGTTGTTCTCCTATGCCTATATAGAGGATAGGCATCTTGAGTTCTGATGCGATTGAGAGTACAGATCCACCTTTGGCTGTGCCATCTAGCTTGGTAATGATAATCCCATCTATACCGATCATATCATCAAAAGCCTTGGCTTGATTGATAGAAGAACTCCCTTGTGTTCCATCAAGTATAAGTAGCTTTCTATGGGGTGCTTCCAAGAGAGCCTTGCTTGCTACACGGATCATCTTTTTGAGTTCTTCACCGAGGTTGGTCTGTGTGTGCAATCTTCCTGCTGTATCGATAATGACATTATCGATACTCTTCGCTTGAGCTGATGATAGAGTATCATAGACTACGGCTGAAGGATCATGCCCTTGTTGTGTCGCTACGATAGGGATATCGAGCTTGGCTGCCCATCGAGTGAGCTGCTCTATGGCAGCAGCTCTAAATGTATCTCCCGCACCTAGAATTACACTCTTTCCACTCTGCTGGTAGTGGTACGCTAGCTTCGATATGGTAGTTGTCTTTCCTGCACCATTGACACCTATGATCATCTCTACAAATGGCTTTGTGTCACTCTCTTTGAAATCGACTTTGTATTGAAAGAGAGAGATAAGAGAGTTGAATGCTTGGATTCTCGTAATCGTATCGGATAATCCCTCTAAGAGTTGTTCTACAAGTTCATACTGTACATCTGACTCTAGCAGTATATCCTCAAATTCATCTTTTGATATCTTTTTTTTCTTCTTTGGTGCGACATCATGTATCGCTTCAGTTGTTTTACCAAGTGCTTTTTTTAAAAAACCTAACATTTTTTTCCTTATATTTTTTGAATTGCTTGTTTTACTTCATACTCTAACATCTCTCTAGGCATAGCACCTTCATAGAGACGATGATATACTCCATTGATATAGAGTACAGAAAGAGGGATAGGGAAGTTATCTGCCAATTTTAGTGATCTCTTCATCGCAGTAATGAAGCGTTGATTTTTTTCGGATATTGAGAGATAGTATTTGATCTTAAGTTTTCTCATGAGATATCGAAACTCTGTTTTGTCTTGTTTCTCATCTACTACAATACCCAATACAAAAAGATTTTTTTTGTATTTTTTTTGCAAAAAGTCTAGCTGAGGCAACTCTGCTCTACATGGAGCTGACCAAGGAGCAAAAAAGTTGAACAGGACTATAGGCTTTTTGACTCCATCAATAGAGAGTTTTTGCTCTTTGAGTGTCACATTAAGATCTTTCGCATCTATATCACTCAAGAGATATTTGTGGGGATCCTCTTTGGGAGATAGAGGCTTTTTATCTCTTATAATCACTGGTGTATTACTCTTTATAGGAGTCAATGAAGCATCTACTATCTTTTTCTTATTTTCATTACAAGCGGTAAATAAAAGAGTAATAAAGAGAAGAAAAATAGATGTAGAGATTTTCACAAATAGACCTTTAAGCAAAATTTGGAGATTATATCCAAATGGTACTTTTAGTGAGGTAGATTAGGATATGAATAAAAAACAATTTAGAGAAAATGCTCTTAAGAGACTGAAAAAAGCCCAATATAGACAATCTTACATCAAAGATAAGTATATAATAAAACAACTCTATCAACTCATAAAAGTATCAAAAGCTAAAAATATTATGCTCTATACTCCTTTGGATTTAGAAGTAAATATTGACCCCTTGATTCAAAAGCTCAGAAGGCAAAAGCGGGAACTCTTTGTTCCGTTTATGGAAGGTGAAAGTTTTAGATTGGTAAAATACAGATTGCCATTAATGAAAAAGAAGTTTGGCGTAAGAGAACCTAAATATTCTAAACAATATAGAAAAAAAACGATTGATCTATCTATCGTCCCTATGGTTGGTACTGATGCAACACTACGACGCATTGGCTTTGGTAAGGGCATGTATGATAGATTTTTTGAACGAGAACAAAAAAATATAAAAAGAGTAGTATTTATTTCGCGTGTTTTGATTTTCTCAAAACAGATAGTCACTGACCACTACGATGTACGAGCCGATATCATCATCACACCCGAAAAGATACTCAGTTAAGAGTAGAGAGTATTTTTATAATGAAATATAGACATAACTGATGCATTGCATCAAAGGATTTGAGGTATAAAACCGCAATCATGAAAATATGATAATAAAGCTACGCTCTCTCTTAAGAGAAGGAGCAAAGATGTTATTTACAGTAAGTACAGGCTTGCTTTCTGCTGCAGCTGCGGCAAGCCTTACATATTTTTGGCTAAAGAGTAGCAATAGCAAGAAGTTTAAATATATGAAGCTCGAAGCCAAAGCAAAAGCTAAGGCAATAGAGAATGAATCGCAACGAATGCTTCAAGAAGCAAAAGTAGCGATCAAAGAGAATGAATTGGAACTTGAAAAGAGTTTTCAACTCCGTATTCAAGAGGTGGAAAGACGCAATAGAGATCTTATATTGGAGAGAAAGGAGCTTCAAAGAGAAGAAGACAAACTCAAAAAATTGCAATATAGAGTCACGCAAAAGAGTAAAGTTTTGGAAGGTTTGGAGAGAAAAAAGCTTGCCCAAATCGACCGATTAATTAAAAAAACAGAGCGGATTGCTTCTATGACCCAAGAGGAGGCAAAAGCTCAGCTATTGGAACAAGTGGAGGTCAAATCTCAAGCAGATATAGCCTCTATTGTGAGAAAGTACGAGAAAAAAGCAAAAGAGGAAGCGGAGAAAAAAGCAAACTATATCTTGGCACAAGCGACGACGAGATATGCAGGGGAATTTGCTGGGGAGCGGCTCATTAATCTAGTCACTCTTCCTAGTGATGAGCATAAAGGACGCATTATAGGCAAAGAGGGACGCAATATCAAAGCCCTTGAGATGCTCTTGGGTGTGGATATCGTCATAGATGAGACACCTGGTGTGATACTGATCAGCTCATTTAACCTCTACCGTAGGGCTATAGCGACGAGAGTTGTAGAGCTTTTGGTAGAAGATGGCAGGATACATCCAGGTCGTATAGAGGAAGTGCATGAAAAAGTAGAGAAAGAGTTCGAGCAAAAAGTCTATGAAGAGGGTGAAAATATACTCATAGATTTGGGGATTTTCCCTATGCATGACGAGTTAGTCAAGCTTCTAGGAAGGATGAAATATAGAGCTAGCTATGGACAAAATGCTCTTGCTCATACCCTAGAGGTGGCACGACTCGCTTCAACTATCGCTGCAGAGCTAGGTGGAGATGAGAAGCTGGCTCTTCGTGCAGGGCTACTCCACGATATAGGCAAGGCATTGACGCAAGATTTCGGTGGTTCGCATGTAGATATAGGTGCAGATTTGTGTAAAAAACATGGGGAACACCCGACGGTCATCAATGCAATCTATGCTCACCATGGTCACCAAGAGCCTGATAGTGTAGAGAGTGCTGCTGTATGTGCAGCGGATGTACTCTCTGCTGCGAGACCAGGGGCTAGACGAGAAGTATTAGAGAGCTTCACCAAGCGAGTCAAAGAGGTAGAAGATATCGCCACAAGCAAAGATGGTGTAGAGAGAGCCTATGCGATCAATGCAGGTAGAGAGATTCGTATCATCGTAGATGCAGGCAAGATAAGTGACAATGAAGCTACAATATTGAGCAGAGATATTGCAAAAGATATAGAAGATAGGGTACAATACCCTGGAGAAATCAAAGTGAGCGTGATCAGAGAGTCTCGTTCAATACATTATGCAAGGTGAAATATATGGAAAAATGTAAAAAGATAGTCGCAAGTGTGCGAATGGAAGAGCGGTACGAAGCATTGAGTTTGATATTTGGCGACTCTCTTGATCTCAAAAAAGAGATAGTAGCAGCGATAGACCAAGCCAAAGAAGAGACAGGTTTGGCACCATTTATCTTTGAGAAGATATCCAATGACAGACCAGATCTTCAAGCAATCTATGTAGAGTTTCAAGATGGTATCCATCGCAGGGATGGAGATTTCTTTGAGAGAGTTTTAGAACTCCTCGAAATTGATAAATGTGAGAGTGGATTATGCTAAAGAGAGTATTATTGGGGATACTATTCCTCGGATTTATGGCAGTAGAGAGTGGTGCAGCAGATACAAAAAATAGTATCGTAGTACTCAAGACAAATCAAGGAGATATCACACTCAAAATGTTTCCAAAAGTAGCTCCCAAAGCGGTAGAGAACTTTGTCACACATAGTAAAAATGGCTACTATGACGGTGTCATATTTCATAGAGTCATCAAAGGATTTATGATCCAAGGTGGAGATCCTGATGGTACAGGTATGGGTGGTGAATCTATCTGGCACAAAGATTTTGACAACGAATATGCACCCAATGTAGTCTTTGATAGACCATTTTTGTTGGCGATGGCAAATAGAGGTCCCAATACAAACGGAAGCCAATTTTTTATCACTACAGCAGTGACACCACATCTCAATGGTGGGTATACTATCTTTGGTGAAGTGATCAAAGGCAAAAATGTCGTTCGCAAGATAGAGAGTGTCTCTACTTCTCAACCAGGAGATAGACCACTCTTCAAACAAGTGATCAAAAAAGCTATAGTAAAGTAAGCATTTGGATCTTCAAAAATTACGCCAAGAGCGACGCAAGTGGCTCACTTGGAAAAATATAAAGCCCCTCCAAGAAGCCATCGCAACACTTCCTGATGCGTTGGAGATAGAGTCTCAAAGTTTGGATGATGTCGTAGCAGTAGAGTTTACTCATATATCACCCGAGCAAGAGGCATCGATACTCCAAGCTGCACAAAGACTCAAGCCGTGGAGAAAGGGTCCTTTCAAAATATCTGACACTTTTATAGATAGTGAGTGGCAGAGCTTTATCAAGTACAATCTCTTAGAACCACATTTTGATCTACGAGACAAAATAGTAGGTGATATCGGCTGTAACAACGGCTACTATCTCTTCAGGATGCAAGCCCAAAATCCCAAAAAACTTGTAGGATTTGACCCCTCTGCTATCACCTATTCACAGTTTCAGTTTGTCAACCACTTCCTCAAGAGTGAGATAGTCTATGAGCTTTTGGGTGTAGAGCATGTAGAGTATTATGAACATAAGTTTGATATACTCTTCTGCTTAGGAGTCCTCTACCACCGTAGTGACCCTGTAGCCATGCTCAAATCCCTCTACAAGGGACTCAACAAAGGTGGAGAGCTAATACTCGATACCTTTATGATAGATGGCGAAGAGGAGATATCTCTCACTCCAAGAGAGCGATACTCCAAGATCCCAAATATCTACTTCATCCCTACAGTCAATGCCCTCAAAAACTGGTGCTACCGTGCAGGATTTGAGAGTGTAGAGGTACTTGCTATCAAAAAAACAGAGTTAGATGAACAGAGAAAAACAGAGTGGATAGACTCCCAAAGCTTAGATCATTTTCTTGATCCAGACGACGAGAACAAAACCATAGAGGGCTACCCCGCACCCAAGAGAGTCTATATCAAAGCATTCAAGGGGAGTTGAGCTTATATATTACAATTTTCGGTTGTCTATCACATCTTCGTAGTTGTGATAGACATCATCAAAGAGTGATTTTAGATTATTACGAGCCTCTGTGAAGTTCACCACTTGCATAATACCCTCCTTATGTTTCTATATATTGTGCATATTTATAGTACACAATAGCTAGATTGTCAAGATTTTGGGTAGATAACTCCATCATCAAAACTCAAAATCTTACTTTTTACTTTGTACTCTTCTCTCCTCTATATTAACCCCTCTCTTATTGACTTTTGGATATAATCGCGGATATTTTGGAGGTGCATTAAATGACAAATAGTTCTGTGACAAAAAGAGTTTTGGTCAAGTTTTCTGGTGAAGCACTCGCAGGTGATGATGGGTTTGGTATAGAGACCGAAATTGTGAAATATATTGTTGATGAGATTAAAGAGTTGGTGGATGCTGGTATAGAGGTCGGTATCGTTGTCGGTGGTGGTAACATCATCCGTGGAATGAGTGCTGCCAAAGGTGGTGTCATCAGCCGTACGAGTGGTGACTATATGGGTATGCTCGCTACAGTGATCAATGGTGTAGCGATCCAAGAAGCACTCGAACACATAGGGCTAGAGGCTCGTTTGCAGTCTGCTATAGATCTCAAAGAGGTTGGAGAGTCTTTTATCGTCAGAAGAGCGAGAAGACACTTAGAAAAAGGCAGAGTAGTTGTCTTCGCTGGTGGTACTGGAAATCCATTTTTTACTACCGATACAGCAGCGACACTCAGAGCATCAGAGATCAATGCAGATATGATCATCAAAGCGACTAAAGTAGATGGTGTTTATGACAAAGATCCACATAAGTTTGATGATGCAGTGAAGTTAGATTCGCTTACTTATGATCAAGCACTTGAAGATCACATCAAAGTAATGGATGATACATCTATAGCACTTGCAAAAGAGAACCAATTGCCGATAATTGTATGTAATATGTTTCAAAAAGGAAACTTACTATCTATCATACAAGGTGATTTGAGCTGTTGTTCTATCGTTAAATAAGATAAAACCACAGATATAGAGATGAAGTCAAAATTTCATCCAAATAAGTTTAATAATAAGGAAAAATAGATGAGAACAGAACAAATAACAGCACAGGCACTAAAAAATGTAAATTTTGATAGATATCTTCTTGCGAATGCTGTAGGTAAAAGAGCCGAACAGCTTGCAAAAGGTGTACAGCCTCTTATAGAACTCGACATGAGAAAAGTCAAATATACAGATATTGCACTTCACGAAATCGCTGAAGGTAAAATAACAGTACAATTAGAGAGCTAAACTGTTGTGGATTCTTTTTTAAAGAGAGTAGAAGAGATCCATACAGTAGTAGAAGCCAAAGCACTACTTTTTGAGACTCTATCTCCTCCTTCCCAACTCGTTGAACAAGCATATGACCTTGCGATAGAGGCACATGAAGGGCAAAAACGAAAGAGTGGAGAACCCTATATCATCCATCCAATACTTGTAGCTGCCATCACTGCTCTCATAAGTGAAGAAGATACTATGGTGGCTGCTGCACTACTCCATGATGTTGTCGAAGACACTTCTTATACTTTAGAAGATATTGAAGATATGTTTGGGCATGATGTGGCTCATATTGTCGGTGGTTTGACCAAGATTGTACAGATACGAGATGAGAAGCTCATCCCATCAGGCTCAGGTGATAGATTGATTAACTCTGCTTTGACTTTTCGCAAGATGCTTATAGCATCTATCAAAGATGTGCGAGTATTGGTGATAAAATTGTGTGATAGACTTCATAATATGATGACGCTTAAGGCTCTCTCTGCAGAGAAACAGAAAAGAATTGCAGAAGAGACACTGGTCGTTTATGCTCCTATAGCTCACCGTTTGGGTATCGCTCGTCTCAAAAATGCTCTCGAAGATTTGAGTTTCTACTATATCTATCCCAAAGATTATGCACAGATAGATGACTATATCACAGCCAATAACCAAAACCTACAAATTCGTCTCAATGCATTTATGCAAAAAGTAACAAGCATACTCTATCACAATGGCTTCCATCGTGAGACTTTCAGGATAGTGGGACGCGTCAAGCACTACTACTCCATATATCTCAAGATGCATCGAAAAGGTGTGAGTATAGAGGAAGTGTTAGATCTTTTGGCGATTCGTATTATTGTCAAAGAGCCTATAGATTGTTATCGTATATTAGGTTTGCTTCATTTGGAATTTACCCCTTTGATATCTCGCTTCAAAGACTATGTAGCACTGCCCAAAGAGAATGGCTATCAAACCATACATTCGACACTTTTTAATGAAGAGGGTATAGTAGAGGCACAAATCAGAACAGATGAGATGCACAACTTGGCAGAGTATGGGATAGCTGCTCACTGGAAATATAAAGAGGGAAATAGACAGGTACAGTTAGATTGGCTTGAAGGACTCAACTATCAGAGTAAATCAGTGGAGGAGTTCTATGAATTAGCCAAAAGTGATCTCTTTAGTGAAGATATAGCAGTATTCTCTCCGAAAGGTGACTACTATACCCTCCCTAAAAACTCTCTCGCACTTGATTTTGCTTTTGCGATACACTCAGAGATAGGCAAGATGGCAACTGCAGCGATGATCAACAAAAATAAATCTTCTCTGCTTACTATCTTGAAAAATGGCGATATCGTCAATATTATCACAGAGGGGCAACCGCGTCTGCACTGCTCTTGGGTCGATACAGTCAAGACATCCAAAGCAAAAGATGGTATACGAAGTAGTTGTAGATCACGACTCAAAGAGAGTGATGAACTCAGTGCGTATAATATACTTGCGACACTATTTAACCATAATTCGGATGAGATCAAAAATATCTTGGGTGACTTGAGTATAGGAAACAATATCTATAAGCTTCCTACACATTTGGATTTTTATAAAGAGGCGATCCATCAGATCTCCAACTATCTAGGCGAAAAGCAGGTGCGATTTTGGGAACTTTTCAAGAAGGGATACAAGAAACCTATCATTAAAGAGATAGATCATTTTGTCTTCTATGCCAATAGACCATTTGATGGTGTAGAGTTTGACTACTGCTGTCATCCAAAAGTTGGTGATGAGATAGTTGCTTTCTATAAGGATAACAAAGCTATCATACACCATAAATTGTGTAGTAATGCATACAGTATGATTCATAATCATGAACAGATGCTCTATGTAGCTTGGAAAGATAAAAAGATGGCAAGATATCGACTTATCATTAGCCTCTACAACCGTAAAGGTGTTTTAGCAGATTTGTTGAACAAGCTCTCACTGATGGATCTCAATGTCACTAGTATTGAGTTGGGGATCAAGAGTAGTGAGACAGCAGAGTATTGTCAAATAGAAGTAGAGAGTTTAGAGACGAAAAAGAGCGTTTTACAAGAGCAGATAGCACGCAAGTTTAAGCTAGTAGATATAATCTCGCTAGATGACGCATATAATAAATAGTAAAAAGGTAAAATTGGAATGATACAACAGGCAATGGATGAGATAAGCAGAGGTACAGCAGAGATCATAGATGATGAACGGATAGAGAAACTAGTTCTTGCATATCTCAATGAGGGCAAGAGATATAAAGTCAAAGTAGGTTTTGATCCTACTGCTGCTGATCTGCATCTAGGGCATACTGTCTTGTTGCAAAAACTTGCAACTTTCCAAAAATATGGAGGGGATATACAGCTCCTCATTGGTGACTTTACTGCTATGATAGGTGACCCTACAGGCAAGAGTGAAACACGCAAGAGACTCGATAGAGATACAGTGCTAGAGAATGCCAAAAGTTATCAAGAGCAAGTATTCAAAGTGCTTGACCCCAAGATGACAGAAGTGGTATTCAACTCAACTTGGCTTGATGCTCTTGGTGCTGATGGTCTTGTCGAGCTTACCACACTTTTTAGTGTCGCTAGGATGCTTGAGCGAGATGATTTTGAAAAGCGATATAAATCTGGTCAAAATATCTCTATCTCAGAGTTTCTCTATCCTCTTCTCCAAGGTTATGATAGTGTAGAGTTGAAAAGCGACATAGAGCTAGGTGGAACAGATCAAAAGTTCAACCTCTTGATGGGGAGACAGCTCCAGCGATCATACGAAGTGGGCAAGGAGCAAGCGATCCTTATGATGCCTATCTTAGAGGGACTCGATGGGGTACAAAAGATGAGTAAATCTCTCGGAAACTTCATCGGTATCACTGAACCAGCCAAAGATATCTACGCAAAAGTACTCTCTATCTCTGATGATTTGATGTGGCGTTATTATGAGCTTTTGAGTGCAAAATCATTGGAAACTATCGCAAAGTTGAAAGAGAGTGTTTCAAATGGAACACTTCACCCAAAAATAGCCAAAGAAAATCTCGCTTTAGAGATAACTGCACGCTTTTATAATGAAGAGTCTGCTACTTTAGCTAAAGAAGAGTTTGATAATGTATTCAAAGCCAATAAATTACCTAGCGATATCCAAGAGTATGAGCTAGAAGCGGGCATTTGGATATGTAAAGCATTGGTAGAAGTAAGTATTGAGCCCTCTACATCACAAGCCAGAAGAGATATCAAACAGGGTGCTGTTCGCATTGATCAAGAGAAAGTTGCAGATGAGCAGATGAAATTGAGTGCAGGAGAGTATATCTTGCAAGTAGGAAAAAGAAAATTTGCAAAAGTGAGGGTCCAATAATATGTCATTTAAGCCTTTTAAAATCGGCAAACATACGATAGAGATACCTATTATTCAAGGTGGTATGGGTGTAGGTATCTCTTGGGATAAGCTAGCAGGGGCAGTGAGCAGTGAGGGGGCTTTGGGTGTCATCAGTTCTGTAGGTACAGGTGTCTATAACCATCGTGAATTTGCTACAAAACTACTCAAAGACATGCGACCCTCTGAAGCAAAAAATTTCTACTCTGCTCAGGGGCTTCACGCGATATTTCAAAGAGCGAGAGAAGTGTGTGGAGATAAGCCACTCGCTTGTAATGTCCTCTATGCTTCGGTTGATTATGATCGTATCGTCAAAGATGCCTGTGAAGCAGGTGCAGATATGATCATCACAGGTGCAGGTCTGCCACTTACTATGCCCGAAGCAGCCAAAGATTTTCCTGAAGTTGCCTTGATACCTATCGTCTCTACAGCGAAAGCTTTGAGAATTTTATGTAGAAGATGGAAGAAAACACACAATAGATTGCCCGATGCAGTCATCGTTGAGGGTCCATTGAGTGGTGGACATCAAGGTTTCAAATATGAGGATTGCTTCTTGCCAGAGAACCAGCTCGAAGTGATACTCCCTCCTGTCGTAGAAGAGGCGAAAAAGTGGGGAGATATCCCTGTCATTGCAGCAGGTGGAGTATGGGATCATGATGATATTATCCATATGATGGAGCTAGGTGCTGATGCTGTACAGATGGGTACACGGTTTATAGGTACGGTAGAGTGCGATGCACACGAAAACTTCAAACAAGTGATTTTGGATGCAAAAGAGGAAGATATCAAGTTACTCAAATCACCAGTGGGCTATCCTGCAAGGGGTGTGCGGACAAACTTGCAAACGATGATAGAGGAGAAAACAGCTCCCAAGATAGCATGTATTTCCAACTGTGTAGCTCCCTGCAATCGGGGTGAAGAGGCGAGGGCAGTTGGGTATTGTATAGCAGATAGATTGAGTGATGCTTATGATGGGAAGAGAGAGTCGGGACTCTTTTTTACAGGTTCCAATGGTTATAGACTCGACAAGATTATCACTGTTAAAGAGCTTTTAAATATATTAGTCCATGGTGAAAAGTAATCGCTTTGAAGCAAATATTTTTATCGCTATCTTTTGTAATTTTTTTCACAACTCTTGGGTATAGTATCAATACACTTACGAGAGCAGAGATCAGGCACCATCAGCTGCAGCTACACTTCTCTTCATTTGTAAATCCTAAAAATATACATAAGAAGACTCTTAGCAATCCCCCAAGGGTCGTAGTAGATATCAAAAAAGCTTCATTAAAAAATAATAGTATCGCTTCAGGACTCTTTGCCAATGGTGTCAAATCTTTCCGTATTACACAACGCAGAGGTAATGCAATCCATATAGTGATAGAGACGAATTATCCTTATAGAAGTAGGGCATTTCAGCCTATGTCTTCACGGAGTATTTATGTGATATCATTGCCTAAAAGGAGTAGTTACTTACCTACTATCTCCCAAATAACAAGGAAGCATAAGAAGAAGAGAAGAGTCGCAGATAACAACAACTTTGAAGATAATGATATTGTTCCAATCAAACTTAGTACACCCCAGCCAGTCCAGAGAGTAGAGAAGCGTTCTATATTCTCCTCCATCTTTGGACAATCAACGAAATCTAGCTCTGCACTTCGATCGAAAAGAGGATATACTATAGTTGTCGATCCTGGTCATGGTGGTCATGATAGTGGTGCTATAGGTTCTAGGCGTTATTATGAGAAAACTGTAGTATTGCAGATCGCCAAGCGGGTTAAGCGATATCTTAAAAAGAAAGGATACAGTGTAAAAATGACTCGTTCTGATGATCGTTTCATTAAATTAAAAAATAGAACAAAACTAGCCAATAGATATAAAGCAGATATCTTCGTCTCTATTCACGCTAATGCGATAGCTAATAGGAGGCGATTTCGTAAAGTGCATGGGATAGAGACCTATTTTCTTCAGACAACAAGAAGTGCCAAATCTATGAGGATAGCTGCCAAAGAAAATAGCGTTGTCTTAAATAAAAATGATCGTCTGAGCAAAAATGTCATATTGGAAGCTGTCCTTTCAGGTCCAAAGATAGAGTTGTCGCACAAGCTTGCTATTGATGTCCAAAAAAATATATTAAAAAAACTTCGAGGTAGATACAGAGGAGTCAAAGATGGTGGAGTCAAGCCAGCTCCATTCTGGGTACTTGTGGGTGCACAAATGCCTTCTATATTGGTAGAAGTTGGATATATCACAAATCCTACTGAGAGAAAGCGGCTCTTTAGTGCAAAATATCAAGATCGCATCGCAAGAGGTATCGCCCAAGGTGTTGCAAACTATTTAGCAATTCGTGAGAGAGAGTTCAATTAATCTTTCTCTGTGATTAGATTTTTGGGTTGTAGGGTGGGAGAATCCCACCAATTATTACAGATGGTGGAATACTTCCACCCTATAACTTAAAGTGAGGGGTTAGAGCGAAGCCGAAGCAACACTCTGTGAGGGGATAACTATTTGATAAACTCAAATGGGTTTTCTACTACATTCTTTCTATCTACGATATATGGAATGAGTGCTGCTTGTCTTGCTCTTTTGATAGCGACTGTCACCATCTCTTGGTGTTTTTTACAGTTACCTGTCAATCTTCTAGGCATGATTTTAAATCTTTCGCTTAGAGAGAACTTGAACATAGCAATATCTTTGTAATCTATGTAATCTACTTTTGCTTCACAATATTTACAATATCTTTTTTTAAATTTTCTTCTTTCTGCCATAATTTACTCCTAAAATGGTATTTCGTCTTCACTGATATCTATAGATGGGATATCATGTGTAGGCTCTTGTTGTGTAGGACGCTGAGGCTGAGCAGGTGTTGGTTGTTGTCCGCTACCATATCCTTGTTGTTGCCCACCACCGTTGCCATATCCTTGCTGTGGAGCATTGTATGGTTGGTTATTTTGACTAGGTTGGTTTTGGTTGTTATAGCTTGAGCCATTTGATTGGTTGTATGTAGAGTTGCTATTTTGTGCATCATCTCTATTGCCAATCATCTGTAAATTCTCTACTATGACTGTATGCTTGCTTCTCTTTGTGCCATCTTGTGCAGTCCACTGATCTAAGTTCAACCGTCCATCGACTAAAACTTTGCTACCCTTACGCAAGTATTGATTGGCTATTTCAGCTGTGCGACCAAAGAGCGTAAGATCTACGAACATTACCTCTTCTTTAGCTTCACCTGTCTGGGATTTCCATTTTCTGTTGACTGCGATACCAGTGTTGCCGATAGCACTTCCACTTTGAGAATATCTGATCTCGACATCTCTTGTGAGGTTACCCATCAATACTACTTTATTATACATAAGGTTACTCCTGAGTTTTTGTTATGCTTCTGTTGAGGCTTGTGTCTCTTCTGCTGGAGTTGACTCAGCAGGTGCTTCTTCAGTAGATACTTCTTTGGCAGGTGCTTCTTTGGCAGGTGCAGTCGCTGGAGTTTCTCCTTGAGTGGCAACATTCTTGTTTGCACTCTCTACTTGCTTATTAAATTGTGCTATCTCTTTAGTATTACTATATTTGATAGTCAAAAATTTGATAACTTCTTCATTGATCCTGAGATTTCTCTCTACTTCTGAAATAGCATTACCAGATGCTTTATAAAAGAGTACTGTATAGTAGCCTCTATTGTTTTTTTGTACTGGATAAGCGAGTTTTCTCATACCCATGTCATTTGTTGCTAAAAGCTCTGTGCCCTCTTTCTCAAGTACAGCTTTGACTTTTTCTATCTGTGCTTTGATCTCTTCTTCTGTAAGTGTTGGTTTCACTACAAAAAGTGTTTCATAACAATTCATCTGTTTCCTTTTGGTTTGATAGCCCATTGTTTTAGTTTTTCATACAATCTATATACTCTATGAATCAACCATCCAAACTTTGAGCAAGAATTTTGGAAATCGCATTTTACCAAAAACTTGCTAAAATTCAGTTGAACCAAGACTATGCAGTAAAAAGTGAACTACACCATGCTAATTTGCCCGATCTCTCTTACTGCTATGTTACTTTTTTATACATTTTTCTCTCTTTTTCATATACTCTTGTAGAAATTTTACGCATGCTATGTTAATGCTATATAGGAATTTTATGATTATAAAGTGTAGGTTATTGAAATGTACCTAAATGAATAAAATAAGGAGTAGTAATGAAAGTAGTAAGGTTAAGTTTGATAGCGGCTATGGCATCGAGTATGCTGTTGGCAGGCAATACAACTCTACCACCAAAAGCAGAAGTGGTAGAGGTAGAGAAGGATTGGGGAGATATATTTGGACAATCTCGTACTTTCTATATAGATAGGACATATGATGGAAGCATCAATAACAACCGTAGCTCATTGGCAACAGGTGGTTATATAGGTTATATGACACCCGAGTATCATGGATTTACGGCTGCTATAGCTGCTTATGGTACTTATGGATTTGATATCCATTCAGAAGATGCAAAAGTTGCAGGGTCTGCTAGTTATGATCCATCGCTTTATGGTGATGGTTTTGACAACTATGGCTTCATAGGACAACTCTATGTCAACTTCAAAATGAACAATACAAACCTCAAAGTGGGTCGTCAGAGACTCGATACACCACTAGCGGGTGCAGATGATGCGAGAATGTTACCAAACCTCTTTGAAGCAGCAGTATTGAGCAACACAGATATCGAAAACACAACACTCATACTCGCACATGTTATCAGTGAGACTGTCGGTACATTTGGTAATGTCTATGGTGCACCAAGCATGCTATCCCTCCAGAGTGGTTATGGTCTCGGATACAAGCTCGGTACGAATGGTGACTTTACTAACATGGGGAGTATAGCTCTTGGTGATAGTGATGCAGATGGCAACTTCGTAGACAATGAGACAGATGGTGTCACAGCACTTGCAGCTATCTATAGTAATAGTGGACTCAAACTCCAAGCATGGGACTATATAGCATGGGATATTCTCAACGCTCTTTATCTTCAAGCAGATTACACTATGGATATGGATGCAGCCAAGATCAAACTCTCAGCTCAATATATCAACGAATCAGACATGGGTGATGCACTTGCAGGGAAAGTAGATAGTAACTACCTCGCTGCCAAAATCACAGCTCTATTTGGTGACTTCAGTGCTTATGCTGCCTACTCTACCACTGATAGCAACAATGACACAGTGACAAATGGTGGTATCCTCACTCCTTGGGGTGGTATGCCAGCATTCACACAAGGTATGGTGACGAGACATCAGTTCTTGGCTGATACGACTGCGTTTAAAGTAGCTGCAACTTACAAATTGACTGATTATGGTGCGAGTGCATCAGTATACTACACAAGCTTTGATGTAGGTGCAGACAATACTTATCTCAATGGGAGATCTTGGACAGCTAAAGAGTCTGGGTTTGATATCAAATACAAAGTAGCACAAGTAGATGGTCTCAATCTTCGATTTAGAGCCAACTTCCCTGAAGATTTTGGATATAAAAATGATGAGCCATTTAGTTGGGATGAGTATAGATTTATTATAAACTATAACTTTTAAAAGGAACAAATATGAGACAAGATATGATTGAACAGATTAGAAATAATCCTAAATATCAAGAGTTAGTAAGCAAAAGAAATAAGTTTGCATGGACGCTATCTATCATTATGTTGGTAGTATACTATGCATTTATCCTTGTCATTGCATTCGATCCATCGTTGCTTGGTGCGAAGATAGGCGGTGGAGTGATGACTGTTGGTATACCTATCGGTATCGCTATTATCATCATAGCATTTGCATTAGCAGGTATCTATGTCAAGAGAGCCAATGGTGAATTTGACAAATTGACACAACAAATCAAAGATGAGGTAAAGGTATAGCGATGAGAAAATTAATATTATTAGGACTATTGTCAAGCGTAACACTTATGGCATCAGGTACAATAGAGGGTGAAGTACAAAAACAACCTCTTAACATCTCTGCGATTATTATGTTTTTGATATTTGTGGGTGGAACACTGGGTATCACTTACTGGGCAGCCAAGAGAACCAAAACAGCCAAAGATTTCTATACAGCAGGTGGTGGAATCACTGGTTTACAAAACGGTATGGCGATAGCAGGTGACTATATGTCCGCTGCATCATTCCTCGGGATCTCTGGTCTTGTCTACTTGGCTGGATATGATGGTTTGATCTACTCTATCGGTTTCTTGGTTGGTTGGCCTGTGATCCTCTTCTTGATCTCTGAGAGATTGAGAAACTTGGGGAAATATACATTTGCCGATGTTGCAGCCTATAGACTCAAACAAAAGCCGATCCGAACACTCGCAGCATTTGGTTCTATCGCTACAGTGATCTTGTATCTTATCGCCCAAATGGTTGGAGCTGGAAAACTGATACAGCTTCTCTTTGGGTTGCCATATGAGTTGGCAGTTGTGCTTGTGGGTGCTTTGATGATCCTCTATGTTACATTTGGTGGTATGCTTGCGACGACTTGGGTACAGATCATCAAAGCTGCTTTACTCCTTGCTGGTGCTACATTTATGGCATTGGCAGTTATGAGTCATTTTGACTTCAGTCTCTCTGCTATGTTTGCAAAAGCAATCGAAGTACACCCTAAAGGCGAAGCGATCATGGCTCCAGGTGGACTCGTATCTGATCCTGTATCTGCAATATCACTCGGCATTGCTTTGATGTTTGGTACTGCTGGTTTGCCACATATTTTGATGAGATTTTTTACAGTAGCTGATGCAAAAGAGGCGAGAAAATCAGTATTTTTTGCGACTGGATTTATAGGATACTTCTATATCCTCACATTCATCATCGGTTTTGGTGCGATTATCATGGTACTCAACAATCCAGAGTATCTCGACTTGGCAAAACAAGCAGTTAGTGGTGGATCACCGATACTTGGTGGTAAAAACATGGCTGCTATTCACTTGTCACATGCCGTGGGTGGTAACTTCTTCTTAGGCTTTATCTCTGCGGTTGCATTTGCTACTATCTTGGCGGTTGTCTCTGGGCTTACACTTGCAGGTGCATCGGCTATATCGCATGACCTCTATGCCAATGTATTCAACAAACATGGCGAAGTAGATGAACTCAAAGAGATGAAAGTTTCTAAAATAGCTACAACTGTATTGGGTATCATCGCTATTATTCTTGGTATTGCATTTGAGCAACAAAACATTGCGTTTGTTGTAGGTCTAGCGTTTGCTATCGCAGCGTCTGCTAACTTCCCTGTGCTTTTCTTGTCTATGTTCTGGAGCAAGCTCACAACTCGTGGTGCTGTCTGGGGTGGGAGTCTCGGTCTTGCTACAGCTGTATTGCTTGTGATCTTGGGTCCGATTGTATGGGTACAGATACTTGGTAATGAAGAAGCAATCTTCCCTTATAAATATCCAGCACTCTTCTCAGTGACTGTTTCATTTATAGGTATTTGGGTTCTCTCTATTACAGATAAGAGTGAAGATGCCACTCAAGAGATCGAAGCATTTGAAGCACAAGATATCCGTTCGCAAACAGGTATCGGTGCAGAGGGTGCATCAGCACATTAAGTTTCATTTCGGATGGTGAGAGTATCTCACCTTCGATAAAAATGTACAGATGTGCAGGATGGGAGCATCCCACCAATTGTTACAGATGGTGGGATACTCCCATCCTGCCTATCTGTATATAAAATTTGTACAAGCAAGAGGACAATAGATGATAGAACTACTAGAAAAAGTTGCCAAACAAGCACCATTTTCCTATCTGACCAAACAAGATTTTACACTCGTAGAGAACTCTCTACAGATAGCTTACTATCCTAAAGATACTGTACTCATAGAGAGTGGGTCTTTAACTGATATACTTTTCTTGATCATTAAAGGAAGCGTCGAAGCCACTAATGATGATGAATTGATAGATATCTATCACTCCAATGATATATTTGGTGGTATAGAGCTTATAGAGGGACGAGCCTCAGACTACGACTATACTGTCTCGCAAGAGCTTATATGCTATGAGATGCCTAGAGCAAACTTCTTAAGCCTTGCCAACAATAACTCGAAGTTCAAAGAGTACTTCTTCTCATCCATAGCAGAGCGTATAGATATGATCAAAGAGCGACGAGAGTTCTCCAACATGAGTGACTTGATGGTTGCCAAAGTAGACAACTCTATATATCATGATGGATGCATAGTACCTCCAGAGATGAGTATCACAGATGCACTCAAAAGTATGCAAGAGAAGCAGGCGAGCTGTCTCATAGTAGAAAATAGTGATGGCTATGGTATCGTGACAGACTCTGATTTTAGAAATTATATCCTCCGCTCTCAAGATGAAGAGTTGCAACAGATCAGCGATATACAGACCAAACCAGTCATATCTGTAGCAGATGGAGAGCTACTCTTCAATATACTACTTCTGATGACAGAACGAACTATCAAGCATCTCATGATAGTAGATGATGAGGGGAGACATCTCGGACTCTTGGAGCTTATAGACTTACTAAGCTTCTTCTCCAACCAGTCACATCTCATCGTCGTACAGATGCAAAAAGCCAAAACCTTAGCTGATGTCACCACCGCGGCTAAGCGAGTACATACGATGATAGCTACTCTGCACTCCCGAGGAGTCAAGAGCCGATATATAGCCAAACTCGTCTCAGAGATCAACAAGAAGATGTATAGCAAACTCTTTGAGATGCTCTTCCCCCAATCTTGGCAAGAGAGATCAGCACTTATACTTCTAGGGAGTGAAGGTCGTGCAGAGCAGATGCTCCATACTGACCAAGACAATGCTCTGATATTTGAGGATGGGTTTGAGCCTGAGGATGTAGAGAAGCATACATGCAACTTCATAGAGACACTTGATGCTATTGGTTTCCCTCGCTGTGAAGGTAATGTCATGATCATCAACCAAAAGTGGTGCAAAAACTCCGCAGAGTACAAAAAAGATATCAAAGGGTGGATAGAAGAACCCAACTATGATGGCTTGATGGATATGGCGATATTTTTTGACTCTACAGCTGTAGCAGGTAACCAAAAGTTACACAGTGATCTCAAAGAGTACCTCATAGAGAGAAGCTCGAATGACAAAATGATACTGACACATTTCGCACGCTCTATAGAGAGTTTTGAGTCACCTCTAGGGATATTTTCACAATTTTTGAGTGCCAACAAAGATCATAAAAATGAGATAGATATCAAAAAGGGTGCACTCTTTGCACTCATCCATGGTATCCGTTCACTTGCCCTAGAGCATGGTATCTTGACGACCAATACCAACCTGCGTATCAAAGAGCTCTCCAATGTAGGCTTCATGAGTCATAGTGATGCCACTGACTTGATGGAAGCACTCGAAGTCATCAACACAATGAGACTCCATGCACAGTTAGAGAAAGTAGCCAAGCAGATGCCATTGGACAACCTCATATCGACTAGAGATTTGAATAAGATGGAGCGAGACTTACTCAAAGATGCTATCAAAGAGGTCAACCGATTTAAAAAATTGGTAAGTTACCACTTTCACCTCTCTATGGTGAGCTAAATGGGTGAATACAATGTTTAAAAGACTCAAACGCAACTGGAACCGCAAGAAGCTCACAGATGAAAGGTTTGCTTTTTTGTTTGATGAGCCTGCCAAGGATGAGTTTGTCGTGTATGATTGTGAAACGACAGGACTCAACCCCAAAAAAGATGAGATCATCTCCATAGGTGCAGTTAAAATCAAAGGAGATAAGATACTCTTAGATCAAGCGATGCATATCTATGTAGAGCCTAGTGGAGAGATATCACATGAGAGTATCACTATACATCAGATACGCAATTGTGACCTCGAAAAAGCGATACCACCCCAAGAAGCCATAGAGCAGTTCTTGCACTATATAGGCAATCGGGGGTTGATAGGCTACTATCTGGAGTTTGATGTCGCCATGGTCAACAAATATACCAAAAAAATGTTTGGTATCACACTGCCAAATAGACAACAGGAGGTATCTGCACTCTATTATGACAAAAAAATCGAAGCAATACCTCAAGGACATATCGACCTTAGATTTGATACAATATTGGAGGATTTGGCACTGCCAAAACTCAAAGCACATGATGCATTCAATGACGCAGTAATGACTGCTATGATGTATCTCAAGATAAAAAACAGTAAAAAGCTATGACCCAAGGTAGGTTGGATTATGTCAATTGTTTTGGCATAATCCAACCTATACGATGGGTTAAATAGTTACATTATTACACATAGGAGAAAAAATGTTAAAAGAACTTTATCAACCACATGCTGACATTTCTGAAAATGCAGCGATCAAAAGTATGGAAGAGTATTATGCTCTTAGAGCAAAAGCTGACGAAGACTATGAGGGATTTTGGGGTGACTATGCAAGAGAAAAGATCAACTGGAGTAGACCATTTGATAGAGTTCTCAACGAAGATGAAGCGCCATTTTATAAATGGTTTGAAGGTGGAGAGCTCAATGTAGCACACCAGTGTGTCGGACGACATCTCAAAGATAAAAAGAACAAAGCTGCTATCATCTTTGAAGGGGATAATGGCGACCATGAAGTCTTGACTTATCGTGAACTCTACTACGAAGTGAACAAAACAGCCAATATGTTCAGAAATCAGTTTGACATCCAAAAAGGCGATAGAGTTGTCCTCTACATGCCTATGATACCTCAAGCTGCCGTCACTATGCTTGCATGTGCAAAATTGGGTGCGATACACTCTGTAGTCTTTGGTGGATTCTCTGCTGAAGCCCTCAGAGATCGTATCATAGATGCCGAAGCAAAACTCGTCGTGACAGCGGATGGTGCGTACAGAAAAGGCAAACCATACATGCTCAAACCTGTTGTAGACAAAGCACTAGAGAGTGGATGCGAATGTGTCAAGGCTGTCTGTGTCGTAGAGAGAAATGGCGAAGATATCCACTGGGAACCGGGTCGTGACTACGCGTATAATGAACTTGTCAAAAACGAGTCTGTCAAGTTTAACCCTGTGACTGTAGAGAGTGAACATCCACTCTTCTTGCTTTATACTTCAGGAAGTACAGGCAAACCAAAGGGTGTACAGCACTCAAGTGCAGGTTATATCCTCTGGGCTCAAATGACTATGGAGTGGGTATTTGACCTCAAAGCCAATGACACCTACTGGTGTACGGCTGATATTGGCTGGATTACTGGTCACACATATCTTATCTATGGGCCACTTGCTGCAGGGGCTACGACTGTAATGTTTGAGGGTGTACCTACCTATCCTGATGCTGGTAGATGCTGGAGAATGGTCGAAGAGTATCAGATCAACCAATTCTACACAGCTCCTACAGCGATCAGACTTTTACACAAAATGGGTGAAGATGAGCCGAAAAAATATGACCTCTCATCACTCAGAGTCCTTGGTACTGTTGGTGAGCCTATCGACCCTCCTGCATGGAAGTGGTATTATGAAGAGATAGGCGGTGGAAAATGTTCTATCGTCGATACATATTGGCAGACGGAGACTGGTGGTCATATGATATCTCCACTCCCAGGTGCTACACCTATCAAACCTGCATGTGCTACATTCCCACTCCCAGGTATCATAGGAGAAGTGCTTGATGAAGATGGCAATCTCGCCAAGCCAGATGAACAAGGTCTCATGTGTATCACCAAACCATGGCCTAGTATGATCCGTACTATTTGGAATGATCCTGAGAGATTTGAAAAGTCTTATTTTGGGGACTGTACCAAAGATGGTAAACCTGTCTACTTCACAGGTGATGGTGCGATCATAGATGAAGCTGGCTACATCACTATCACAGGTAGAACCGATGATGTCATCAATGTATCTGGTCACCGTATGGGTACAGCAGAGGTAGAAGCTGCGATCAAAAAACATGCAAATGTCGCTGCTGTCGCTGTCGTAGGCAAACCACACCCTATCAAAGGTGAGGGTATCTTCGCATATGTAGTACTCAAAAGTGACGACACTGTAAGCGAAGAGGTAGAGATGGTCAAAGAGATCAATGGGATTATCAAGAGTGAGATCGGTGCTATCGCTCTATGTGATGATATGGTCTTTGTACCAGATTTACCAAAAACAAGATCAGGTAAAATCATGAGAAGAATCCTCAGATCCATAGCCAAAGGCGAAGCAGTCACCCAAGACACTTCCACACTAGAAGATCCATCTATCGTACAAATGATTACTGAGTGCTGCAAAGGGTAGATTTCCCTAAACTGCACAATTTTCTTATATCATCCGTCGGGTTCGGGGAACCCGACCTACGCGGATGCGTGATTATGGCTAAATATCTCAAAAATATGGTAAAATACTCTACTTCAAACGAAAGAGGAAATATGCCATATATTGATTGGTTGGGCTAGGATGATGGAGTGCATCATCCTAGAGAGATATTTTTTAGATTCTATTTGAACCAACCTCTCACGCGATCAAATGCACTCTCTAGTGAACTCTTGTGTGGGGTACTCTCTACGCCGAAACTCTCTTGGAGTTTGAGTAGGAGCTCTTTTTGTTCGTCATTGAGTTTGGTAGGGAGTTTGAGTTGGATTTGGGCGATGAGGCGACCTTTGTGTCCGCCGTGGACATCGACGACACCTTCATCTTCAAATATAAACTGCTCTTTATCTTTGGTACCTGCTCTGAGCTCTAGCTCTAGCTGACCATCAAGTGATGGTATAGCGATCGTTTCACCGAGTATCGCTTGGGTGAAAAATACAGGCACTTCGATATAGATATCGCTTCCATTTCTCACGAAGTTCTCATCCTCTTCTACTATAAATGTGATATAGAGATCACCTCTGGAGCCGTGTTTGTCTTCGTTGCCATAGCCTTGGACTCGTAAGCGGTTGCCACTATCTACACCAGCAGGGATGTTGACAGTGATAGTTTGATCGACTGTTTTGTATCCTTTGCCTCGACAGCTTGGGCAGTTTTGGGCTATCTTTTTGCCTGTACCTTTACACTTGGGACAAGTCTGGGCGAATGTCATCGGTCCTTGACGCATGACCACTTGACCTTGACCACCACAATAGTCACAAGTCTCCATCTTGCCATCTTTGGCTCCTGTACCTTTACAGTCGCCACAGATTGTTTTGTAGCTGATATCTACCTTCTTTTCACAGCCAAATATCGCTTCATTGAATGCCAATGATAACTCTATCTCAAAGTCGAGTGTATATTTTTGATTTGGGTCTCTTTTGGCTCTACCAAAACCACTACCTCTACCGAAACCACCGCCAAACATAGAGTTGAAGATATCCATCATATCATCCATACCACCTCCACCACCGAAGCCACCGCCTTGGCGGTTGAGTCCATCTTTGCCATATCTATCATAGATAGATCTCTTCTCATCATCACTTAGGGCTTGGTACGCTTCATTGATCTGTTTAAATTTCTCTTCTGCTGCTTTATCATCTGGATTGCGGTCTGGGTGATACTTCATCGCTAGTTTACGGTAGGATTTTTTCAGCTCTGCACCGCTACAGTCTCTGCTGACCTCTAGTATCTCATAATAGTCAAATTCTTTCATATTGTTACTCTCATTTCGTAGAAATATTTTGGCGAATTTTACCATAAATTTATTGATTTTTGCATAGCTTGGGTATAATAGCGATAAAATCGAATAAAAAATGTATAGATAGGTAGGGTGAGAGCATCCCACCACAAATGAGGATATCGAACACAAAAGGAGAATAAAAATGATCATACATATCGTCATGTTTCAATTCAAAGAAGAGAACAAAGAGGAGCATATCAATAGAGTTAGTGATATGCTCAATGCACTGCTCGATAGTGTCCCAACGCTTCGTGGTATGGAGGTGGGTAGAAATTTCAACGAGAGTGAGCGAGCTATGGATTTGAGTATTATCACTTCATTTGACGACAAAGAGGGTTTGAAGGCATACGCTATGCACCCAGAGCATCTCAAAGTAGTAGAGTATATCAAAGAGACAACGACACTCTCTAGAGTCGTGGATTATGTCAAGTAAGGATGAGCTGTCTTGAAACGCTACAAGATAGAGGCATTTGAAAACTTAGTCGAGTCATTGCAATCTTTGCCTAGTATCGGCAAGAAGTCGGCTATACGATTGGCATATCATCTCACCATGGAGGATGGCTTTAGTGCTATCAAACTTGCTCACTCTATAGAGACAGCAGTCAACCAAGTCCAGAGATGCCAAAAGTGCCACAACATGAGCGAAGATGAACTCTGTGCTATATGTACAGATGAGACACGAGATACTACTACACTCTGTATCGTACAGAGTGCCAAAGATATACTCACCATAGAAGATAGTGGAGAGTATCGGGGTGTCTACTATGTCGTCTCTTGCTTGGAGGATATGGATACTTATCATCTCCGTTGTGCTGTTGAGGATGTACATGAAGTGATATTTGCTTTCCCTCCTAGTATTGCAACAGATACAATGATACTCTATATAGAGGACAAGCTAGAGGGCTTGGATCTGCAATTTACCAAGATAGCACAGGGTGTACCTATAGGTGTAGAGCTAGAGAATATAGATATCGTATCGCTCACACGAGCGATGCAAGCGAGGGTAGCGGTATGATACGATTTATACTACTGCTGTTATTCATGACCCTCTCGTGGGGTCAAGTTACACCAGCTGCCCAAAGAGCTGAACTCTATCTCCCCTACCTAAAAGGCAAAAGAGTCGCTCTTGTCGTCAACCACTCTTCGAGAGTTGGGGATAGACACTTAGTAGATTACCTACTACACAAGGGGATAAAAGTAGTCAAGATATTTGCTCCTGAACATGGCTTCAGAGGGAGTGCAGACGCAGGAAGCCATATCAAAAATAGCCGAGATAGCAAAACTAAACTCCCTATCATTTCACTCTATGGCAAACATAAAAAGCCTAGCAAAAAGGATTTGTCAGGGGTAGATATACTGCTCTTTGATATCCAAGATGTAGGGGTACGGTTCTATACCTATCTCTCTACTTTGCACTTCGTCATGGAGTCTGCTAGCAAGTATGGCAAGCCACTCATACTCCTCGATAGACCCAATCCAAATGCTCACTATATAGATGGACCGATACTACACAGAAAATATCGCTCCTTTGTAGGACTCGACCCTGTACCTCTCGTCTACGGTATGACGATAGGCGAATATGCTCTGATGCTCCGTGGTGAGGGGTGGATAGAGTCAGCCAAGCGACTCCGACTCAAAGTCATACCGCTGCTAGGGTATACTCATCGCACACCTTATCATCTCCCTATCAAACCCTCTCCAAATCTCCCAAATGATAGAGCGATAGCCCTCTATCCATCGTTGGCATTTTTCGAGGGGACGACATTTTCGGCAGGACGAGGTACATCCAAGCAGTTTCAACTCTATGGAGATCCTCGCTATAGCAACAAATCATTCTCTTTTATACCCAAACCAAGAGCAGGAGCGAGACACCCCAAACACCAAGGCAAGCGATGTTATGGAGTCGATCTCTCTACTCGTCCGCTACAGAGTATCCGTGCAGAAAAGAGGATCAATCTCTCTTATTTGATAGATGCTTATAGATACTATCCAAATAAAAGAGCTTTTTTTCTCAAAAACAACTTCATAGATAAGTTAGCAGGGAGTAGTCAGCTACGACAACAGATATTGCGTGGCAAATCAGAAGCTCAAATACGAGCAAGCTGGCAAAAGGATTTGCAAAAGTTCAAAAGAGTACGAGAGAAGTATCTACTCTATAGATAAGG
>CBEUND010000001.1:0-72509 GCA_965544395.1 uncultured bacterium | reverse complement strand
TTTTGCATAATTATACTTTAATTTTATTGATAAGGCAAGAGATGAAGAAAAACAGTAGAAAATTATATGGTTATCAAACTACCAATAGAGCTAAAGATGGATGGATATTTTGTGTGTAGTATTGGAGAAGCTAGTCCTGAAACTATTCACAATTATATAATTAAACTAGATTGTGAGATAATGTCTTGGTTCATATCGACGCTTTTAGAATTATTTGTGTAAAATACTATTTGAAAAATAATTTTATCTTTATGCAATATGAAGATAAATATACAAAAAGGAAAGTTGTAATGAGCGGATATATGATTTTTTCAGGGACTGCCAATGAAGAACTTGCAGAAGAAATAGCACAATATTTAGAGATGCCTCTCTCAAAAGCGGATATCAATCGCTTCTCCGATGGGGAGATCAATATCCAAGTATCACAAAGTGTACGAGGGAAAGATGTATTTATCATCCAACCAACCTGTGCACCTGCCAATAGCCACCTTATGGAACTTCTCATTATGACAGATGCACTCAAACGATCATCTGCCAAATCTATCACTGCTGTTGTACCCTATTATGGATATGCAAGACAAGATAGAAAAGCTGCTCCTAGAGTGCCAATTTCAGCGAAATTGGTAGCCAATTTGATGGAGACAGCGGGCATCACTCGTGTAGTCACAGTGGATCTCCATGCATCACAGATACAAGGCTTTTTTGATATACCTGTAGACAATCTCTACGGAGCTATACTCTTCTCAGACTATATCAAATCAAAAAACTTCCCCAATCCTATCATAGCATCACCAGATATTGGGGGTGTAGCAAGGGCGAGATATTTTGCACAAAAGCTAGGGCTTGATATGGTTATAGTCGACAAGAGACGCGAAAAGGCAAATGAATCAGAAGTAATGAATATCATAGGAGATGTCAAAGGCAAAGATGTCATCCTCATAGATGATATGGTAGATACAGCTGGTACGATGGTACATGGAGCAAAAGCACTCAAAGCTCTAGGAGCAAGCAGCGTCATGGCATGTTGTACACACCCTGTACTCTCTGGACCAGCATTTGAACGACTCCAAAATGGTGAGCTTGATGAGTTAGTCGTTGCCAATACTATCCCTATAACAACCAAATGTGACAAGATCAAAGTCCTCTCTACAGCTTCTATGCTTGGAGAAGTGATCCGAAGAGTTAGTAATAATGAGAGTGTCAATTCACTCTTTGAAACAAAATAGAAAATCACAAGAGGCTTAATGGCAAAAACAATACCACAATCAAATATAAGAAACTTTTCAATCATAGCGCATATTGACCATGGAAAATCAACACTTGCTGATAGAATCATCCAAGAGTGTGGAGCAGTCTCAGATAGACAAATGTCTTCACAAGTCATGGATACGATGGATATCGAGAAAGAGCGTGGTATCACGATCAAAGCTCAGAGTGTTCGTCTCGATTATGAAAAAGATGGAGAGCCATATATACTCAACCTCATAGACACTCCAGGGCATGTTGACTTCTCTTATGAGGTGAGTCGATCACTCGCCTCTTCGGAGGGTGCACTGCTCATCGTAGATGCTGCTCAAGGAGTAGAGGCTCAAACCATAGCCAATGTCTATATCGCTATAGAGAATGATCTCGAACTCCTCCCCGTAGTCAACAAGATAGATCTTCCTGCATCTGATCCCGATAGAGTGTTGACAGAATTAGAAGAAGCGATAGGTATAGATGCTACAGAACACAATCTCGTCTCTGCCAAGACAGGATTGGGAGTCAAAGATCTCATAGACTCTATAGTAGATCGTATCCCTGCACCAACAGGAGATGAGAATGCACCAGCAAAAGCACTCATCTACGATAGTTGGTTTGACAACTACTTAGGGGCATTGGCACTCGTGCGTGTCTTCGAGGGAAGTCTCAAAAAGGGACAAATAGCCAAAGTAATGGGTACAAAAAACGAGCATCAAATACTCAATATGATGTATCCAAACCCTATAGCACCCATCAAAACTGACGAAATCCGTACAGGAGAGATAGGGATAGTTGTCATGGGACTCAAAACAGTTGATTCACTACAAGTGGGCGACACTATCACTGATGCTAAAAACCCCACAGCTAAGATGATAGATGGCTTTGAATCGGCTAAACCATTTGTATTTGCTGGGATCTATCCTATAGAGACAGATAAGTTTGAAGATCTACGAGATGCACTCAACAAACTGAAACTCAATGATAGTTCACTCAGTTTTGAGCCAGAGAGTTCTATGGCACTTGGGAGTGGCTTTCGTACAGGTTTTTTAGGTATGTTGCATATGGAGGTAGTCAAAGAGCGACTCGAAAGAGAGTTCAATCTCGATCTTATCGCTACAGCACCAACCGTCGTCTATCAAGTCAAACAGACGAATGGTGAAGAGTTGGAGATACAAAACCCCAGTGAACTCCCAGAACCACAAAAGATAGAGGCTATCTATGAGCCATATGTCAAAGCAACTATCTTAACTCCCAATGAGTTCGTCGGTAATCTCATCAAACTCCTCAATGACCGTCGTGGGATACAGATCAAGATGGATTATCTCAATGAGACGAGAGTTTTGATGGAGTATGATATCCCTATGAATGAGATAGTGATGGATTTCTATGATAAACTCAAAAGCATCACCAAAGGGTATGCAAGTTTTGATTATGAACCTGTAGGGTTCAGAGAAGGCAAGCTCGTCAAGCTTGATATCAAAGTGGCAGGAGAGGTAGTAGATGCTCTCTCTATCATCGTACCAGAAAATAAAGCAAGGACAAGAGGATTGGCATTTGTATCACAACTCAAAGAGCTCATACCAAGACAACTCTTTGAAGTAGCTATCCAAGCAAGCATAGGCAATAATGTCATCGCACGATCCAATGTCAAATCTATGGGCAAAAATGTCACAGCCAAGTGTTATGGTGGGGATATCACCCGAAAAAGAAAACTCTTAGAGAAACAAAAAGCAGGAAAAAAACGGATGAAATCCATAGGAAGTGTAGAAGTTCCTCAAGAGGCTTTCATGGCTGTCTTGAAACTGGACAACTAATGGGTTGGGCGATACATCTGCATCTCATAGCTGCTGTATCTTGGATAGGTGGCTCTGTATTTCTTTTTGTGTTAAGTATCACTATGCGAGACAAAGAGGATCAAAAAGCAGTCTACCCTCGTATAGGACCTATCTATGGATACTTTGAAATAGGTGCACTCTTGATACTCCTGACTACAGGCTATTTGATGATCAGTAACAATGGCTTGATGGATATACTCTTTGATATGACTCTGCACAATGAAGTGATAGAGTCTCTTCGTATTAAACTTTTGTTTGTAGCTGCCTTGGCACTCTTGACAGTCATTCACACGATTATCGCATTTAAAACCCTTCATATAGAGAAAACCCCTCTTCAGAAGTTTTTTTCAAGGGGAGCTTCTATGGGGATATTTTTTCTCAATTTCATAGTGTTGCACTATGCGATGGTGATTCGAGATATATTGTAATAGTTGCTTGTAATTTAGAGACCACAGATAAATTATGTTATAATCATCAATGTCGTTATAGAATATAATTATTAGAAAGGTTTATGTAGTATACAATGGTAATCACAGTCAGTAATAACAATGCGATCAAACAGTACAATCTACCTAGCAATGCAAAGAAAATCGCTCTCTCTCTTCTAGGTGTTATTACACTCGTAATCTTCTCTCTTTTTGGTTATATATTTTCTCTTGATAGTAAGGTCAAACAGATACAAAATAATAATCAGCTTTTAACAGACCGTCTCAAGAAGAGTCAATCTTTGGAGAGTCAAGTCAAAGAGTTACAACTCTCATTAAAGCAAGAGAGAGTAGCAAAAGAAGCACTTCAACAAAACCATCTCAAAGAGTTAGCAGATATCAATGCCAAGATTGATACTCAAGTAGAAGAGAAGTATCAAAAGATGCTCATAGCCAAAAAAAGAGCAAAAGAAGAGAAAGCACGAAAAGCACGAATAGCCAAGAAAAAGAGAGAGAGAGAAGAGAAAGCACGAATAGCCAAAAAGAAAAAAGCCCAAAAAAAGAGAAAATTAGCAAGAGAGAAAGCAAAAGCCAAAAAGAAAAAAGCCCAAAAAGAGCGTTTGGCTAAAAAGAAAAGAGAGAAAGAGAAAAAAGCACGAATAGCCAAAAAGAAAAAAGCCCAAAAAAAGAGAAAATTAGCAAGAGAGAAAGCAAAAGCCAAAAAGAAAAAAGCCCACAAAAAGAGAAAGAAAAAAGTAGCACAATTAAAAAGACTCAAAGCAAAAACAAAATTACTGAAAAAAATAGCAAAAAAAAATCTAGGCAAACATTATGTATGGGGTGCTGTAGGACCTCGTACATTTGATTGTTCTGGGTTTACATCCTATGTCTATAGAAAAAAAGGTATCTCAATACCAAGAACATCCAGAGAACAATCAAAATATGGAGAATATGTCAAAAGAAAGGAGTTAAAAGCAGGAGATTTGATATTTTTTGATACATCCAGACGCTCAAGAGGTTTTGTCAACCATGTGGGTATGTATCTAGGTAATAATAAATTTATACATGCCAGTTCAGCGAAGAGGAAAGTAGTCATCACGAGTCTAGGTAAACCATTTTACGCGAGCCGTTTTAAGTGGGGACGAAGAATTTTAAATTAAAAAGGATGTGAAATGTTTGGAAGAAAACAGAGTGAACCAGTCAAAACTCAAGTCATTCAAAGTAATAAAAACAGTGCATATAGTACCACTATTATCACGAAATGCATGGAAGTCAAAGGTGATATCAAGGGGTGTGGTACTATACACATAGATGGTATTGTCCATGGAGATATTGATGTAGAAGAGAGTGTGATTATAGGTGAGAGTGGTATAGTCTATGGAAATATCAAATCAAAAAAAGTCATAGTGAGTGGTAAACTAGAAGGTAGCATTCTCTGTAATAGTTTAGAAGTGATGCAAAGCGGTGTCATCTCTGATAGAATTGATGCCAAAGAGATCGTCTCTGATGGACTCTTAGAAGCAGTAATTTTGACTGAAAACTCTATCCATATCACCGATAATGGAAAAGTAGAAACAGAGCAGATGCAGAGTAAGCACATCATTGTCAATGGAAATATCGATGGTAATGTCATAGCAAGTGAGCTTCTTGAGATCAATAAAAATGGTGAAGTTAGAGGAAAAATGGTCGTCAAAAAGATCAAAGTAACAGAGGGTGGACTCATGCTAGGAACGATGTTGACATATGAAGCCTCAGACAATATCAAAACAAGTACTACACAAGCGACACTTGATTCCAAAGAGGAGGAAGAGTCAGAAGAGAACACATATCAAATATAATTTGATGCGTTGTTTTTCTTGTCATCTCTTCTCATTCAAGCCTCTCTGTGATAAGTGCAAAGAAGAGCTTTTTTTGCCAACGATCAAGAGTAGGCAGATAGGCTCTTTGGATGTCATCAGCTTCTACAGATATAGTACTATCCAACCTCTTCTACTCCATAAACATAAAGCAGAAGGTTATCGTATCTTCAACTACTTTTCAAAGAGCATACTACAGCCTTTTATAGAAAGTTTCCTTTTAGATAACCAAGAAGATACCTATATCATAGGTATTGATGAAAAGGTAAAAAACGGATACTCCCACATCGCCTGCCTTACGCACCATATGAAGGGGCATTCATCAAAGATTTTGCATGCATCACTACTCGCCAAAAATAGTGTCACTTATGCTGGAAAGAGTTTAGCCTACCGCCTCAACAATCCTAGAGATTTCGACTATAGTGGGCCAAGTGATATCGATGCAATCCTTGTCGATGATATCATCACCACAGGAGTCACACTTCAAGAGGCACAGAGAATCCTCACACAAAAAGGGGTCAATGTACTCTTTGCACTCACCCTTGCTGATGCAAAAGAGTAAGACTACCCAAATTTGAGCTTTTTTATAGCAGAGGTGATGTCGTTTTGTCGCATAAAATGCTCTCCTACCAAAAAGGCATCGGCACCTATTTTACTCAGTTCTACGACGGTTTCATGATCATTGATCCCACTCTCCGCAACTATGATTTTGCCATTTGGAATGAGCGGTATGAGCTTTTCACTGAGCTGCATATCCATCTCAAATGTTTCTAAATTTCTATGGTTGATACCAATGATATTGGCTCCTGCAAACATCGCTTTGACCAAATCAGACTTATCATGTACCTCTACAAGCACTTCGAGACCAAGATGGAGTGCATAGTCATACAACTCTTTGAGCTCTTTTCTTGAGAGTGCTTTTGCGATAAGCAATACAAAGTCTGCCCCATATGCAAGTGCTTCAACCAATTGATACTTATCTATTATAAAATCTTTTCTTAAGAGTGGAGTCTCTACATAGCGACGGATCATGCCTAGATACTCCTTGTCTCCTTGGAAGAAGTGTGGCTCTGTCAAAACAGAGAGAGCATCCGCACCACCATTTGCATACTGTTGTGCTATCAATACTGGATCAAAATCTTCTCGTATAATCCCTTTGCTCGGGCTTGCCTTTTTGACTTCTGCAATGATACGATAGGGATTCTCTTTGCTAGCACGCAAAGCACTCTGTACATCTTTGGGGACAAATGGATTGAAGCTGAGTGATCTGCCTAGCCAATCTACAGGATAGTCCACTTTTCTTTTCTCTAAATCTTCTCTCGTTTTTTTGATAATATCATCCAAAATTTTTGCCACTCTTCTCTCCTTTGTATTAGGCTATCCCATGGAAATAAACACCCAAATAGCCTTATCTTACCCCAACAATAACTGGTTTTTGACACTCTTGTATCTTTTCCCAATGATCTTTGATCTCTTCCTCTTGTGTCATCTCTATTTGAAATGCTCTCTCCATAGTCTTATACGCTTTGAGGCACTCTTGTTTCTTATAATAGCCCCAAGCTAGGGAATCAAGATAGAAGCTATTGTCTGGCTGTTGTTTCAATGCCTTTTTGATGATTGCTATACCTTTATCTATATCTATCTCTTTATCTATTAGCGTATACCCATAGTAGTTGAGATAGAGGCTATCGTCAACACCTTGAGCAAGAGCATCATCAAAAAGTATTACAACCTTTTCTAAGAGTTTCTTATTCTCTTTCTCTTTACTCCCTTCAGAGAGTAAAATAGCCTTCTCTGCCAACCATTTAGGATCTTTATCCTTCAAATAAAACTTTTCAGCTAGAGCTTTGGCTTTTTCAAATCGTTGCTCTTTTTTGTATAAGTCATAGAGGATTAAATCATCTGCATGGGTGGACTCCAAAAATTTTATCAAGCCATCAAAATTTTGATTATAGATATAGATCTCTACAATTTTATTGAGGTACTCTTTTTCTGGGAACTTGCTGTAGAGTGCTTTGTATATCTCTAGTATACTATCAAGATCTTGCTTCTTGACATAGAGATCTATAAGTAATTTATAAACCTCTTCAGAGGCATCTTCTATGCGTCTATGCGTTTCAAGAAGCTGGATTGCTTTTCTACTATTTTTAAGATATTGTGCCTCGATTACAGCAATTCGTATTAATATTGTTTCATCTTTTGTTTTTTTATAGAGTTTTTCAAGCAAGGCTACAGCTTTATCATATTTTCCTAAAAAGAGATATGGATTGGAGGCGAGTTCCAAATCCGAATCTTTATTGGAGTGTTTGAGAAGATAAGTGCTGATCTTCTCTGCCTCTTGGAATGATTGTTCATTCATATAGAGTGCTATCAACAACCTCCTACCGATAAGATCGTCGGGGTTTTTTTCGCTCCACTCTTTGAGTTTTCTCAAACTCTCCCCGACACCACTCTTGCCGTAGATACTACTACTCACCTCTTTGAAAAGATACTCTTTTTTCTCTGTAGCTTCATAGAGTCCACTATATATCAAAGCACTCTGCTCAAAAAAACCATTCGACTCAAACCATAAAGCCCTAACAATCCACTCATCCTCACTGACATCATCAGCGATACTCAATGTAGTCTCATCCCCTGTCACATTTGTATCTACCTGTTCTTGCCCTAAGAGCATAGTATATATTACAAATAATGATATGATAATTACACTATACCTGGACACTCTTTTTCTACCTCTTCTCTACTATTTTTAAAATGATCCCAAAAAGGAAATGTACGACACTGTAATGGTCTCACTGGATAGATAGAACAACCCTTGATTTTATTATCAAAAAATATACAAGCAAAATCATTTTGTTCTTCTCTTTTGTACTCTATAAGTGTATATCTATGCTTCACTCTTTTTAAGTACATTATAGCGAAATTTTCAACACTTATATCTAAAAAATCAGAAATCTCCTCTATTTCTCTCCTCTTAAGCCATATATAACCACTCTCTCCTGTACAGCAGTGCCCTCCACAAGAACTACAAGCTTTTGGGTCAAAACCATATTTATATCCATCTTTTTTTATCACTTCCACTCTATCTCCTCGAAATCACCTTTTATACTATGAGTATCTGCTCGCAAAAAAGCCTCCATAGCCTCTGTTTTATAGTTACTCTCTTCATCAAAAACTACCAAAGGTGCTAAAACCTTTGTCATAGATTTGGAACCTTTTCGAGCCATTATCATAACAAGCTTGGACTCTCTCTCTATTTTTGAATGGACAAATCGAATCACTTCGACATTGAGCTTATACTGTTTGAGTATGACAATAATCTGGTCAATCTGTTTTGCATCATAACAAAATATAAATCTCCCCCTAGGTTTTAATAACAATTTAACATTTTGTACAAATTGCTCAAAAGGGAGATGCTGTGCATATCGAGCAATATTTATATGTATATTTTCACTCTGTGTCACTTGAGTATCATAAAATGGTGGATTGGATACGATAAGATCAAAACTACTCTCACTTCTAAAAGAGACGAAGTCTCCCAAAATCGCTTCCACTTCCAAATCGTTGATTTGAAAATTATGTTTTGCATATGAGAGCATCTTCTCTTGAATATCAATAATCGTCATCTCTATATCAAAATCACGACTCAAAAGAAGCGAAACTATACCTACTCCACACCCTACATCTAAGACTCTTCCCTTGGGACGAATAGTTGCTATAAAATCATATAAAAATATGGAATCACTGTTATAACAGTACCCATTTGTAGGTTGGTAGAGAAACATATTACCTCAAAATATAAAAATTTTAGACAAAAATAAAATGATATTTTATCTTTTTTGGATAAAATCGCGTTTATGAATAAAAAATATGATCCTCTCAACCCACCATCAACAGACTTTTCGATGCTTGACTATGAGTGTGCTTATCTTCCTGACAAAAAGGTACGCATGAATTATAAATATGTACCTAAAGCCTCGAAGACTTTTGTCTCTGCTGTAGTGCATAGAGGATGGAGGAGATTTGGGAAATACTATTTTCATCCTATCTGTCAAGGCTGTACAGAGTGCAAAAGTATCCGTATAGATGTTGATAATTACCACTATACCAAATCACAAAAACGATCCATCAAACGCAACGCAGAGACACAAATAGTAGTACAAAAACCAACACTCACCAAGGCCCATATTGATCTATACAACAAATACCATGCATTCAAACAGCAAAAAGATGGTTGGAAATTTAGAAAGATATCCCAACAAGAGTATCATGAAAACTTTGTTGATGGTGCAGAGGATTTTGGCAAAGAGGTTCTCTATATGAAAGATGACAAACTCATTGGCGTTGATCTTATAGATATAGTGGATGATGGCATATCTTCTATCTACTTCTATTATGATCCTGATTATATGAAACTCTCATTAGGTACATACTCTCTACTCTATCAAATTAATTTGGCAAATATACTTGATCTCCAATGGATCTATCTAGGGTATTGGGTAGATGGGTGTAAAGCTTTTGCTTATAAACCAAAGTTCCAACCGCAAGAACTTCTTGATGGCTTTCCCGATTTAGATAAAAAAGCTGATTGGATTCCAATAAAACTCACCTAAATCTCATAAAATTAAGTCAAATATAGTTTAAAAGATATAAAATATAGTTATAGGAGTTTATATTATGAAACATTTGATTATTTTTTTGGTTTTGATACTAGTTCCTATTGATCTACTATCCAATGATTATAAGTCTAATGAGGATAAGACTCTCTACTATCTCCAATTAGAAAATCAAAGCTCAGAGCAAACTATCATGGAAAATCATGAAAATTTTCATGATAACTCTATGGATCTCATCCGTGCTATAAGCCCCAACTCAATATTATGGGTCAAGAACCCCTCTTTTGATCATCCTCAATTTACAGCAAATACTACAACCCGTTTTGTCAAAAATAACTTTAAGTATTATCGCATCCAAAATCCATCTATAATGCTCTTAATAAATCTAGAACTTGCAGCACATCAAAGTACAGCCCACTTACTAACTTGGATCAGTGCAAATAGCTTCTTCTTTGGTGTTATACTTATATTACTCTTTTATATCTTCTATTTTAAATCTATTGTGACATCTATAGATTTGAGTGTCTATCTCTATTTTCATCTATTTATCATACTGGTACTTTTGGATCGTGATGGATGGCTACAGAAGATCTTTTGGTTTGATCATCCGTTGATAAGTTATATCTTTACTTCTATCACTATGGTACTTGCTAGCTCATTTATGGCACAATTTACGAGAGTACTCTTTGCGACAAAGAGCAAAGCAAAAGCACTCAATACCTCATTGATGGTACTGATTGTACTCAATATATTCTCTCTTTTGTTTCTCTTTGTAACTCCTTTGGTAGTGACACTAGAACTCATCTCTCTTTTTGCACTCTTTACCACGATTGTTATTCTCATCACTACAGTTTATGGGTTTTTTATGGGACTCAACAAGAAGCAGAGATATTTTCATCTCGCTTGGATGGCACTGAGTCTTGCTTTGATAGTTGAGTACCTCAGGTCTATTGGTTATCTTCCTTATAATCTCTTGAGCTTGAGTATCTTAAAAGCAACTCTTTTCCTTGAACTTATCTCAATCTCTATCAAAACTTTATCTACATCTATTAATACTCTTCAAGAGGAGAAAAAGAACTTAGAGAAGAGTATACAAGAGAGTCAATACAAGTTGTCACAGAGACAATTTAATGCAAAACAGTTACAAAAAAAGCAAGAGGTACTCAATAGGTTAGCAGGGACAGATAGTTTGACAGGACTCTACAATAGACGCGAATTTTTCAACCAAGCTGAATCAGCAATCTTTAGAGCAAAAACCAGCTTTGAGCCATATAGTGTCATGATGCTTGATCTCGATCACTTTAAAAATATCAATGATACTTATGGGCATGATGTAGGGGATATTGTTCTAAAATCTGTGACACAATCGATCAATGAGAAGAGAAGAGCTGATGATATTTTTGGGCGATTAGGTGGAGAGGAGTTTGCTCTCTTTATGCCCAATACAACGAAACATGATGCAGAGATCATCGCAGAACGATGTTGCACTCTTGTTCGAGAGTTACAGATAGATTCAGGTAAAGAGATCATACACGTCACTGTGAGTATCGGTGTTGCATCTGATGCAGGTCGTAACTATACACTCTCTGAGTTGATCAAATCGAGTGATACAGCCCTCTACGAAGCCAAAAACAATGGAAGGGATCGTTTTATATCTGTCGAAGGGATCTATACAGGGGCATAAATATTAGAGTGCCTCTTCAGCAGTTATCAAAGCTACTACACCATCATACATATCTTGTACAGCCTCTACCTCACTCTTTTGGGAGATTTGGGTAATTCATCTGTTTCCTTTGTGTGTTATAGTTGAAGCAACCTTGAGAGGAGTCTCATCTTTGTTGCCTAGTTTGTATACTCTCTTCATATCGATATTTTACCATTTTTTTGATATAGCTATCAACCTATGTTGAAGTTTTTCTCTTTTTGGGGTAAAATATCCCATAAACCATAGTGAACATAAATTATGGAAGAGAAGGAAAAGTATGTCAAAATCAATAATATTTGATACAGAGACCACAGGAACAAATATAGAAGATCGCATCATTCAAATAGGTGCTATCATAGTAGATCCTTATGATAGAGAGTATAAAGAGGTGTATGATGAGCTATGCTCTAGTGATATTCCCATCAAGATAGGAGCGATGGCAGTTCATGGCATACGCCAGAGAGATATAGATAAGAAGCCTGCTTTTTTGCAGGGTCAGTTCATCGTAGCACTCAATCGGCATAATATTCCTGAAAATTATCTCATCGCTCATAATATCAATTTTGATCTTGATATGCTTGTCAAAGAGGGATTTGAGAACAAAATGCAACTCATAGATACACTACAGTGTGCCAAACATCTCTATGAAATTGGAGAAGAGATCCATGGCTATATACTGCCCAATCATAAGTTACAAACTTTTCGCTATATACTCTTTAGTCATGAAGATGAACAGAGAGAAGCCGGTAAGTACGCTGTGCAGATCAAAGCACATGATGCTATAGGTGATGTGATTATCCTCAAACTCTTTTTTCGAGAGATATACAAACGAGTTATGCAGAAATTTCATCTCAAGAGTTATAGTGATATTATGGCAAAAATGGTAGAGTTGACGACACTTCCTGTGGAGATTAAGATGATAAACTTCGGAAAACATAGTGGCAAAACGCTTCAAGAGATAGAGCAGATAGACTCTGGGTGGATTGATTGGCTCTATAGAGAGCAGAAGAAACAGTGCGAGTCACAAGATCCCAAATGCAATAAAGATCTCTTCTATACACTTGATAAAATAGTACAGAGTCGTATCTAATGGAGTATATACTTTGTGATTTAGAAGCGACAGGCAACAGAGAACAAGATAGGATTATCGAGCTGGGTATGATGGTGTGTCATGACTCACTCTATAGAGATAGTGTAGAGTTCTATACGCAACGCAACTCTACAGAAGTAGAGATGATGTGTGAAGCTATGGAGGTACACCACATCACACCTGATATGCTCAAAGAAGAAAAACCTTTCAAAGAGACAGAGGGATATAGACGACTTCATGACCTCAACAGTAGCGAAAACATATTGATAACACATGATATCTCTTCAGATTTGAAACTCTTGCAAAAAGAGGGATTTGTCAACCAAATGCGTCTCATAGATACGCTCAAATGTAGCAGACATCTCTATGGAGAACTCGATGCATTTAGACTGCAATATCTCCGATATAAACTGGGGCTTTACAAAGAGGAAGCAAGTCAATCTAAGCAATACTCTATCGAGATCAAAGCACATGATGCTCTGAGTGATGTAGTCGTGATGCGGCTCTTGCTACTCAAGCTTCTATCAAAAATAGAAGAAGAGGATGCTATAGAGCGATTGATAGAACTCTCCTCTACCCCTATAGTTATCAAAAAATTCCAATTTGGTAAATATAAGGGTGAATATATCGATGAAGTAGCACAACGAGACTACAGATATATAGAGTGGATGAGAGATACCCTCACACTTGATGAGGATATGAAATATACGCTAGATTTTTATCTTCAATAGCTCTTCTACTCTTTAGTTTGTATGATCTTCATTTATAGGAGATAGTCTACTCTGCATGCGTTGTAACTCTTGCGATACATTGTGCATATCCTTATAGTACTCTTCTACGCTTTGATAAAACTCTTGAGAAGTGATTTGCAACGATTTTGCTTGGTTGTACTCTACTTGATGTTCTAAAAGAGCGACAATGCTCTGGAGTGTCATGAGTAGAGTCGTAGGATGGACTAAGAGAACTCTCTTTTGGTAAGAGGCATCAAAGAGATCACTTCTATGTTTGAGTAGTAGAGCAAGAGCAGTTTTACTTGGGATAAATAGTAAAGAGTACTCTTCTTCATCCTGCCTTGCTATCACTCCTGCCAAATGCTCCTCACACATCTCAAGATAGCCATTGAGTGCCTGCTCTTTCTCTATACGCCCCTCTTTCTCTCTATAGTGTTGGTATAAAACAAGTGAGAGATTTGCATCGATCTCTATCTCTCTTCCTTCGGTCATAGAGATACGATAGCCTACACTCTTATCCTCTCTTTTGATATATCTTTTGGCTATTTTTGATAGTTGGAGTATATACTCTGTCGCTTTCTCTCCTAGATTTTCTAACTGCTTCTCTTTGGAGAGTCTATTATAAAATATCTCTATCTCTTGGTCTATCTTTTGATAGCGATTGATATTTGCTATGAGGTCACTCTTGCTATCAGTATGTTGTTCATAGAGATGCAGTAGCTCCTCTTGGGACTTTATGACTCTCTCTGCACTAGGGAGGAGATCTCTATAGATACTCCTCTTCTCTATAGTTTCATATATATTTTGATTGCTCACAAAAAACTCATTCGCTAACTGCTCCATCTCTGTTCGTCTCTTCAGTGTGCTATTGGTACGGATAGCATCAAAGATGCGATTAGATTGCTCCTCTACTGCAGCAAGGACTTTTTTATTCTCTGTACGAAATCGACTATTCTCTTCGACTAAGACTTCGTTTCTCTTCTGTATACTTTTGAATTTGAAACGAATATCATTATACTCTTGAAGTAGAGTTTGATATCTCTCTTTATGCTCTTGATTTTGCTCATTGAGCGTGATGATATACTCTTGTTTTTCGGCAAGTTCTGTTTTGTAACCATCCAACTCTAAAAGCAGCTCCTCAAAATGTATCAACTTCTCTTCTAAGAGAGAATTTTTCGTTTTGATCGCTCTCTTCTCTCTTTGTAGTTGTCTAATCTCTTCATCTTTTTTGGTTACTATATCTTTCATATCTATAAGCTTATTTTTGATAGCTCTTACCTTGCTCAGCGGTATGACAAGTAAAAGAGTCGTCGCCAAGATAATTACAGTCGTTATACTCATCACAAAAAACTCTTGAGATTTGTCTGCAAAGAGGGTGTTCAATAGCTCTTCCACCTTAGCCTCCTATCTGATCATAAGTTGTAGGCATTGGACACCTCATTTTTTTCTCTGCAATTTTTTTATTGCTATATTGCATATTTTTAAAGATGATCAACACATTATTATCTAAATCATCTCTATAGGCTATACGAGAGAGTCTTTGGTTGCTATCTACTTGGAGTGTGTAGCTTCTATTTTTGTATGAAGCGATATAGACACTTTTTCTATTTGGTTTTGCATTTTTGATTATAGCGACTAAGTCAAGAGTATTATCCATCTGATAGAGTGAAACCTGCTCCAAATCATGATCTACGACTATCAGCTCTTGCGTATCGGTGCATACATCTTTTTTTGTAGGTGTTGTGTAGTTCCACTTGAAATATGGCAAAGAGTATGCTACTTTACCACTATAGGATATCTTCTTACCTTTATCGTTTGTGATAGATTGTTCAAAGTTTGCTTGAAAACTACGAGGAAGTGTGATATCACTTTGTGCTTGTAGCGAAACCACAAAACTTGTCAAAAGCAAAAAATAGAGTATATATCGCATATAATATGTCAAATTTGTAAACCTTATATTGTGTAGAGTCTATGAGCATCAATGTTTTATAAATAGGTAGGAATACATTTATCATGAATGTCTAAAGTCAAATATCCCATAGTTGTATCTGAAGAATAATTTTACTCAAATATCTATAACAGAGTGGTAAAAAATCACAAATAGAGTATGTCAACAACATTTATACAAGATTTTGGTAAAATATACCCAAAATCTCTTAGGAAGCATGCAAGAGCAGAACTCCTTAATATATGATAGGATACTAAATATTATGATAAAACGAATTACCAATGTCTTTGGGTCTGCCAATGATAGAATAGTAAAAAAATATCTCAAAAGAGCCAAGATGATCAATGCGTTGGAAGATGCATATGAACAGATGAGTGATGAAGAGCTTCGAGCCGCCTTTGATGCACTCAAGAGATCGGTCAATAGTGAAGAAAAGAGCCTTGATGCAGTACTCAACGACTCCTTTGCTATCACAAGAGAGGCATCCAAGAGAGTACTCAACATGCGTCACTATGATGTACAGCTCGTAGGGGGTATAGTACTCAATGACTGCAATATAGCGGAGATGAAGACGGGTGAAGGAAAAACACTTGTAGCGACACTCGCTGTAGTCCTCAATGCTATGAGAGGCAAAGGGGTGCATATCGTCACAGTCAATGACTATTTGGCAAGTCGTGATGCACAGGAGATGGGTGTACTCTATGAGTTTTTAGGTTATAGCGTCGGATGTATCACTGCGGATATCCATGATGAGATGGCACGAAAAGCTCAATATGAAGCAGATATCACCTATGGAACCAACAATGAGTATGGTTTTGACTACCTCAGAGACAATATGAAAGTGCGTGCAGATGAGAAGGTACAAAGAGAACACTACTACGCGATAGTCGATGAAGTAGACTCTATCCTCATAGATGAAGCTAGAACGCCACTCATCATCTCTGGACCGACACAGAGAGATGTCAACCACTATCCAACAGCCAATGCCATCGCTATGAAGATGGAGAAAGGCACCAAAGAGCCTACAAAACCTGGAGAGCCTGATATTACCACTGGTGACTTTGTCGTGGATGAGAAAGATAAAACTATCATTATGACAGAACAAGGATTGCAAAAAGCTCAAGACCTCTTCGAGGTGGACAATCTCTATAGTTTGGAAAATGCTCTACTCGCACACCACCTCGACCAAGCACTCAAAGCACACTATCTCTTCGAGAAAGATGTAGATTATGTCGTGAGTGACAATGAGATAGTGATAGTCGATGAGTTTACAGGGCGACTCTCTGAGGGGCGACGCTATAGTGAGGGATTGCACCAAGCACTCGAAGCCAAAGAGGGTGTAGAGATCCAAGAGGAGTCACAAACCCTCGCAGAGATCACTTATCAAAACTACTTCAGACAGTATGAGAAGCTCGCAGGGATGACAGGTACAGCACAGACAGAGGCGACTGAGTTTGCACAGATATACAACCTCGATGTCATCTCTATCCCCACCAATCTCCCACTTATTAGAAAAGATAAAAACGATCTCATCTACAATACAGAACGAGAGAAACTCAATGCAGTCGTAGCAAAAGTCAAAGAGTTGCACAAAAAAGGGCAACCAGTCCTCATCGGTACAGCCTCTATCGAAAAGAGTGAAATGATAGATGCTCGCCTCAAAAAAGAGAAAATCCCACACAATATGCTCAATGCCAAAAACCATGAGCAAGAGGCACAGATCATCATGGATGCAGGTGCCAAAGGAGCTGTCACAGTCGCTACCAATATGGCAGGAAGGGGTGTCGATATCAAGATATCTGATGAAGTGAGAGAGTTGGGCGGTCTCTATATCTTAGGTACAGAGAGACATGAAAGTAGGAGGATAGATAACCAGCTACGAGGGCGAAGTGGACGACAGGGTGATGCAGGTGAGAGCCAGTTTTATCTCAGTCTCGATGATAATCTCTTGCGTATTTTTGGTGGTGAAAAGATCAGAAACATTATGAATAAACTCGGTGTAGAGGATGGAGAGTATATAGACTCCAAGATCGTCACACGAAGTGTCGAAAAGGCTCAGAAAAAAGTCGAAAATATGCACTACGAGTCAAGAAAAAATATCCTAGAGTATGATGATGTCGCCAACCACCAAAGAAAAGCAATCTATGCATTTCGTAATCAACTCCTTGATCCAGAGTTTGATATCGGTGCGAAGATCAAAGAGAATAGAGCAGAGTATATCAACAACCACCTTTTTGAGTGTGACATCATAGATGGAGCCCCAAAAGAGGAGTTCAACCTCTCCAAGCTTGCAACCCTTATCAAAGAGGAACTCAATGTCGATATAGATATCGAGCCACTCAAAGATCTAGAAGTTGCTGCAATATTTGACGCTATCACAGCATCCCTAGAGAGCCACTATGAAGAGAAGATGTCTGTAATAGACCCAGACCAAAGAGCAGAGATAGAGAGCGTCCTCTACCTACGAGTGCTTGATCCTGAGTGGAGAGATCACCTCTATGAGATGGATGTGCTCAAGACAGGTATAGGTCTTCGTGGCTATAACCAAAAAGATCCGCTCACAGAGTACAAACAAGATAGCTACAATCTCTTCCAAGAGCTCATCACTCGTATCAAGTTTGAAGCGATCAAGATACTCCACCTCGTGCAATTTGACTTCGGGACTCCTGAAGAGGAGCTTCAAGCAGTAGAAGAGATCAAAAATGAGCTAGAGAGTTCTATAGAAGATACTACACTCAGCCAATCATACGAAGAGAGCTTGACTCAAGAGAGTGAACCTCAAAACGAAGTGACCAAACCTATCAGAGCTGCCAAAAAACCAAAGAGAAATGACCCATGCCCATGTGGCAGTGGGAAAAAATACAAAAACTGCTGTGGCAAAAGTGGGCCAAAAAAAGGTATCTTAGCATAGATGTGTAGGGTAGCAACCAACAAAAAGTTTATCCATACTATCATCCGTCACTATCTCAAATATGACGGAGAGAATCCTTTTATCTTCATCTCTGCACTCTTGGCATTTTTGGGTATAGCTGTAGGGGTGATGGTATTGATGATCGCTATGGGTATCATGAATGGTACTCAAAAGGAGTTCTCCGATAGACTCTTTGTGATGAATTACCCCCTCACTGTACTCCCCCTAGACAATGACGCTATTGATGATGCTCTCATAGCTAATCTCCAAGAGAAGTTTCCCACGCTCAAGTTCAGCCCTTACTATACGACACAAGTGATCAGCAAAAACGATGGCTTTGTCCAAGGCTCTTTGGTCTATGGAGTTAACTTCGCCAAAGAGGCGGCTATCAACTCTGTCTTTGCCAAAGCTTATAGTAGTCAACCACAGAGGCTCAAAGCAGGAGGGAAATTTAAAGTAGTTGTAGGAGATACACTTGCCAATGAGATGAATGCTTATATAGATGACAAAGTGACACTCTACTTCTCAGAACAGCAAGCGATAGGTTTTGGTACGATGCCTCTACAGAAACGGTTTGTGATAGATGCACTCTTTGACTCAGGACTCAAAGCCTACGACAAAGGGATTATCTATACTACCCTAGAGGCATTTGAAAAGTTACTCAAACGACCTGAGGGTATCTATGATGGTGTGCATATCTATGCCAAAAAACCACTAAAAGAGATAGAAGCGATACGAACAGCACTCCCAGAAACCACCATGATAGAGGGGTGGTGGCAACAAAATGGGAACTTCTTTTCTGCGATGGAGATGGAGAAAAAGGCACTCTTTTTGGTGCTACTGCTCATCATCCTCGTAGCTTCACTCAATATCATCTCGTCACTTCTGATGACAGTCATGAGCCGACGCAGTGAGATAGCTCTCATGCGTACACTAGGAGCAACCAAACGAGAGATCAAAGTGATATTTTTTAAACTAGGAGTTATCATAGGTTCTGCTGGTATAGTAGCTGGTACACTCTTGGGTGCTATGGGTATATGGGCATTGAAAACATTCGATATTGTCTCTTTGCCTGCTGATGTATATGGTTCGAGCAAACTCCCTGTAGATTTGACGATGAGCGATTTTATATTGATCATCTTGGGAACAATCACTATCATACTGCTCTCCTCTCTCTATCCAGCTAGCAAAGCTTCGCAGACAGATCCATTGCAAGTTTTGAGGAATGAGTAGATGAAGCAGGATTGTACAATCCAAAAATTAGAAATAAGTAAGGTCAGATAACAACTATTACAAAAGGGGTAAATGTATGAAAAATATAGTTCTATTGTTGAGTATTATCGTACTCTATTTGGATGCAAATACAATAAAAATCATCAAAAAACCGATAGATTTTGGTAGGCAGAGAGTGGCGATGACCAAACAATACATACAACAGCATTATGGAAAAAATGTAAAAGATATCACTATACAACCAAAAATCATCGTCCTCCATTGGACAGCTGAGATGAATTTTCAAAAGTCATTTATGAGACTCAAACCAGAAAAACTACTTAGTGATAGAAAAGATATTCAAAAAGCAAGTCAACTTAATGTCTCTGCTCACTATCTTGTAGATAGAGATGGTACCATCTATGCACTGATGCCTGATAACTATATGGCTCGTCATGTGATAGGACTCAACTATAGTGCTATAGGTATAGAGAATGTCGGTGGGAATAATAATAAAAAAGAGGATCTCACACAAGCACAGCTTCGATCCAATATTGCATTGGTGCAGTATCTCAAAAAGAAGTATCCAGATATAGAGTATCTCATAGGTCATTATGAGTATCGAAATATGGAGAAGACAAATCTATGGCTGGAGAGAGACAAAAACTATAGAACAACCAAAAGAGATCCAGGGAAACACTTTATGTTCAAAGTTGCAGCAGCAGTCAAATCTCTAGGACTCAAAAGATCACCCAAGTGAGAGCCATCATCAATGGTACAATCATACACAACAAAGAGTTACTCTATGGATACAATCTTCTCTTTGATGAAGATATCACCATAGAAAAAGTATTTATAGCTGGGAAATTACAATATACAAAGGAGTAAAAAATGCCAGAAAATGAATCTATCGTACCCTATATACTCTATATAGCGATTGTTGTAGTATTTATCGTCGTGATGAAAATGCCAAAAAAGAGAAAGTAGCGCCATATTTTAGAAAAATAAAACAAAATCAAATATAACATTTCGATGACACTTCTATAGTACAATAAATTTATGAGAGAAAATAAAATATTGTAAGGAGTATATTATGGAAATAAAGATATCACTGATAGTCATTCTGTCTTGTATAAGCCTTAGCGAACTCTACGCAATAAAAGAGAGTTCAAAGATCGATAATGAGAGTAAACATTCTTATCTATCCTATACCATCTCCAAAAATGAAAAGAGTATCTTTCAAAACTTACTCTTTATCAAAGAAGCAAAGCAGAGAGTTACAAAAGAGCCTCAACTCAAAGATATACTCCCTACAGATTTACAACAAGCAAAATATCACAAAGAGAAGTGTCATGCACCCTATAGAGATAAGAGTTCACTCCCTATAGGTTGTATCAAGATCAAAATCCAAACAGATATCGATAGGATATAAAATCATAGATTGAGAAAAAGCGACAAGATAAAAAACCCTAATGCAACCAATACGATCGCTGCACCTGATGATACCCCTAGATAAAATGATATGAAGAGACCAGAGATGACGCTAACAATCGAAAACAACATCGCCATCAAAAGTGTTTTGAGAAAATTCTCTCTATAGAGGAGTGCTGTAGAGATAGGAAGTACCATCAAAGCACCTATGAGTAAGATACCTACTATCCGCATCGAGAGTGCTACTGTGACTGCACTGAGTACAACGAGCATGAGATTGAGTCCAAATACAGATATACCACTAGCCTTGGCACTCTGTTCATCAAGTGTTACAAAGAGTAGCTTTCTATAGCTACCGATCAAAAGAAGTAGTGCAAAGAGAGTAAAACCTAGTGTAATATACATTTCGCTTGCACTCACAGCACTAATAGACCCAAAAAGATACGAAAAGAGCGAAGCATTAAATCCATCTGAGAGATTGATAAGTACAATCGCCATCGCCAAAGCTCCAGAGAGAAAGATAGATAAGATAGCATCTGAATAGAGACGCTTCTTGTATCGCAGATACTCTATAGCTACACTAGAGATGACTGCTACGATGATAGGGACATAGAGAGGTGATGTATGCGTCACCAATCCTATCCCTACACCAAGGAGTGCGATATGCGACAGAGCATCAGGCAACATAGCATATCGTTTCAATACTATAAAACTACCCAAAATAGCTGTCAATAGAGAGAGAGACAAACCTACCACAAAAGCTCTCTGCATAAATTCATAATCAAAAATCTCTATACTCATGACTGCTCTTCTCCATGATTATGATGGACGACATGGCTCTTGGTACCATAGACTTCACTCACTGCTTCACACCGTAACATCTCCTCAGCACTCCCTACAAAAAATAGTTTTTGATTTACAACAAGTACATGTGTCACATCATCTGCTATGACACCTAAATCATGAGTGATAAATATAATAGTTAAATTATTTTCTCGGTTGAGTTTTTTGAGAAATTGATAAAATTTATGTTGCGAAGCGATATCCACTCCTGTACTTGGCTCATCAAGTATCAATACGCTAGGATTGGATACTAATGCTCTAGCGATCATCACTCGTTGCCTCTGTCCACCTGAAAGATCAGAGAGATTTTTATCTCGAAACTCTGTGATAGAAGCTATCTGCATCACCCCTTCTATCTGCTCTCTATCTTTTGGAGTAAGTCGTAGGCTAAACCAAGACTTTTGGCTTGCCAATCCCAAAGAGACTGTCTCATAGACACTCAAAGGAAAATTATCATCAAATAGAGAGATATTTTGTGGGACATACCCTATTTTATTCCAATCTTTAAAATTTTTTTGATCTTTTCCAAAAATCTTGATAGTACCTGATGAAGCTTGAATCAAACCTAAAATAAGTTTCACCAAAGTACTTTTACCTCCACCATTAGGACCCAAAAGTGCGACATATTCCCCCTCTTGTATAGAAAATGAAATATCATGCAATATAGATTGTTCAGCTATCTTATAGTGTAAATTTGTGACATCAATTACAGACACTCTAAACCTTTTGCCAAATTTTTTAAATTTTTCTCCAAAAGAGTCATCATATTTTCACCCTTAGACTTATCTTGCTGTGGTATATTGCCTAAGCTGTAGAGTGTCAATATTTTAAGTTTATTATCTGATGCTAATTGTGTTGCACTTTTACTCTCCTCTATAGGATCTACAAACAAAAATTGTAAGCCCTTATGCTCTATCATTTGAGAGAGTTCAAATATCTTAGAGGCATTTGGTTTTGAGTTTGCAAAAACTCCCGTGATACTCTCTGCTTTAAACCCATACTCTTTCTCCATATAAGCAAAGGCATCATGCCCTACAAGTATAGTATCTTTTTTACATCCTTGCAGTCTCTTTCTATAAGAGTCTTGTAACTCTTCAAATCTTTTTTGTAGATGCTCTGTATTTTTGAGAAAAAGAGCTTTTTGTTGAGGATAGAGTACTATAAGCTTTTGACTAATTATCTTCACCATTCGTATATCATTTGAAAAATCAAGCCAAACATGTGGATTGATACTCATATGATCTCCATGATGGGAATGCTCTTTTCCATGGTTATGCAAAAGTGTGAGATCTTTTCCAAGAGAGAGATGCTCTATATTGGTTGCGGATAGAAGTTTGGATACCCATGGCTCTAGTCGCTCACCCAATGAGATAAAGAGCTTAGATTTATCTATATGCACCATATCTTTAGGTGTAGGAGAGAAAGAGTGTATCTCATTTCCAGGTTTTATCAACTGCTCAACGACGATACTATCACCCACTATACTTTTTGTGATAAAATAGATTGGATAGATAGTTGTCACTATCGTACTTTGATCTTTGCTCTGTTTATTTTTATTGTTTTGTTGTACAAATAAGATAATTGTAATAGTGACTACAATAGTCAACATTAGCCATATAGCTTTTTTCATTGTGAATAACTCCATTCATAGTAATATTTCATTAAGATTACTCTATTTTTTGTTTCTGATACAGTCTCGTTTTTGCCTTCGTATCATAGCATTGGTAAAGAGATAAACCATCGCTATATTGAGGATGAAAAGAATCAAAAGATAGCCTCCATCCTGATCTCTTGTAAATTGTAATCCCGTCAACGAATATGCAGCTTGCATCACAACAAAAAATATCACTGTCTTTCGTGTATCAAAAGCGAAAAACTGATGCAATATATGATGCAAGTGACATTTGTCCGCAGTAAATAGACTTTTTTTAGCACGCTTGCGACGAATTACAATGATAACTGTATCCAAGATAGGAATAGCAGCCAGAAAGAGTATCGTAATAGCTTGTATATAGAGCAGTGATCGTATAGCCAAAAGTGAAATAACAAAGCCCAATACAAGAGAGCCGCTATCACCCATAAATATCGAAGCAGGGAACCAATTGTAGTAGAGAAATGCTAGAAGACTTGCAATAAATGCACCTGATATAACCATCAAGATAAGATCACTATTTTGATACCCTATGGTAAAAAAACTGATAAATATGACAATACTAATACTCCCTGCCAAGCCATCCAAACCATCCAATAGATTGAGTGCATTTGTGAAAGCAACAACAGCAAATATAGTAAAGAGATAAGAGAACCACCCTAAGAAGATTTGAAAACCAAAAAATATACCAATATAGTTGATAATAAAATTATTCATAATGATAAAAACTGTACTGATTATGAGAACTATAAATTTAGTTTTGGGAGATGTATTGTGCAAATCGTCCAAAAAACCTACAATAAAAACTAAAAAAATTGCAAAAAAGAGTAGTGTATAGTTGCTAAATACATCTAAATAAAAGAATGGTATGATAGAGAATACTGCCAAAGAGAAGCCTATACCTGCTCCACTAGGAGTATGCTCTGTATGTGTGCTTCTTTCGTTTGGTATATCGACCAATCCCAAAAAAGGTGCATACTTCAATACCAACCATATCAAGAGCATTGCCATGATAAATGTTGCTATAAATTCCCAATACATAGCGTTATCAATCTGCAAGATATTTCAAAGTCACAAATGGAGCTGCAATCTTTGTAATCGTCTCAAAAGGAGAAGTCAAATCATTGGATGCTACTCTAAATGATTTCCATTTATTTGGTTGTACATAGAGTATATCATTAGGTTTGACTATGATGTTTGTCTGTTGCAATGATGCAAAACTCGTCAAATCAACTCTCCTTATGTGCATAATATTATCACCACTATTACTGACTATATAGACTGCGTCTCTCTGGGCTGTATCTCTCAAACCACCTGCATGAGCAATCACTTGCATTACTGTACCCATCTCATTATCCAATTTTACAACACCAGGATTTTTCACTTCTCCTAATACATAGACTCTTTTATTCATAACTTCAATATTCAAAGAGGGATCTGTCAAATATTTTTTATATTTCTCTTCGAGCATTCTTGCCGCATTGGACTGTGTATACCCTGCTACTTTGACTCTATGTATGAGAGGAAGGGAGATATACCCCTTTGCATCTATCAAAATACCCTTTTGGTTCATCTCTGTAGGAGTCAATTCTGGATATTGATAGATAACTATAGCCAGCCTATCATGTGGCATAATCTTATACTCTATATCTTTCATGGCTACTCGTTTCTCACTCTTTACAGGCTTTTGTGACTGCATCAATTCAAAATCAGATCGTCCCATGCTACAACCTGTTATGAAAAAGATAGATAGAGATAGACTAATCAATGCAAATAGTTTATTCATATCATATCTCTCCATTCAATACTAATTATTATTATAGCATTATTAGATTAATTACAATCTACTATTTTTGATTTGATTCTTACTCCAAACACTTTGATATGCTCTACTCTTTAAAACTTTTGCAAGATTAGAGACTTGTCTCTTGTGGTGGATATCACTCCCCAAAAAATCTATCATGCCTAACTCCGTAAGAACCTTCGCTTGTTCTTGTGCCTGCTTCCCATAAAAGCCACCCAAAGAGTTGATATCAAGCTGAAAATAGAGACCCAACTCCTTCATCTGCCTATACTCCTCTTTTGCTTGAGTAATATATCTATATCGCTCAGGATGTGCCAAGATTGGTTTATAGCCTTTGACTTTCATATCAAATATTATATTTTCAAAATTCATAGGCTTAGAGATATAAGAAGTTTCAAAAAGTAGATACCTATCTCCTATCGTCAATATATCATCGTTCTGCACTCTCTCGACAAAGAGTTCATCAAGATAATACTCTGCAGCAACTTCAAGTATCATATCGATCTTATCAACTTTTATCGCCTCTTTGAGTTGTTCTAAACCATTTTGTAGCGTCTCTGTACTATTTGGGTATGAGTCAGCCATCACATGGGGAGTCATAATCATCTTCTTGTATCCCAAGCTAGACATCAGCTCTATCATCTCTATACTCTCTTGTAAGCTTTGAGAGCCGTCATCAATCGCTGGAATAAGATGCGAATGGATATCAATATCTAAGGATATACGAGACTCTTTATCTTCTCGCTTTTTAGAAAAAAACTTCATCTCTTTTTTTATCCTTTGCAAGAAGTCTAATAGAGTTCTCATGTAATTTTATTATTGAGAAAGGCTCTTAAAAAAGCATAGCAAATCCCCAACAACAACCCAAAAATTAAAGCCATAAGAAGAGTTTTTTGTTTGTAGGGATTGACTTTATCTGTTGGTTGGAATGCTCTATCCAGAATCCGACTTTTACGCACTGTAGACTCTTTGGCGATAGCGATAGCAAAACGCTGTTCTAAGAGATAAGAGTATATCTTCTCATTAAGAACAAATTTTTGTTTAATTCGTTCATACTCTCTCTCATTTTTAGGTAACTTTTGTAGTATCTTTTCCTCTTTTTTTATAGACTTTTCGACGAGTAATTTTCGATTGGTAATATTTTTCTTCATACTCTTTATAGTATTGATTATAATATTTTTCAATTGATTTATCTGTTGTTGAAGTTTTTTTACTTCTGGATAATCTTTTGTATAATCTGCACGCAATAACTTCATCTTTAGTACAGATGTTTGCATATTTTTTACCAAACTTGGAATGGAACTCTCATGAGCGTTGTCACCTCCAAAACCAACCAAAGAGAGGATTTCTAAATTTTCCCCGCTCTTTATCTGTTGATAAAGTGCATGCAATAACTCCTCTTGCACACTCAATTGTGATAAATTCATTCTATTATTTCCTATTATCTCTTCTATTGACTTAGCCTTTTCATCCAAACTTACTGTATTTGTTTTGAGTTTAAAGTTTTCTAATTCTCGAGCAAAGGATTGGAGACTATTGTTGATCTCTAAGAGTTGCTTATCTACAAAATTAAGTGTTTTGGAAGACTCTTCTCTCTTTTGATAGATACTCTGCTCTATATATGATGATGCCAATGCATCTGCATACTCCTTTGCTCTGAGTGAGTTTGTATCTTGATATGTGATTTTGAGTAGTGATGCATTGGGCATCCATTGCGATACTCTTGTATTTTCTACTGCATACTTTATAGCAACACTATTAGGAAGGAGTATAAATTGATAAGAGTTTTCAGACATATTTATATTTTTCTTGCGTTGTATCTTCAATTGAAAGATATCATTTTTAACCTCTTTACCATAATCAACAACCTGATCATAATCTATAGAACCATCATCAACTCTCAATCTATATGACTCTTCATCAATAGGATAGAGATGAAACAATATCTGTTTCCCTTTTGTTAAGTTGAGTTCAAAAGGGATATTTTTATAGAGTTCTTTTTTTCTCATCCCTCTTTTTACAAAGTAGCGATGTGTCAAATCAACTTTTTGTAATGCTTGTGTTGCTAAAAATCTAGACTTTATTATACCTATCTGCGTATTGATAGAAGTTCCCTCATTGGTCTGAGTAGTGAAGGCATCTCTTGAGTGGCTACCCTCTATCCCCACTTCAATAGTCGTAGATGTCTCATAAATATCTGGTTGCAAGTAGAGCCATAGAGCCATACTAGAAGTAGATAAAATGACAAAAAATATAATTGAGAGTCTATATTCATATACTCTATTAAAGATCGTTCTTCGCTTATCACTACCCATGCTATCTGATACCTACAAATTTTATTTCGATTATTACTCATTATATACTCTATAACTTAAAAAAAAAGATTTAATATGGCATAATTCTAAACAAAACATGAGGGATAATAACCATGGCAACCAAAATCGCATCAGCACGGATTTCACAAAAAAGCTCTTCGCTTCTGCAAGAGCTCAACAACTCGCTTCCATTTGACAAAATACTCTACCACGAAGATATAGAGGGTTCAAAAGCACATGCTTTTATGTTGAGTGAACAGGGGATTATCAACAGAGAGGATTATCAGCAGATAGATGCTGGATTAGATGCAATACTCCGTGAGATAGAGTCAGGCGAGTTTCTGCTCGATGGGGATGATGAAGATATCCATATGGCTATAGAGGGACGGCTCACTCAAAAGATAGGAGATGCAGGCAAACGACTCCATACTGCTCGAAGTCGCAACGACCAAATAGCCCTAGACTTTCGACTCTTTGTACTCAAAAATGATCGAGCAATAGCTCAACTACTCTTGGAAAATATCCAAACACTGCTCACCAAAGCACAAGAGAATGCAGAAGTGATGCTCCCAGGGATGACCCATCTACAGCATGCACAGCCGATAAACTTCGGATACCATATGATGGCATATGTGAGTATGTTCAAGCGAGACTATGAACGATTTATCAACTCCTATGAGCGAAACAATAACTCTCCTATAGGGTGTGCTGCACTTGCAGGGACACCACATCCTATCTCTCGTGAAATTACTTCAGATAAATTGGGGTTTGATGCTCCTACCCTCAACTGTCTTGATACGGTGAGTGATAGAGATTTTGCTCTTGAAATACTCTTTAATATCTCTACTATGATGATGCATATTAGCCGTTTGAGTGAAGAGTTGATACTCTGGTCATCGAGTGAGTTTGGGTGGGTCACACTCTCCGATAGACATGCTACAGGCTCCTCTATCATGCCACAAAAGAAAAATCCAGATATCCCAGAACTTCTACGAGGGAAAACAGGCAGAGTCAATGGCAATCTCATCTCTTTGCTTACCGTAATGAAAGGTCTCCCACTTGCCTACAACAAAGATATGCAAGAGGACAAAGAGGGGGTATTTGACTCTGTCAAAACAGCCCTACTCTCACTACAAGTCCTCAACGAAATGATAGCCGATATGTCCATCAATAGAGAGAAGATGCAAAAGGCTTGCATGATAGGTCACTTGAGTGCTACAGATTTGGCAGACTATCTCGTGCGTGAGCAGGGGTTGCCGTTTAGAGATGCATACCATATCACTGGCAATGTAGTCAACTTAGCAGAGGAGCTTGGGGTCGATATTTCGGAGCTTTCACTCGAACAACTCCAATCCATAGATGAGAGGATAGGTCAAGATGTCATAGAACTCTTGGACAACAGAGCCTCTATGAATGCTAGACAATCACAAGGAGGCACAGCCACAGTGAGGACAATAGAGCAGATAGAGAGTATCAAGGAGTGGCTGGAGTCTTTGAGAAGCTCCTGATAATTCTATCAAGATGACGCAGGATTTTTGTTTTGGGAGATTTCTAATATAGGTATAGGAGAGTAACTTGCAACAAAAAACAGCCCTAAAACTTTTCAAATCAGGAGCAAATATTTTCATCACTGGTTCTGCTGGCACAGGCAAAACATACCTACTCAACAGCTATATACGCTACCTCAAAGAGCGGAGAGTCTATCCCACAGTGGTGGCTCCTACTGGTATAGCCGCATCGCACCTCAAAGGACAGACGATACACTCCTACTTCTCGCTCGGTATCCGCGACAGTATAGATGAGGAATATGTGGAGTTTTTACGAAGCAAAAAACATATAGTATCACGATTTGCCAAACTCAAAATATTGATCATAGATGAGATATCTATGGTCTCTCCTGAGCTCTTCTCTGCGATGGATATGATACTGCGAGGGTTCAAAAACGACACTATGCCCTTTGGCGGTGTGCAGGTGATACTCTCTGGTGACTTCTTTCAGCTTCCTCCAGTCACCCAAGGCTACCAAGAGAAACGCTTTGCTTGGCAAGCTTCTGCTTGGAGAGAGTTGGCACTCAAGAGTTGCTATCTTTCAGAGAAGTTTAGGCAGGATGATGAGCGATTGATCTCTCTGCTTGATGATATCCGTAGGGGAGAGATCACTGCAACTTCACACGCACTCTTGGAGTCTCGCTATCACAAAGAGTTGGCAGGAGAATTTACACATACCAAGCTCTATACACACAATGTAGATGTAGATAGGATCAACCAAGAGGAGCTTGATAAATTACCCAATAGAGTTATATATTTCACAGCAGAAACCAAAGGAAGCAAGAGTAATATAGAGAAGATATTCAAATCCTCTCTCGTAGTAGAGGAGTTGGCACTCAAGAAAAATGCCGTAGTGATATGTATCAAAAACAATCCCGAACAGGGATATGTCAATGGCTCTACAGGTATCATCACAGGTTTTGATGGGCATGACTCTCTCCCTATAGTGCGTCTCTCCTCAGGCAGGAAGATCAAGATAGAGATGGAGGATTGGTCACTAGAAAACGAAAGCGGTGTGATCTCCGCAAAAGTATCACAGATACCTCTACGACTAGCATGGGCTATCACTATACACAAATCTCAGGGCATGACACTCGATGCAGCCCAGATCGATCTCTCTAAGACATTTGAGAGAGGACAAGGCTATGTTGCCCTCTCCCGTATCAAGAGTATAGATGGATTGAGACTCATGGGACTCAACGATATGGCACTCGCCGTAGATCCACTCACACTTCGTATAGATGATCGTATCAAAGCTGCCTCTGCAAAAGCAACCGAAGAGATAGAGTCTATCCCTAGCGAACAGTTAGATAGTATATATGATAGCTACATAGAGCGAATGGGTGGCATAGTTAACAAAGCAGAGATAGAAGAGCGGAGAGTACAGATAGAGAGTGGTACGCTCTCAGCAAATAGCTACAAAACCCCTACACATATCAAAACAAAAAATCTCTTGGAGAAGTGTGATACTATCATAGATATCGCCAAATATAGAGGTGTGAGCAAAGCAACTATCATAAGCCACTTAGCCACTCTCAAAAAAGAGGATGAGAGCTTGGATTTGAGCAAATTTCAAAAGAGCGAATCCTACTCCCCCAAAATTATAGAAGCAGTAAGCAGTCTCAAAGAGAGTGGAGATGAGGAGCTTTTCACCGACAAAGGAGAGATGAGACTCAAGCCAATATTTGATGTATTGGGTGGTGAAGTGAGTTATGATGAGATTAAGCTGGCTCTGCTCTTTTCTTCATAGCGGTGCATTTTTTTTGGAGCAGTATAGTATACTCCCATCCTAGGCTGTCGAAAACAGATCATATTCTATAGTTGTATCCATTTTCAAATAATGAATCAGTGAGTGATTTAGGGGTTTTTCGACAGCTTACTCCCACTCTTGAGCTAATCAGTGCAACAACTGCCACCATCACATGCATCTTTTTTGGTAAAGTACGGTTTGAGTATATGATAAAAAACAAAAATCCAAAGTACTACACTTGAGAGCATTGCTACAAGGCTTGCTTCTTCGTGAAAATGTACTAAATCTGTGATAGCAATATCACGGAGTATATAATCAAGTCCAAAACCAAAAAGAGTAGAACCTATGATGATAGTGCCTAGGTAGATGTAGAGTGTACGCATACCTAGCATCTTTTTGACTACTCCTAAAGTCACCGTATTTGTCGCTGGTCCCGCAGAGAGAAAGACAAATGCAGCACCAGGGCTGACACCTGCTAGCATGAGTCCAGCTGCTATCGGTAGAGATGCCGTCGCACAAACATACATAGGTATAGCAATAGCGAGAACTATAAGGTATGAAAACCAAGAGTATTCTGTAAGGAGTAGACTTAGGTTTTGAGGAATAGCCACTGTTATAAATGCTCCCAAGAAAACTCCTACTAAAAGTGGTGAAGCTATATCACCCAAAAGTGTATTAAACGCATAGCCAAATGCATCTTTTGTCTGCTTGATGATACTCTTTTTTTTAGGAGATACATCCGATGCTCTTTGCACAAATGCGAAGTTTATACTATGAGCTACAGTAAGAGTAGGTTTTTGTACACTAAATGTGGATTGTACCTTTTTTGATGACTCTCTCTCTGCATCACCATAGAAGTTTGTAACTACTCCTGCAACAATAGAGATAATCATAGATGTCACTACACGGTAGAGTGTAAAAGCCCAACCAAACATTCCATAAGTTGCCAAAATACTATCAACACCAGTTATAGGCGTGGAGATAAGAAAAGAGAGAGTAGAACCATTGCTCGCTCCACTCTTTTTTATACTCGTTGCAAGAGGTATAACCCCACAAGAACAAACAGGAAGAGGGATACCAAATAGAGTCGCTTTTATCACTGACCAAATCGACTCTTCTCCTAAATGATTTTTAACAATAGTATCAGGTACTAACTCATGTAAAATACCTGCAAAAATAAGCCCAAACAAGATGTAAGGAGCCATAGCATTACTCAACTCTATGAGAGCATTGAAAAAAAGTGCCATATATTCCATAATTTTATTCCTTTTCTTACTATTCTGACTCCCTTAGCAACTAGAAACAAAAGTTTTGCGTCACTTTGGTATATTTATTTTTGTACACTTCCTTAGGCTAATTATGCCATATTTTCAAGAGGGTAGCCTTAAGTGCATTGGGGATATAATAGCAAAAATGAATTTGAAGGAAAGATAATATGGGTAGAGCATTTGAGTATCGAAAAGCAGCCAAAATGAAGAGATGGGGTACAATGTCAAGAGTATTTCCCAAACTAGGAAAGATCATCACAATGGCTGCAAAAGATGGTGGGGCTGATCCAGATATGAATCCAAAACTTAGAACAGCTATTCTCAATGCCAAAGCACAAAATATGCCAAAAGACAATATCGAAGCAGCGATCAAAAGAGCGAGTGGTAAAGATGCGGCAGATATCAAAGAGTTAAGTTATGAGGCAAAAGCACACCATGGCGTGCTTCTTTTTATAGATGCCGCAACGGACAATCATACAAGAACTGTAGCCAATATCAAAGCTATATTGACAAGAAATGGTGGGGATATCCTACAAAATGGCTCTCTTGACTTTATGTTTACTCGCAAAGCAGTATTTGTCTTTGATAAAACAGAAGATATAGATCTCGAAGAGCTTGAGCTTGAGCTGATAGATTTTGGCTTAGAAGAGATAGAAGAGGATGTAGAGCCTCAAGACAATGGTGAAGATAAACCTATCTTGAGAGTATTTGGTGAGTTTACATCATTTGGTGAACTCTCCCATGCACTTGAAGAGAGAGGTATTGCCATAAACAAAGCGGAACTCCAACGCATTGCCAATACACCTATAGAGTTGACAGATGAGCAGATGGATGAAGTAGATACGCTGATAGACAAACTTGAAGATGATGAGGATGTACAAGCGGTATATACTAATATCTCCTAATCACTTGAACCTATAAGTTTAAGATAAAATTTATGATACGAGGATTTGAATATGTATAAAAAAGATATTTCAAGACAAACACATAGCTATGCAAATGTGATAACAGAACAGATTGAGCGTAATTTCCAAACACTCTATAATACTGTGACAGCTTGTGATACTCTCAAGGAGGCGATATATGATTATCGACAAGACACAACTACCAACAACGATGACATTTTTTTACTACAAGAGAGTGCAAAGGATATCAAATCGTATCAAAAAGCTATAGATGATCTTGTTTGTGGTGAGTATAAGAGTTTGGAGCCATTGTCTGTAGGTATCTTTGGAGAGTCAGGAAGTGGCAAGACGCATCAGCTCAATCTCATCAGAAATAATCTGATCAAAAAGACAACTGCACTACCGACAACAACAATACCTGTCATATTTAATGCATGGCGTTATGAAGATGAACAATATATCATTATTCCACTCATAAAAACACTGATACAAGCTATTGAGGATTATGAGAGAAACCTTAGAGAACACAAAAAAATAGAGTTGAAATTTATTATTTCAAATCTAAAAATTATTTTGCGTTCACTCAACTATGGATTACATCACCAAAAAAGTACAAAAAGCCTGAGCAAAGAGAGTACAATGGCTAATATAAGAACCCATATTGTATCTCCAGAAAAACTTGACTCTATCTATCTAAGTGTCCCACAATATATAGAAAAAATTGCTCTCTATGGGAAAGTAAATTTTATTTTTCTCATTGATGACTTAGATAGATGTCTCCCTGAGCATACACTCACCATCTTGAACTCTATCGAACTCTTTTTGCGTGTTCCACCTTGTGCGTTTGTATTTTCACTCAATGATGATATTATAGAGAGAGGAGTAGCACACTACTATAAAGATTATCAGAATGTAGGAGACGCTTTGTATGACTCTACACTCAACCTTCCTATCACTGGTGATGAATACTTAGAGAAGATGATACAACTACCAACTCATTTGCCTAGTATAGATACAACAAATGTCAGAGAGTTTCTCGAAGAGTATAGTAGTGAGTGGATCAATATAGTCGATGAAAACTACTATAGAGAAAGACAACTCTATGGAGAGGAGATAGAGCTCCCTTCAAAAAATCTCCTTGATTTCTTTGCACATAGTATCCCAGCAAAACCTAGGAAGATTAAGAGAGTTGCACGCTTGTTTGAGAGTAAACTAAAACTTCTCAATGATTTGGAGCTTGATATAGATCTGATGCTATTAGCAAAAGTAACGCTACTTGAACTCTTTTCGCCAAAACTTTTGAAATTTATACATAGCCAAACTAAGTACCATGCATCACTCTGGAAACGCCTCGAAACCTTTCGAATTGCAGGGAGTCGAGAGGAACAAAACTCACTAGAGGATTATGAAGTTATAGAGAAATATATCAAAAAAATTGCTAAAACAGAAAAATTTTCTAAAATCTATAGAAGTCTCTTAAAACATATCAAAGAACACTATGAAGCGAGAGATAGATTTGAGCTAGACTCTGTCTTTGATGGCACCTATTTGAGTGATAACAACTTAGAGAAGAGTTTGAAACATATCTTAGAAAATAGTAGATATGTCAAATATATTGAAGATAGAGTGAGTAAAGTCATCTACTCACCAAACTTTGAAAAACTCCTTTTTGCTCCAAATGATCCTATAGCATGGAGTGATGCATTCAAGGAAGATAATCTTTTTGCAGAAAATAAGGCGTATTTATCACTCAATCAGCTTGATAGGATAATGAAAAAAGCAAGAAGCAATGGTTTTATCAAAAATGTCGCATGGTTCTCGTTGGTTGCAAAACACTCAAAGTCTGCTGAAATTGCAAAATATTTCCATTTTGAAATGGGTTCTCATTTGATTACATTTAATCAATATGATAAATATTGTGAAAATATAGGCAAGAAAAAACCTGATGACAACGAATGGGGTAGAGGATTGAGACCCGTGATCAATGTCTCTTGGGATGATGCTGTCTCCTATGCTGAATGGAGAAGCAAAAAAGAGAATGTCAAATATAGACTCCCTACAAGTGATGAGTGGACACTCGCATGTAACTTAGGAAAAGATTTAGAATGGCACTTTGGAGATGATATCTCAAAGCTAGGTACTTATGCTTGGTATAGAGATAATAGTGGGAAAAAGACACACCCCGTAGGCAATAAAATACCAAATGATTTGGGATTATATGATATGCATGGGAATGTCTGGGAGTGGTGTGATGACTGGTGTGGTGACAACAAAGAGGAGAAGGTTATTCGTGGTGGTGCTTGGAATCTTGTAGCTTCGGATACACATACCAATGATATAGATTGTATGGTACACAACAATCGCTATGGTATCGTTGGGTTTAGGCTTGTAAAAGTTCCTTATTAGAGAGGAGAATCTATCATGATAAAAAATATTTTAATACTACTCTTTATCGGAACAACGCTACTTTTTAGTAAAATAGAGAGTTATACTATAGCCAAGATTCCCGAAGCATCAGGTATTGACTACTGTGAAGGGAGTGATACTCTTGTCGTTACCAATGACGAAGGATGGCTCTACGAGATAAAAACCAATGGAGAGATTATTAACAAAAAGCATCTAGGAAAATATGATCTTGAAGGTGTAGTCTGTGAAAAGAAACGGTTCGTTTTTGCTGCAGAAAATAGAGGTTTTCTGTTGGTTGATAGGAGTACAAACAAAAAAAAGCTTGTGAAGTTAGACTCCACCTATCAAGGAAAGAAGATAAAAATACTCGATAAATCTTCAGGAATAGAAGGGATCACAAAAGTAGGCAAAAAGTACTACTTAGCAAAACAGGCAAAAAAGAAAAAAGATTCGTTTATCGCAGTAGTCAAGCTTGATAGATACCATACAAAAATAGTGGATATTATCAAACACAAAGTTGCCGATACAGCAGGTTTGGCATACCACAACGACTCTTTATACCTTGTCAGTGATAAAAAAGATCTACTGATACGCTATGATATAAAAAAAGAGAAGATTCAATGTAAGCTAGGTTTAGAAAAATTTGCTCAAGAGGGTATCGCATTTGATGCAAGTGGACATGTATATTTTGCTGATGATGATGGAGCAGTACTCAAGTATGCTATGAAAGATTTTGGAGCAAAATGTGCAAAATAAAAGCCAACTAAAAACCTTGCATGACTATACTATGTAGATACTCTACTTCATTATCTTCTAGATAGATACTTTTTCCCGTACCAAAGAGAGTATTGAGCTTCTCTCTCTTGAGTGAAGCACTATAGATACAGTGTGCATGGGCAGGGATAAAAGCTCGCATGAGCGATACTTCCTCCTCTATAGGCTCTTCACACACATAACACCTCTGTGTATCATGTAATCTTCCTTCATAAGAGAGTATCTTGAGATAATCTTCACAAATCACTCTTTTTGGATTTTGTAAATGCCACTTCTGTGCAGCACCCAAAAGAAGATCAAAATAGAAACTCTCTATATCTTCTGTATCTTTGAGATGTTTTTGATAGAGTTTGATATAGTTGTGCCACATGAGTAGGAGGTTGTTATCATAGAGCCAAGGAAAACCTAAGTGACTTACACTCCTTAGTCTTGGCATAAATCTATCTTGTTCACCTTCTACTTCAAAGTCTATGAGGTTACCTAGCTGTAAGATAGAGTGCCTAGCACCAAAAAATCTATAATAAGCACGCACATGCTCTGCTGAGAGTATGGTGACTACCATATCTTCATTTTTAGCTCTATTGAGAGAGAGTATAAACCCTTTCATAGTACGAGAGAACTATTGATCAAAGCACCAATAGTGAATTGTCTGACCCATATGGAGAGATCACACAGCTTAAATCATCATCACATCTCCACTCTTTGTCATTAACAACATAACCAAACTCATATGAGTCACCTGTAGCCAAAACTTTGGTCAAGTAAAACTCTCCACTCTTTTTGATCTTCATAGGCTCTTTGTGCCAATCATTCCAAGCACCTGAAAGCATCGCACTCTGCACGCCTTCTGGAGCGAGAGTAAATGTCACCCAAGCCTTTTTGCCTCTTTTTGTTATCTTTACCATATTATAAACTCCTTTGTTTTATCAATCTAACAAGTTAACCGCATCAAGATAGTGCTGGGGCAGTTGATACTTATGCCCTACTACCTCTTTGATATCTATAAGTTTAAATTCGCTCTTTTGATAGACTACTACTTTGTTTGAGTTGTTATGTGAGAGAAGATGATCGACAGCAGTGATAGTGAAGTCAAATGCCATCAATCTATCATATACTGTAGGGTTACCGCCCCTTTGGATATGTCCCAATATACTCACTCGCGTCTCCAACCCTATAGTCTCTTGGAGCCACTTATGCACTTGGCTCGTCTGCTTGGTTCCCTCTGCTACGATAGCGAGAGCATAATTGCGTCCATCTTCTACCTCAGCACGCAGTCTCTTGCCTACCTTCTCATAATCAAACTCTACCTCGGGTATGACACACACCTCTGCACCGCTAATCATCGCAGAGACTATAGCCAAAAAACCACAATCACGCCCCATTACCTCCACAAGAAAGGCACGGTTGAATGAAGAGGCTGTGTCTCGTATCTTGTCAAGTGCATCACGGATGACATTAAGTGCTGTATCAGCACCGAGACAATACTCTGTACCATGAATATCATTATCTATTGTAGAGGGTATCCCTACAAAATTGAGATCAAATTCTCTACTGAAACGATCCATCGCACGAAAAGAGCCATCACCACCGAGAACGACTAATCCTGTGATACCGTGTGCCTTGAGGTTCTCATACGCTTGTTTTCTATGCTCATACTCAAAAAATCGTTTGGATCGTGAAGAGCGGATGATTGCCCCTCCTCTATGGAGGATACCTGCCACATGACGATGGTGAGCTTCCTTGATACGGTTATCTATCAAACCCTCCAAACCATCATATATGAGAAAAGTCTTCTCTCCTTTTTTGTAGGCATAGTCTACAAACTTTTTGATGGCAGGATTCATACCTGGTGCATCACCACCAGAGGACATGATAGCGAGTGCCATTACTTCTCCTCGCTCTTTCTATCTAATAGTTCAAACCCTGGCAATATCTTGCCCTCTAGTAGCTCAAGACTCGCACCACCACCTGTAGAGATGAAGCTGAAGTTTGTAGCCTCCCCTGCTTTGTCTACAGCGTCAGCAGTATCACCACCACCTACGATAGTGTAAGCATAAGTGTCTGCTATAGTGGTAGCCATCTTGAAGGTACCTTTCGAGAATTTGTCTATCTCATAGATACCCATAGGACCATTCCATATAATAGTATTGGAGAGTCCTATCGCTTCGCTAAAGAGTTTGACTGTAGCTGGTCCTATATCGACAGCTTGGAAATTCTCCAACACATCTTGTGCAGGTACGATCTTGACATCTACAGGTGACTCTATGGAGTCAGTAGTGACAAGATCTAAAGGGAGATAGACTTTGACACCATTCTCTCTTGCTTCTTTGAGTACATTGAGTGCGGTGTCGAGATACTCCTCTTCGTAGAGGGATTTTTGCATATCGTAGCCTTGGGCTTGGAGAAAGGTATTACTCATAGCCCCACCGATGATAAGTTTATCCACTTTCTTCATAACAGCCTTGAGCAGTGTAATCTTCGTAGAGATCTTGGCTCCACCCACTACAAGTGCTATGGGTCGTACTGGTACTTCGAGAGCCTTGGAGAAGGCATCTATCTCTTTGGACATCAAGAAACCAGCTACTTTAGTCTCGACAAACTGTGCCACACCGTAAGTAGAGGCATGTTTACGATGCGAAGTACCAAAAGCATCATTGACATAGACATCACAGATGGAGGCTAATCGTTTGGAGAGTTCAGCATCATTTTTCTTTTCACCCTCGTGAAAACGGATATTTTCTAGTAGAAATACTCGCTCTAATGAACAAGTAGATATCTCATCTCTGGACTCTTCAAAATCCTCGATAAACTCTACTTTTTTATGAAGCAATCTCTCTACTCTCTTGACAATATGTTTGAGACTATACTTCTCATCATAACTCCCCTTTGGTCGTCCGAAGTGTGTCACGAGTGTGATAGAGCAAGCGTTGTGGTCAATACAGTAGTTGATGGTTGGCAAAGCTGTACGGATACGGCGATCATCTGATATATTGTTGTGTGAGTCGACAGGGACATTGAAGTCTACACGGATCAAAACCCTCTTGCCCTCTATATCAATATCTTTGAGGGTTTTGACACCCTGCATAGTTGTTAGATTAGAAGTCATAATTATAATACCTTATTTTGTAAACATTTTTTCATAATACTCTGTAGCCATTCTAGCAGAGTCGAAATCTATCTCTATATCAGACATAGCATTTTTCATAATTGTAACCCATTGATCACTGTCACCATAATAGAGTGGGCGTATCTCGTTTTCTAAGATATCCATCATATGGAGATTGTCTAGTCTATCTTGCTCATCAGTAGGGAGTGTATGGTCGAGTGCTGGTATTGTAAAGGCATTTTTACCATCTTTTGCGAACTCTGGATGCCATCCATCATCTATAGAGAAGTGGATAGAGCCATTCATACTCGCTGTCATACCGCTCGTACCGCTCGCTTCTCTTGTGATACGAGGTGTATTGAGCCAAACATCACTCCCTTGCTTGAGGAGTTTTGAGAGTGAGAGTTCGTAGCCTATCAATACGGCGATATTTTTGTAGTGATGACTGATCTGTATCAATTCGTTAAATATCTCAATTGCACCATGGTCTGTAGGGTATGGTTTCCCAGCCCAGATGATCTGTATAGGCATATCACTATTTTGAATCAATTTATGAAATCTCTCAAAATCATACTTGAGCAATCCTGGTCTCTTATACTCTGCAAACCTTCTTGCCCACACGATAGTCAACACTTCAGGATCAAACATTTTACCTGTTTGATCTGCCACTGTATCAAAGAGTATCTTTTTGAGGTGTTTTTTTCTAGCAAGGAGTTCATAATCTTCATGCTCATCGAGTGCTCTTATAAGGGTTTTGTCTGTCCAATATTTTTTGTTTTGTGCATTGGTAATAGAGATGATTTCACATCTATTATCTACGCCTCTCCACATATCGTTGGAGACATCTCCATGGATTTTGGATACAGCATTGGCTATTTTAGCAGATCGTAATGCTCCTACAGTAAGACTGAAATTATCATCATGCTCATACCCACTGATCTCTCTGATAGTCTCTAGTGAGTGACCATTGAAAAAGCCCATCTCATGGAGGAAGTGAATATTGTGTATCTCATTACCAGCAGCTTCTGGTGTATGTGTCGTAAATACTACATGTTTGCGAAGTTCATCTATATCTTGGTAGTGTTTGCCATAGAGATCATAGACGAGTGGGAGGGCATGCCCCTCATTCATATGGTAGATATCTACTTGATGATTAAGTGCCTCTAATACTCTCGTACCACCGATACCGAGTACAATCTCTTGAGCAATTCTCGTTCGTTCGTTGCCATCATAGAGCTTGTGTGTGATAGTTCTCGCAAGATAGTCATTTTCCGCTGTATCTGTAGAGAGCAGTATCATAGGAGCTGTACCGAAAGTATCAGGAGCGAGGTAGAAAGCTTTGACGCAAACATCTTGACCATCGATATTGACAGTGACATGCACATCTAACTCTTGGAGAAAGTAGTAAAACTTTCTTGTATATGCTGGTCTAAGGCTTCTATTTTCGTTTCGTGTTTGGTCATAATATCCAAAACTCCACAACATCCCGATACCTACTACATTTTGTTTGAGATCATAGACACTTCTCATATGTGAACCAGCTAAAAAGCCCAATCCACCTGAATATATCTTGAGTGCTTGATCTATAGCAAACTCCATAGAGAAGTAGGCTACGCTTTTACTGTATCGTTTGTCGATATCATAACTGTGCAATTTCATAGAGTTCCTTGATTATTTTTGTAAATTTTTGTAGAGTATCTGTTTGCCTAGCTCTACACCAGGTTGGTCATAAGTAGAGACTCTGAGCATACTCCCCACAAGTGAAGTGAGTAGTTCATAGTATGCTATGATAGCTCCTATATTTTCAGGAGTTATTGTATCAAATGTGATAGAGTCAGCAGCCACACCAGACTCTATGACACTCTGCATCGTCGCTTCGCACTGTGCATTGATGAGTCTATTGAAGCTTTGGTTATTGATGAAGTTAGTCTTCTCTATACCAGTGAGTGTCACATCAGGGATAGTCAAATCATTTTGGAAATCTTCTATAGAGATAAATGTCAAAGTTTTATCTTTTGGTCCCTCTATGATAAGTTGTAAAAATGAGTGTTGATCGACTGCACCAATGAGACCGATAGGAGTCAATCCTACTCTCTTGCCATCTGCATCTATCTTGCCGAGTGATTCACCCCAGAGCTGTACATACCACTTAGTAAGCTCTTGGAGTCTATCTGCATAAGAGAAGAGTACATTGATACGCTGCTCTTTGCTATTGAGTGCATAGAAAGCTGCCTTTTCGAGGAGATGATCCTGCTCATGAGCAAAAAAGCTCTCTATAAAGCTCCCTGCACCTCCCAAAAGAGTCTCCATATCATACCCAGCTATCGCTAATGGCACGACACCTACAGCAGAGAGTACAGAAAATCTCCCTCCGACATTATCAGGGATAGTAAACTCAGTGAGTTTGTGGTGCTGTGCAAAATCTGAAAGCACAGAGCCAGCATCTGTAATAGCATAGACTCTATGGTTATCTGCACCATCAAGATCTATATCAAAACTTGCAATAACTCTCTTGAGTACTGAAGTAGTCTCTATAGTCGAGCCTGATTTGGATATCATAAAGAAACATGCTCTGCTTTTGTCTATCTTCGCTATAGTCTCAGAGATAGTAAGAGGGTCAGAGTTTTCTAAAAAGAGTATCTCTTTGGCATTGGGAGTATAGGGACGCAAGATAGCATCTATCGCTTTGATACCTAGAGATGAGCCACCGATACCGATGACTACTATCTGCTCAAAACTACCCGTCTCTATACTCTTGAGTCGTTCAAGATGAGCCAAAGAGTGGGTTGGAAGCTTATAGTATCCTATTTTGCCACTATCCATCTCCTCTTTGACACTTGCAAAAGCATCGCTCATCAATTGTGACACAGCAGATTGGTCAACTGTATAGTGTTTATTAAATGAGAGCATTATTTATTCCCAACAAATACACACATATCAACAAGTCTGCTACTATATCCCCACTCATTATCATACCAAGCCAATACTTTGACTGTATTACCATCTACAACATTTGTCATATCTGGTACAAATGTAGAGCTATATGTAGAGCCTATAAAATCACTTGATACTCTTTTATCATTGTCTATTTCGATTAATCCTGCGAAGTTCCCTTCTGAAGCTTTCTCAAAGAGTGCATTGATCTCCTCTTTGGTAGTATCTTTTTTGAGATTGAGGGTCAAGTCAACTACAGATACATCTGGAGTAGGTACACGCATAGCATAGCCATTGAGTTTGCCTTTGAGTTGTGGCATTACAAGTGCAATCGCTTTGGCTGCACCTGTAGTCGTAGGGATCATGTTGACTGCTGCTGCTCTTGCTCTTCTTTTGTCTTTTTTGTGTTTGACATCAAGAACATTTTGATCGTTTGTATAGGAATGTATAGTTGTCATGAGACCATTTTCGATACCATACGCATCATCAAGTACTTTACAGAGTGGTGCAAGACAGTTGGTAGTACAGCTTGCATTTGAGATGATCGCTTCACCTGCATATGCATCTGTATTGATATTGTATACAAATGTAGGTGTATCATCTTTGGCTGGTGCTGACATGACTACTTTTTTGACACTGCCTTTGATATACTTCTGTGCAAGCTCTGTTGTCAAGAATACACCTGTACATTCAATGACCAACTCAGCTCCTACTGAAGAGAAGTCGATATTTGCAGGGTCTCTATCTGAGAACATCGCTACAGCAGTTCCATTGAGCTCAATCGTGCTATCATCTATCACTTTCGCATCTATACCTGTATGTACACTATCATACTTGAAGAGATACTCCAGCATATCAGGTTTTGAAGTTGTATTGAGTGCTACTAGCTCTATATCATCTCTACCCATGATTATTTTCGCTACTATCATACCTATTCTACCAGTTCCGTTGATCGCTACTTTTAATGCCATGTTTAATCCTTCATTTATGTAATATACCTGTAATAATACTACTTTTTTTTAGTGTTTATCCTGTAAATAAGTTTAAATTTTAAGCAATTATATTAAATAGTACACTTTTGGAATATTCTGTTATACTTTTGTTATCAACTTCTCTTTTTTTTAATATTTGAAGATTAGATTTTAGAGATGGGTAGAGTTGTTTGGAAAGTTTCCTACTCTACCGAAACCTTACAGAAGAATTCTCTCACATACTCATAGCCTGAGTAGAGTGTTAATCCCACTGCTATCCATAAAAGTATCTCTCCACCTTGCCACTCCATGAGCAAGAACCCTATAGCGATCATCTGCACTACTGTTTTGACTTTGCCCATCCATGAAGCGGCTATGTCTATGCCTTGGTCTACTGCTGAGACACGCAAACCTGTGATAAAAAGCTCTCTGGTAATAATAAGATAGATCGCCCAAGCATCTGCTCTATCGAGCATCATTAGCCCCAAAAATCCAGCGAGTGTGAGCATCTTGTCCGCTAGAGGGTCGAGTATCTTGCCGAGCATAGTGATCTGGTCAAATCTCCTCGCGATATAACCATCAAAGAAGTCCGTAGCACTCGCAAGCACAAAGAGAAATGCGGCTGCATAGTCTAACCATGAGTAGTGTATCCCCTCGAAGAGTCCATTATCTCTACCCACAAGGAGAAAAAACATCAATGGAGCGAGAAGCAGACGGATAAATGCTAGTATATTGGGGATATTAACGATTTTGGATTTTTGCATAGTGTGACCTTTTGTGTAGATTGTTGGATAAAAATACTCCCACCCTACCTATCTGTAGCATTACAATGATATTCATAAAACAGAAAATTTAAAGCAGTATAGAGAGTGCTTTTTCGACAGCCTAGGGTGAATATAATCCACCCTCTACTACTTATCTAAAAGTTGTCCCACCGTCTACGACCAGTGTCTGTCCTGTGATCCAACTCGCTTCAGGGGTGCAGAGGAAGTAGACAGAGCCTGCTATATCTTCTGGGCTTCCCATCCTGTTGACTGCGGATCGTTTGATAGTCTCTGCTTTGACCTCTTCGTAGTTAGTGAAGGCTTTGAGAGCATCTGTATCTATAGGGCCACCTGATACTGCGTTGACACGGATACCCATCTCTCCTAGCTCTACTGCTGCATAACGGCTCATGGCTTCTACTGCTGCTTTGTTTGTGCCATGTCCTGCATAGTTGTCTATATAGATGAGATTGCCTGTACTTGACATAGTGACGATAGCTCCACCACCTACTTTTTCCATCCGCTTGGCAGCCTCTTGACTCCCTACGACGAAGGCATTGACGGTTGCTGTGTAAATGTTGTTGAGTCCTCGTGGTTTGAGACGCATAAACTTCCCATAACCACCCACAACAGGGCGACCATATATCATAGCATTGGAGACAAAGAAATCTACTCTATCGAAATCTTCATCTATCGCCTTAAAGAGTGGCTTGAACTCATCAGGCTCTAGGATATTGAGCCGATAAGCTTTGGCTTTGATACCATACTGCTCTTGAAAATTGCTCGCTATCTCATTGGCTATCTCTTCGTTACTGTTATAAGTAAACGCTACATTGACACCCTCACTTGCAAACTTCTGAGCTATCGCTTTGCCTATACCTCTAGTTGCTCCTGTGACTACGACTACTTTGCCTTTCATCTCTGACATCATTATGCTCCTACTATCTTATAATTTTGTATCGCCTCTTCTATCTTTTTCATGTTGCTACTGCTCGGTGCTACGAGTGGGAGACGATACTCTAGTGTGGGTGTGAGTCCTGCTATATACATCGCTGCTTTGATAGGGATAGGGTTGCTCTCACAAAACATCACTTTATTGATAGGGTACAAGCTATCGTTTATCTGTTTGGATCTTTTGAAATCACCTTGCAATGCACTATCTACAAGCTGGCTTTTGAGATCAGGTAAGAGGTTTGATGTCACAGAGGTGATACCCTTGCCTCCATTGGCAAGTATAGGATAATCTATTGCATCATCTCCAGAAAAGAGAGAGAGTTCAGGTCTCATAGAGAGAAGCTGTACTGTCCGCTCTATAGATCCTGTTGCCTCTTTGATACCGACGATATTTGGCACATCATCATAGAGCCTACAGACTGTCTTTGCCAATATATCTACACCCGTTCGCCCTGGTACATTGTAGAGCATAAATGGTATCTCTACTGCTGACGCTATCGCTTTGTAGTGTTGATAGAGACCCTCTTGGCTCGGTTTGTTATAGTATGGGCTGACAGAAAATATCGCATCTACGCCACAAGATTGTGCATGTTTAGCGATATCTATCGCTTCATGGGTTGCGTTACTTCCTGCTCCTGCCAAGACTTTGGTCGCTGTGCCTTTGCAAACTTCTACCGCTATCTCTATGCATCTTTTGTGTTCATCGTGACTGAGTGTCGCACTCTCTCCTGTTGTGCCTACTGGGCATACAGCAGAGATGCCGTTGTTGATCTGTCTTCTTATGAGAGTAGCAAAAGTTGCTTCATCTAGTGTACCATTTTTAAAGGGTGTGATCAGTGCCGTAGTGGCACCTGTTATTGGGTTATTCATCATTCTCTATCCTATTTATTTACTTGATTTGGTTGCATTACTATCGTCGATTGCTGACGCACTCTTTTCCTCTTCAGTTTTTTTGAGTATCACTGTCGTAGAGCTGTTGTTATCAAAATATTTCTTGGCAACTCGACTTATCTCATCTACTGTCAGCTTATCCAATCTCTCTTCATACTCAAGTAGAGGTTTGATATTGCCTTTGGCGAGGTATTGTCCAAAGAGCGATGCTACAGAGCTAGAGCTCTCTAGTGAGTAGATGAAGTCTGCTTTGGCATTGATCTTGAGTTTCTCTAACTCCTCTTGTGTTACATCTCCATTTTTGAGGCGTTCTAGCTCGACGAGTATCTCTTTTTCTACCTCCGTAGCACTTACGCCATCGTTGCAGAGTGCCATGATGAGGAAGACTCCTGGGTCTCTAAGCTCCATATTGTAAGCTGTGACCATATTTGCCAAATGCTTCTCTTGGATGATACTTTTCTCCAAACGACTACTCTTGCCTGCACTAAGTATCTCACTGATAGCTGAGAGTGCTACTTGATCGCTATGCTCATAGTTGGGGATAGCATAAGTGATCGCTAGCGTATCTACTTTGTTGTTATCTTTGTGTAAGATAGCTCTCTTCTGCCCATCGTTTGGTGGTTCTACTGCTTTGACTAGAGGGATAGGATGTTCGTTTTTGATAGAGCCGAAATAGTGCTCGGCTCTATCAAATACTTCTGCTGGTTTGATATCCCCTGCCACTATCAATATCGCATTCTCTGGTTGATAGTATTTGTGGTGAAACTCTCTGATATCCTCTATCGACCATGATTGGATATCCTCCATAAATCCTATAGGTAGCCAGTGGTAGGGGTGATAAGTATATTGCATGTTGAAGATACGAAAATAGAGATATCCCATAGGGTTGTTGTCTGTTCTCCATCTTCGCTCTTCTGCTACGACTTTTCGCTCTTTTTGGAACTCTTCATCTTTGAGTGAGAGGTTCTGCATCAATTCGCTGAAAAGATCGAGTGTCATATCGAGATTTTTATTCGCTATCTTGATAAAGTAGTGTGTCATGTCAAAGCCAGTACTCGCATTGTTGACTCCACCGTGGCTCTTGACTATAGTATCAAACTCCCCTGCTTTATACTTCTTGGTAGATTTAAAATTCATATGTTCGAGCATATGAGCGATACCACTCTTACCCATGATTTCGTTGCGACTCCCTACACGATAGTATATATCCGTAGTGATGACTCCTGAATCGTTATCCATAGGGATAACGACTATTTGCATCTTGTTTTTGAGTGTTTTTGTGAAATATTTTGGCAATGAATTAGCCATCGTGACTCCTGTTGTGATGAGTAGTGCTAGTATGATCTTAGGTAGAGCAAACATCAAGCTTTCTCCGATATGTAATAGTTTATCTCTAATGTTAGCAACATATAAAGTTGCGTATTATATCGAAAAATTATTATTATTGATTTTTGATAGTGTAATTTTTGAGATATTTTACCCTTTATTAATCTTATTCTCCTATAATTAAAAAATATTACAATAGAATTTCCGAGGAAGCCAAATGATATCATCAGATACAGTGGATGAACAACACTGTTTTTCACAATTTTTCGCAATATTTATTTTTCCATTCTTATTTATATTTGGATTGCTTGTTGCTCATTTTGGATTTGTACCACTTCATGTGGAGATGCATACACTCCTGATAATATTTTTTATATTTTTTATATTTACATTTTTTATCAAACATAATGCTAACTATGCTGTATGCCAAATGAGAGGTTCATTCGCACATATGGAAGTGGATCTTCAAAGAGCTATGGAGGATAATGCATTGAAGATTATGGGAGAGACAAAATCGACACTCAATCTTCATGAATTTATGGCAGAGTATTACAAAGATTTAAGAAATGATAACTTTTCAAAGGTGGCTCCAAGTGTCTTCCCTATGTTGGGTATCTTGGGGACTTTTATCGCGATTGCTCTTTCGATGCCTGACTTTACAGTCAAAGATTTAGATGCTCTTGATCAAGAAATTAGTCTTCTTTTATCAGGAATTGGTACAGCATTTTATGCCTCTATATATGGGATATTTTTATCACTTCTTTGGATATATTTCGAGAAGAGAGGGAGTTCTAAAATAGAGAAAAACATCCATGACCTTGAGCGAATATACAACAGGAGAATATGGAAAAAGAGTGAACTCATCAAACACCAACATATACAGAGTGAATTAAAAGATCAGCAGATAATCGAAACGCTCAAAGAGACATTCAATCTGGATTTCATCAAAGATCTCAACGAACAATATATGAAAAATTATAAAACCATTATTGATGATACTACAAGTAGTTTTACACTTTTGAGTAACAATATGCAAGTCGCATCAAAAGAGCTCAGAGAGACACTAGAGATGGTACAGAGTCGAGAAGAGAGTATCAATGCAGTTGCCCATATCAAAACCAATATTGAAGATTTTAGTAAAAGTAGTGAGAAATTACACAAATCGCTTGATCGTTTTGATGGGACAGTAGAGCATACTTTTGAGAAAATCGACTCCGAAGTGGGACAGATCGTTGAAAAATTGGGTGATTTTGCTTTTCTTTTAAGTGAACAAAATAGAGATATACAGAGAAAACTACAACTTGAGAAATATAATAAAGAAAAAAGAGCAGAAAAGTAGATGTTTACAAAAGAGAAGAGTAGTGACTCTAGCAATTTTTGGATCTCTTATGCAGATTTGATGGCTGGATTGTTATTTGTCTTTATACTTTTGATAGGTACTATCGTCTCCAAGTCGATCATACTCAAAAGTCATCTTACTGAAAAAGAGAGAAGATTGAGTAATATAGAGATAGAGCTCAAAGAACAAAAAAAGAATTTACATGCACGAAAAACTGAAATAAAAGTCAAAAACGATACAATCAAAAAACAAAAAAGTGTTATCAACTTCAAAGATGAAGAGATAAAAAAATTGAATAAATTACTCCTCATCACAAATACACAGAGAGATGAACTCAATAATAAAATTGTAATTATGCAAAATTTACTTGATAAAAAGAAGATTGAGGAGAAAAAAAGTAAGGCTGAGTTGAAGAAGTATAGAGACAAAGTAGTGATCCTCTCCAATCAAATGACAGATGCCAACAAGAGTATCAAACTCAAAGACAAAAAGATGCTCAAACTTATGAATGCTCTCGATGAGAAAGAGACAAATTATAATAGAATTCTCCAAAGTCTTCAAAGCCAAAAAGCGAAGATTAAAAATTTGACGGGGATGAAAGTCAAAGTGATTGCTGCACTCAAAGAGGAGCTAGGGGATAAAATCTCAATAGATTCTAAAAATGGTTCGTTACGATTATCTTCAAATATCTTTTTTGATAAAGGGAGTGCCGAGCTCAAAGAGGAGGCAAAAGGTACACTCAAAGAGGCATTTGAAGAGTATATCAGTACATTAGTGACCAATCCTACTATACGACCTCACTTGGATAAGGTCATCATTGAAGGACATACGGATAGTGATGGTTCCTATCTTTACAATCTTGATCTATCACAGCAAAGAGCGTTTGCCGTGATGAATTATCTCTTGACACTTAAGTTTACAGAGAAATATAATATCAAGCCATTGATGGTTGCAAGTGGACGAGCCTATCTTGATACTATAAAAGTAAATGGTGTAGAAGACAAAGATGCTTCTAGAAGAATAGAGATCAAATTTAGACTCAAAAATGAAGATGCTATGCATGAAATAGAGAAGGTATTAGATGCAGAGTAATTTTAGAGCAGAGAAACTCAAAAGAGCTAAATGGTTGCTTACAAAAGGTTTAGAAATAGCTCAAGAAAAACAACAAGAGCTGGAGCCTCAAGTAGAGAAAAAGAGATCTTGGTTCCACCATCTTAAGCTGAGACTATTTGGACTATAGATAGACAATATCTTTGTTTTTAGATATACTATAGACAAAAGGAGTTCTCATGTTAGAAAAACATTTCAAAAAAATTACAGTAGTGATTGCACTCTCTTCATCATTGATGTTTACTGGATGTACACCTGAAGAGCAAGCACTCGCAACAGGTGCAGTAGTAGGAGCAGGTGTAGCACTTGCAGCTACATCATATAGCTACCCATATTACTACGATAGACCATACTACTACTATCGTGGGAGATACTACTATGGTGGCTATTATAGAAATGGCTACTACTACTATCATGGAAGACGCTACTATAATGGACACTATTATAATAATGGCTATAGATACTATAGAGGGCGAAGATATAGAGCCAATGTAGGACGCTATGGGTACTATACCAATAGAAGTCAATATAGCAATCGACACAACTATCGCAACAACCATAGAAGTTATAACAGATCTCGTAGTAATAGACAATAAGTTATCGGACTCTTTTTATATTAATATTATTGAGTTTCATTACTTTTGAAGGGGAGTGTGGATGAAAATCTTTAGGAGACCTTACAATGACATTTGCCACACTTTTGGCAAACGCTTCATCATACTCTCTTCCACTAAGATTGGCAGAGGTAGTGTAGAGCCATCCAAACTTTTCTATCAGTAGAAGGTGTTGTTTGTCTTTGATGAGACGATAAGAGTCTCCATTTGGGAAGATAAAGGTGGTTTTTTTCGATCTTCTGATACGATTTTTGTGTATCTGTGGTACTCGTGTCGATGCTTTGAGTTGTTTGAGTGAAGCTATAGCTCTTATATAGTGTTTGTGAGCGGGGCGTTGTTTAATGTCACTGAGTCTTTGAGCATTTTGTGAGAGGAGACCGATAGTTGTATCGGTCTGAGTCAAGAAGACAAAATCTCTCCACTCTTTATTTGGCATAACTATTATGAGAGGTAGTCTTGGAGAGCTTTTGGCTCCAATGTACCATCGGTTGCTTTGAGCTCTTTGATAGCGAGTGCTGTTGCTTTGGCTGCTGCTAAAGTAGTGAAGTATGGTACATTATTACTCAACACAGATTGTCTCATCGTCTTCGCATCATCTTTACTCGATTTGTTATCACTAGTATTGATAGCGAGTGCTATCTCTTCATTTCTGATCATATCATCTATATTTGGACGACCATCTGATATCTTGAGTACTTTTGTGGAGTTGACTCTAGCCTCTTTGAGAACTCTGTGTGTACCCTCTGTAGCCACTATTTCAAAACCTTGTTGACAAAACATCTTGGCAACTTCACCTATGGAAGGCTTATCTATCTCTGTGACAGATATAAATACTTTGCCTTCGAGTGGTATATTATTTTTGCTCGCTGCTTGACTCTTGGCAAAGCTCATACCAAAATTGTCAGAGATCCCCATCACTTCACCTGTAGACTTCATCTCTGGACCGAGTATGAGGTCAGAGCCTGGAAGTTTGTTGAATGGGAAAACAGCCTCTTTGACTGCTATATGGTTTTTGAGTGTTGGTTCCATAATATCTTTATCAAAGTTCACTACGCCAAATGTATCATAAAATTTGAGTGCCTCTTTGAGATCGCCTTGTATCATAACTCTTGTAGCAACTTTGGCGAGTGGTACTCCTGTAGCTTTAGAGACAAATGGTACTGTCCTTGATGCTCTTGGGTTGACTTCGATGAGGTATATCTCCCCTTTGTGGATAGCATATTGGATATTGAGCAACCCTACCACACCCAATCCTAGTGCGATATCTGTTGTTTGTCGTTTGACCTCTTCTTGGAGCTCTTGTGCGATAGATACAGGAGGGAGTGAACATGCAGAGTCGCCAGAGTGTATACCAGCCTCTTCGATATGCTGCATTACTGAGCCTATATAGACTACGCTACCATCACTTATAGCATCTACATCCAACTCTATAGCATTATCCAAGAACTTATCTATCAAGACAGGGGCATCGTTAGAGACCCTCACTGCTTCATCCATATATTGTCTCAATTCACTATCGTTGTAGACTGTACGCATACCTCTACCACCAAGCACAAAACTTGGTCTCACCAATACAGGGTATCCTATGCGATTTGCTATAGTCATCGCTTCATCCTTGGCAAATGCTGTGCCATTGTCTGGCTGTTTGAGACCTAGCTTATTGATAAACTCTGAGAACTTCTCTCGATCCTCTGCTAAGTCTATCACTTTGGCAGTGGTACCTGATATATTAGCACCAATAGCTGTGAGATTTTTGGCTAGTTTAAGTGGTGTCTGTCCACCAAAGTGCACGATGACTCCATCAGGCTTCTCCAACTCTATGACATTACGAACATGCTCGAAATCTATCGGCTCAAAGTAGAGTATATCAGAGGTATCATAGTCTGTAGAGACTGTCTCGGGGTTACAGTTGTACATGATTGATTTGATACCCATATCTTCGAGAGCAAACGATGCATGCACACAGCAGTAGTCAAACTCTATACCCTGTCCGATACGGTTTGGGCCGCCACCTATGACGAGTACTTTTTTCTCATCCGATGAGGCTATTTGGGCTTGTGGTACTTTGGTGATATTGGTGCTAGAGTAGAGATAGGGTGTGAGTGCTTTGAACTCCGCTGCACAAGTATCGACCTCATTATACTCCAAAAGTATAGAGAGTTTTTCTCTGGCTCTATAGATATCATTTTCACTGAGGGTGAGTCCCTCTTTTTCATTGATCACTTGAGCTATCATCGCATCACTGAAGCCTTCACTCTTGACTTTTCTGAATCTTGTTTCATCAGAAAGCATAGCGATATCCATAGATTGTTCACTCTGCACAAGCTCTTCGAGTTGATAGAGGAACCATCTATCTATACGGCAAGTATCATAGATCGTATCTACAGCAAGCCCTCTACGCAATCCTTCGTAGAGATAGAGAACTCTTCTGCCATGAGAACGCCTAATCTCTCGTATCAGCTTCTCATCATCGCACTCTATGTTGTTAAACCCTATGAGTCCAGTCTCAAGTGAACAGAGAGCCTTTTGAAACGACTCTTTGAATGTTCTACCGATACTCATCACTTCACCGACACTCTTCATCGCTGTAGTGAGTGTACTGTCTGCCATAGGAAACTTTTCAAAAGTAAAACGAGGTACTTTCGTCACGACATAATCGATCACTGGCTCGAAACTAGCAGCTGTTCCTGTGATGTCATTGGTGATCTCATCGAGTGTGTAGCCTACTGCTAGGAGTGTGGCTACTTTGGCTATTGGGTATCCTGTAGCCTTGGAAGCTAATGCAGAAGAGCGGCTCACTCTTGGGTTCATCTCTATGACAATCATCCTACCATTTTCTGGGTTGATAGAGAACTGTACATTGGAGCCACCTGTATCGACTCCTACTTCTCGTAGTATCTTGAATGAGGCATCTCGCATGCGTTGGTACTCTTTGTCTGTGAGTGTGAGGGCTGGTGCGATAGTGATGCTATCACCAGTATGCACTCCCATAGGGTCGAAGTTTTCGATAGAACATACGATGATACAGTTATCTTCTCTATCACGGATAACCTCCATCTCATACTCTTTCCACCCAAGGAGCGACTCTTCTATGAGGATCTCTGTGATAGGACTCGCTTCGAGACCGCCCTTGACTATCTCTTTGTACTCATCCATGTTATAAGCGACACCACTTCCACCCCCTGCAAGTGTATAAGATGCACGGATAATGAGTGGGAAGCCTATATTTTTAGCAGCTTCGAGAGCTTCATCCATGGTGTAAGCATATTGAGAGATAGGTAGATCCATCCCTATCTTGAGCATCGCCTCTTTGAACTCTTGTCTATCTTCACCTTTTTTGATAGCTTCTGGTTTGGCTCCTAGAAACTCTACACCATCGAGCATGTTTTTTTCATACATAGCCATAGCGACATTGAGTGCAGTCTGTCCTCCCATTGTAGGGAGTATAGCATCAACTTTCTCTTTTTTGATGATCTTGGCTATGACATCCTCTGTAATAGGTTCAATATATGTACGATGTGCAAACTCTGGATCTGTCATGATCGTCGCTGGATTTGAGTTGATAAGTACAACCCTGTACCCTAGTTCCTTGAGTGTTTTTGCTGCTTGAGTACCCGAGTAGTCAAACTCACAGGCTTGCCCTATGACGATAGGACCAGATCCTATAAGTAGAATGGTTTTGATATCTTCGCGTTTTGGCATGGATTTGTACCCCTAAATTTTAGTACGATATTATACTAAATCATAGGTTAATAGCTTCTGCATGCAAAAAGAGTAGAGATGCATAGAGTCTATATACTTAGAAGTCAGCTATATTGTCTACTCTAAGTCTTATTTTTTTTACCTTTTTCTTTCTCTTCTTGACTACTTTTTTAGGAATTTCTGCTGGAGGTTCTGGATGTTCTACCCTCACCTCTTCATCATTCGTTTGGCTAATATTCTCTGGCTTATTTGGAAGCACTGAAGGGATACTAGAGATATTTGGGTCATACATACTATTGATACTATTGATACTATTGTTGCTATCTATTATACTACTATTATGGTCTGAAAAATACTCTCCATCATATTTGGATGTAAGTGTAGGTGCAGCATCTTTTATCAGATAAAAGTAGTCTGGCTTTAAGACATCAGCATAGACTTTGATATATGCTATCTTATAACTACTCTCGACTTTTACTCTCTCTACTACTCCTACAGGTATATTGGAGAAGAAGATAGTATCAAGTCCACTTGTAACTACTTTGTCTCCTTTTTTTATCTCTGACCACTTTGGGATAAACTTCACAAACATCTCATTGGTATCGAGACCAATAGCGATCCCTACTGCCTTTTTCTCTCCGACGAAAACAGAAAAACGGCATCTTTTGTTGGAGATGAGAGACGCATAGAGATTATTGTTGTGGAGTTGTGCAACACCCGCAACAACATCATCTTGGATAAGACCATAAAGCTTTTTATCATTATCTTCCAAATTATTTGGTTTTGTCAAAATGATTTGACTAAAGCTATTGAGTTTTACATATGATATAGTTTGGACAATATCTACATTGCGTCTAGGAATTCTTTCTAAAGATGGGACTCTTTTGTAGAGATCTTTTACTTGTTGGATATAGTGTTTTTGTTCTAAAAGTCTTGTTCGTAAGAGTTTATTCTCTATAGTTAATCTTTGAATATTCTCTTTTTGGTAGACATAGCTTTGGCTTTTGTCTCCAATATCTCTTGTAATATTAGTATAAGTCTGCTTGATGGGATTGACAAGAGAGAGAAGGAGATCAATGATCTTATTATCTCGCTTTGTCATGACTATTGTCAAAAACAGTAAAATTAAAATAACTACAAGAGTCTTAGTCTTCATAGGCGGTTTGTTGTAGCAGATCTATCTCATCAAGAGCTTTCCCTGTCCCTTTTGCAACTGCAAGAAGTGGCTCATCTGCGATATAAACAGGTAATTTTACCAAATCAGATAAATATTTATCCAAACCTCTAATCAATGCACCACCTCCTGTCAAAACAATACCATTGTCTACGATATCTCCTGCAAGTTCTGGTGGCGTCTCTTCAAGGACTCGTTTGAGTGCTTCCCCTATCTCAAAAATAGCTTCTTTCATCGCTTCTCTTAAGTGTTCACTTGTAATATCTACAGAGGTGAGTGTCCCTTCTACTTGGTCTCGACCTCTTACGATAGTGACCAACTCCTCTTCAAGTTGGATAGCTGTACCTACTTTGATTTTGAGTTCTTCTGCAACTCTATCTCCAATCAGAAGATTAAAATTCTTTTTGATATAACTTGTAATAGCAGCATCGAGTTTATCTCCAGCTATGCGAATAGAGCGACTCAATACTAATCCACCTAGAGAGATAACACCTATCTCAGTAGTACCGCCGCCTATATCAACAACTAAGTTACCATTAGGATCCCTGATAGGAAGACCAGCACCTATAGCAGCTGCCATAGGCTCTTCTATCAGGTAAACATATCTTGCACCTGCATTGAGTGCTGACTCTTTGACGGCTTTTCTCTCTACCTGAGTCAATCCATAAGGTACACAGATAATAATGCGAGGGCTAAAGAATTTTTTTCTTTTATGTGACTTCTCAATAAAATAACGGATCATCATCTCTGTGACATTAAAATCAGCGATGACACCATCTTTCATCGGTCTGATAGCTTTGATATTTCCTGGTGTTTTTCCTACCATATCTTTCGCTTCTTGACCTACTGCCAAGATTCGTTCTTGTCCACTTTTCTCAACTTGGATTGCCACAACCGATGGTTCATTGATACTAATGCCCTGACCTTTGATCAAAACGAGTGTATTTGCAGTTCCTAAATCTATAGCAAGATCATTCGAGAAGTACCCCATTAATTTCTTAAACATTTACCTTTTCCTTACGCACTTTTTTTATTTTTAATATAGAGAGGTTTTTCACCATTTTCTATCACTTCTGGAGTGATTACAACTTCATAATCTTCTAACTCAGGCAGTTCATACATGATATCCAACAAAGTCTCTTCCATAATAGATCGTAAACCTCTTGCACCTGTTTTTCGATCTATAGCTTTTTGTGCTATTATCTCAAGAGACTCTTGCTCAAACGAAAGTGTAGCATTATCTATCTCAAAGAGTTTTTGATATTGTTTGATAAGAGAGTTTTTTGGTTCTACTAATATTTTAACCATATCCTCTTTAGTGATTTGGTTGAGTGAAGCATGGACATGCAGTCTTCCTATCAGCTCAGGAATGAGACCAAATGAGACTAAGTCACTTGACTCTACAAGATGCAGGAGATTCTCTTCCTCTTTTTTGGTTCTTTTCTCTTGACCAAACCCTAGAGTATTGCTTCCCAATCTTCTTTTGATGATATCGTTGAGACCATCAAATGCTCCACCACAGATGAAAAGAATGTTAGAGGTATCTATCTGAAGGAAATCTTGGTTTGGATGTTTTCTTCCACCTTTTGGTGGTATATTGACAACAGAACCCTCTATGATCTTGAGAAGAGCTTGCTGTACACCCTCTCCTGATACATCTCTAGTAATAGAACGATTTTCACCCATTCTAGCAACTTTATCAACCTCATCAATAAATACTATGCCTTGCTCTGCTCTCTTTACCTCGCCATCAGCTGCTTGAAGAAGTTTTGTCAAGATATTTTCCACATCTTCACCTACATAGCCCGCTTCTGTCAAGTTTGTAGCATCTGCTATAGCTATTGGAACATTTAAAAATTGTGCAATCGTTTGAGCGAGGAGAGTTTTACCGCTTCCTGTAGGTCCTATAAGTAATATATTGGATTTAGATATTTGAGTATCATCCTCTTCAATATCTTTAAAGATTCGTTTGTAGTGGTTATAAACTGCTACACTGAGTGTTTTTTTAGCATTTTGTTGTCCTATTACATACTCATTTAGTTTACTATTGATCTCTTTTGGCAAGAGGAGTTCTTCGTTAAACTCTACTGTTTCAGCTATATCTTCTTCACCAAAAAGAATTTTGTATGCAGAGATTACACAGTTTGTGCATATATATGCATCAGCACCTGCAATGAGTTGATTGTCGTTGCTCTCAGAAGCACCACAGAAGCTACATAATTTTTTAGACATTTGTTTTCCTTACAAACGGTATACCCCGTTTGGATTTTTTAATAAAATTGCTTAGTTTTTTGACATAATCGGAGTCACTACTGTTGTAGAGCTTTTCTGCTTGCTCTTGAAGTGGTTTTCCTCTTTCAAAAAGATCTCTATATGAACTCTTCAATTTATTGATATTTTCCCTATCAATAACTCTTCTCAAGCCTGTCAAGTTCAAACCTCTTATGGTAGCCCTATTCCCTTCTGCCATACAGTATGGTGGTAAATCTTGAGCCAAGGCACTCGCCCCTGCCAACATAGAGTACTCTCCTAGTTTACAAAATTGATGGATGGCACTAAGACCACCGATAACAACACGCTTTTCTACTACTACATGTCCAGCAAGTGTAGCACCATTTGCCAAGATACAACTATCTGCAATCTGTACATCATGTCCTATATGCACATATCCCATCAGCAGATTATCATCACCTATACGCGTAATGCCTCCTCCACCTTGAGTTCCAGGATTGATCTGTGCGAACTCTCTGATACTATTCCTATCTCCTATGATAAGTTTGACATCTTCCCCATTATACTTCAAATCTTGAGGAATGGAGCCTATAGAGCAGTGAGCAAATATATGATTGTTTTTCCCTATATGAGTATCACCTTCTATGGAGACATGAGAATCAATGATCGTTCCATCACCAATATGAACCTTATTTGTAATATAACAAAAGGGACCTATAGTAACATCATCTCCTATAGTGGCACCATCTTCTATGATGCTAGTCGAGTGAATATTTTGGCTCAATATCATAACCCTTACTTATCTACTATCATCGCTTTGAGTTCGGCTTGGGCAACTACTTTCCCATCTACAAATGCTTTTCCATCTAGTTGCCAAACAGCACCTTTGTTTTTGATAACAGAGAGCTTATATACAAGTTGATCCCCTGGAGTGACAGGTGTTCTAAACTTCGCTTTGTCTATGCTCATGAAGTAGACTACTTTATCTTCTGCATCTGCTTGCTCCTCTTCGGGAAGACTCTGGAACGCCAACACCCCACCAGCTTGTGCCATACCTTCTATTATCATCACACCTGGATAGATAGGGTGATCTGGGAAGTGCCCCTGAAATACAGGTTCTGATATAGATACATTTTTATACCCCTCTATCGATTCCCCTTGGACGAGTTCGGTAATCCTATCTACAAGCAAGAATGGGTAACGATGTGGGAGTATTTTTTGGATTTCAACGACATTAAACAACAAATGTAACCTTTTGTAAAAATTTAAGGCATATTCTACCAAAGAGTAGCTAAAAGTGCAGTGAGGAGTTTATAGTTTTATTAAAACCTCTTGTACATCATCATAGCTCTTGCTTTGGCAGAGTATCTCTATCTTCTTATCAGGTATAGTCTCTACGACCAAAATAGTAGAAAGAGAGAAAAATCCACCCTCTATCTGCTGTCGTATCATCACCTCTTTTTCGTAGGATGGAGGGGAGTATATCAACGCTTCGACTGAAGTATAACTACTCTCACAGAGCTTGTTGTAGTACTCTAGTGTGATAAACCGCACCTCATCACGACTCATATAGTGTATATCTCCTATGCTATACTCTATCTTCCCTCTGCTATAGTCACTTCTGAGGGTAGAGTAAGGCAAAAAATGAGCAGCCGTAGCTACTTTTCGTACGATCAGCTGCCCTCTGAGTAGTCTCCAGTTGAGAAATCTCTGCTTTATTATTCTATAGGCTATACCCTCATCTTCATATGCCAACCGTTGTTCATAGAGTGCTACTCTTGCCTCAATGGATTCGGGTTGTATCTGTCCAGATAGAGGCACGAAGAGTTCATCTGCGAGCTTCTCTTGTTGCTCTCTTTGCATTGTCAAGCCATAGATACATCCACAGTAGTCTTGTCTATAGAGTTTATCCTCTTTGGCTAAGATATTTTGCTCTTGCGTCCCTGATGCTTTTCTATAGTCTGGAGCTACAAATTTTATACCATATTTGAGAGCCAATGCATCTCCTGATTTTTGGAGCTGTTTGAGTGATTTTTTGGGACTTGTAAGCAGTGTAGAAGTGAAGCTCTCTTCTCCTAACTCTGCTGCTTTTTGGGCAGAGACTTCAAAGCGTCTATCAAAGCAGACAGCACACCTAGCCCCTTTCTCTGGCTCTTTTTCCAACCCTCTCACCGCTTCTAGCCAAGCCGTAGTATCATACGCACCCTCCAAAAGCTCAATCCCCAATATTTTACACGATCGTTCCACATCAAGCAGACGCAACCTATACTCACTATAGGGGTGGATATTGGGATCATAAAAAAACCCTACTAACTTTTCATGAGGATACTCTTCTTGAAGCTTTTGGAGAAAGTAGTGACTATCAACGGCACAACAGATGTGGACGAGCATGGGTATCCTTTTGGTTGTTATTTGCTTTTTTATAGGGATATTATATTCATTTTAAAAACCTAAAAAACAAAAGAGGCTTGACCTTTTGTCTTTTCTGATGCAAATTTCAAATAGCTATTAGCAACTTTGAATTCATCTAATTTTTTAGAGAGAGAAGCCATATCAATACGCTTTAAAATATCAATAGTTATCACTCTTTTCGCATCCATAAATACTAATGAGTTTAAAAATTTTTTTATTTCACTTGAATTTAAAAGGCGTGTCCAGTAGAGTGCTTCTTCTTTCGAATTACAAGGAATAAAATAGCAAGTATCATCAAGCATCATAGCTTTATCTTGGTAGGGTGGAATTGTTTGAAATATAAAGTTTTTATACAAAGCAGAAATGGCTATTTTCCAATCTGAAAAACTGTACTCTCCTATGCCAAAGATAGAAAAAGGTGGTCTGTTTTTATAAATAGAGCTTTTTCGACCATCTAGTTTTGAGGAGTGTTGATGTAAGTATTTCCATGTTTTTGGAGCAATGCTTTTTATTGTACTGGTATCTTCACCAACTTTTTTTTGCGTAACAATTACAAATTTTCTAGGAACTAAGCGACCATTTCTTATATCTGAAGATTTTAATAAAGGATAAAGATAAGTCTCTTCAATATCCACAATATCTCCAAAACCATTTATTAGTTTATTATGTTTCAGTGTTAGCTCCATAATTTTAGAAGCATCATGTTTCATTCCTGAACGCCATTGATAATTGGAAAAACCATCTAAATCAGCATACTTTTTATAATCATCTATATTTGATACTAATTGTCCATTATAAAAACCAAATCTATAGAGTAACTCTTTATCAGGGATCAGTGACGAGTATACACAAGCATCTTTATTGCTGTTTTTTGAGAAATCTATAACCAATAAACAGGCATCAACACAAACATTAAAATATTTTTTTGCATCTATATTGTAAAGTGTGGATTCTCCTATAAGTTTATCTTGTTTCCAAAAATAACTGAGTACTTTTCTAGCTGTTGCATTTTTGCAAAGAAGTGCTAAATTACCTTTGGAACTTTTCATAGATTCAATAAGCTTGATTATAATCCATTCAGCAATATCAAAATTAGATTTTCCTGTTTTTGCATCAAAACCTTTTAACTTTTGAAAATTAGATTTATCAGGAATATTATCACCACCTATTGCTCCAATTGTAGCACTATTCACCCAAGGGGGATTACCTATAATAGTTATTTGTTTATCTTGAAAATTTGAAACAAAGCTATCCCAATCAAATGTAAAAAAGTTTTGCAGATTTATTTCAATATTTTTATAATTAGAAAATTTTTCTTTTGTAAATTTATAATACTCATCATTTATCTCAAACCCAAAATAGTTAGATTGATTTGACCATTTAGAAGATGCTTCTTCTATAAAATTACCTAATCCACAAGTAGGCTCAATTATAATATCTGGTATAGAAAATTTATTTGATATGAGTTCTATAACCTCTTTGGCTAAACTATGGGGTGTTTGAAAATCACCAAATTCTATCTGTTGCACTTTATAAAACCTTATGAATACCCATAATAATATCTGCTTTTTCAATCACTCTTCGATATTGTAGTCTCCATTGAAGAGCATTTGATATTGTTAAATAACCAACTTTTGGAATATTATTTAAAACTTCTCTAGCCAAAGACTCAGCTTGTATCTCGTCAAGTGGAAGCATTCTCTCCTGAAAAAAGGCAATAATATCATCAATATTTCCACTATTTTCAATTATTTTTATTAATCCTGTAGTAGTTTGAAAATCGCCTGTTCGATAATCTTCAACAAATATAGTATGAAGAACTTTTAAACATCCTGTTTTATCTTTTTCATTATCAGTTTTTTCATAAACAAACAGGAGTAAAGAGTAGCCTAAGCCATATACTTTCTGTTTTGCTGATTGAAACGGTGAGGAAGATTGAGGTTGTTTGATGCTTGTTACTTTCATGTCAACATTAAGTTCTGGAAAATCTAATCCTTTCGCAGATGACCCCTCATTATATCTGTATTTTATATGAAGATATTTTTGAAACTTATGCTCAAGGTATGTACCTACAGCTTTGCCATCAGTCACACCGTATAATTTAGAATCATAAATCTCAGACTCTTTTATTGAAAAATATTTGGCTTCGTGTTGCAATTGTTCAATCGTTAATATCTCTTTATTCATTTTAATCCTCATCTATAATTTCTACTCTTCCACTATCCGAGCGACATTCGCACTACTTCCATGTTGCAGGTACGCTCTGAGTTCTTGGGCTTTGGTAGTAAAGAGTTCTCTATCGAAGTTTTGATACTCTGATACAAGCCTCTCTACTGTCACTTCATCTTGGATGATTTCGTTGTGGAGGGTTGTGCCATTGTGACGGTCTAGTATGATATTTGCTAAGCCTATCTGTTTGAGATCTAGTATCTTGGTGCCGATGAAGTAATCTATCTTTTTGGCTATATAGTTGAGGGTAAAGGGTGTGCCTATGAGAGCCGCCTCTAGTGTAGCTGTACCACTGCATATATAGGCAAAGCTAGATTTTCGGAGTGCTTCATGCGTATCTCGAATGATTTCAAATCCATCTCTATCTCCATATGTTTGGGCTATATACTCATCGGAAAAGGAAGCAGGGATGACAAGCAGGGCTCTATGTGGTAGCAATCTTGCTCTAAGCTCTCGATAGATTGGCATCAGTTTCGTGATCTCTCCCCTACGACTCCCTGGAAGATAAGCGATAGTAACTTCTCTCATCTCTTCTTTAGTCTGCTTTTGGGGCTTGGTCTCTATCTCATCAAGGAGGGGATGCCCTACGAACTCTGCCTTGGATTGGTAGTACTCTATCTCAAAAGGCAAAATCCCTAGCAATCTATCGCAATATGCCTCTATCTTTTTGACTCTTTTGGGTCGTGTGATCCACACTTGTGGGAGGATATAGTAGATGATCTCTTTGCTAGGATACGCATGTTTGAGTTTTTTGGCAAGGGGAAGGTTAAATCCAGAGCTATCCATCAGCAATATTTTGTCAGCATCTTGGGCTAGCTCAACCATCTCATCTGCCACTTTGAAAAACCATCGCAGCTTTTTGAGTGCGTCTACGACTCCCATGATAGCCATCTGGCTGATATCATAGAGTGGCTCTCCTAAGGATTTATCAAATATCCCCAGAAGTTCTACATCATGCGTATGCTTGAGTACCTCTTTGAGATGGATGTTTGATGAGGGTTCTAGTGCAGATACTAAAAGCTTCATCGTTATATCTTAATCTCTTCTGGAATTATTATTGCGTGAACTACGGTGTCTGCTACTTCGGTTATTGCGTCTATTTCTATCACCACTACCTGAGCGTCTGCGTCTATTTCGACTGTTACCATTGCCTCTATTTTGCATCGCTCTTTGGATGAGTAGCTCTACCTCTTCGAGACCGAGACCTATGTTATCTTTGCCTTTGATGCTATTGTTGCTTTGAAGGCGTGATGCCAAGAGATGAGCGATAGTAACGATGTCTAGGTCATGTTGCAAAGTTTTGACGAGATTGATAGCATCATCAGTGATCTGTGTCGCTGCGATTTGAGCTATGAGTTCATTGGATTTGCTATCTTGTACCTCAGCTCTTGTAGGTATCACTTGTGTGACCATCTTTGTGCCTACATCTTTCTCTATTCGTTTGATAGTTCGTAGCTCATTAGGTGTCACGAGTGTGATCGCTTCACCTCTCTTGCCTGCTCTTCCCGTCCGTCCGATACGGTGGACATAACTCTCAGAATCAAAAGGGATATGGTAGTTGAATACATGCGTCACATCATTGACATCCAAACCTCTCGCAGCTACATCTGTAGCGATAAAGATATCTATACCGCCTTGTTTGAAGCCACGGATAGTCACTTCTCTCTGTTTTTGCTCCATATCTCCATGGAGTCCACTCACTTTAAACCCTTGGGAGGTGAGGTGTGATACGAGTCTATCAACCTCTTTTTTCATACGACAAAATATGATACATTTCGTAGGGTTTTTATAATCTATGAGTCTCACAAGAGCATCATCTCTCTCACGCTCTTGGACGACATAGTAGTGCTGTGTTATGTTGACATTGGTACTCTCTGCTTTGGTGATAGAGATAGTTTTGGGTTTTTGGAGTATCTCCTCTGCTAATCTACGGATAGCCTTGGGCATCGTAGCAGAAAACATAAGCGTCTGTCGCTCATCTGGCATAAATGTAAAGATATTTTTGATCTCATCAAGAAAGCCCATATCAAGCATCTCATCAGCTTCATCGAGTACGACTACACTTGGGTTTATCTTGATTTTTCCACTCTCTAAGAGGTCTTGGAGTCTTCCTGGAGTTGCGACTACTATAGAGGCTTGTTTGATCCGCTCTATCTGCTTGCCATAGGCTGTACCACCATAGACTGTCGCTGTCTTGAGACCTGAGAGTTTCCCAAATCTATAGAGTTCATCACTCACTTGCATTGCCAACTCTCTTGTAGGGACTATCACGAGTCCCTCTACGCTCCCATCTGCTCTCATGCCATGCATCATCGGCAGACCAAAGGCAGCTGTCTTTCCTGTACCTGTCTGTGCTTGTGCGATAATATCATTGCCCTCTAGTATGAGTGGTATCGCCTCTTTTTGTACGGGACTAGGCTCTTTAAATCCTGCTTCGTTTATCGCTTCTTGGATCGTTGGTTTTAAGTTAAAATCTGTAAATTTCATATCTATGTTTCTTTCGTGTTGATATATTTTCATGCAAAATAGTATCAATTCTAGAAACAATTTTATTATATCGTCTATGAGGATAAATCTGAGTTATCTGAAGAATTACTTTTATTTTGTAGAAAATTGAGCGTAGTATAGCAGAATTATTGAGAAAAAGATAGGGGATGACTCAAGGAGCCATCATATTTACTATATGTTCCAAAAAGAGACCCAATACTATAAAGAGACTGATCCCCGCAGGTTTGCTATAGAGTTTATTAGCAGTGATAAATACAAGCATCAGTGTTGCTATAATCATAGTAGTAATATCAAAAAGATAGAGTGACACATCAAAATGCATAGGTTTTACAAGAGCCGCCATAGCCAAGACTATAGTCGTGTTTGCCATATTTGAACCGATGATATTTCCTATAGCCATATCTACTTTGCCTTTCATAGAAGCAGAGATACTTACTACAAGCTCAGGGAGAGAAGTCCCAAGGCTGATCATGACTATACCTATAATCCACTCCGAGATACCAAAACTTTTTGCTATATTAGAAGCACTCTCTACGGTAAAATTTGCACCCGCTATAACCATAAGAAGAGCTATGGCAATCAATGGAAGTGTTTTTATCCAAGAAAATAGTTGTTCTTGCTCTCTATCTTCTCCTTCATCTTCTAATTGATCAGATATAATACCTTTCGCTTCACGAAGCAAAAATAGGATATACGACCCCATCAACAAGAGAAGAAGGAGTGCATCAAATCGAGAGATAACACCATCAAACACCATCAAGATAAAAACAAGTACAGGCACCATAGCCCAAGTACTATCTTTGGCAAAGAAGTCTCTATCTGGATTGATAACCTTCGTGATAATAAAGATCATACCTAGTACCAAAGTGATATTAAATATATTACTTCCGATGACATTGGCTATCGCGATCTCTGCTTTTCCATCGAGGTTTGCTGCTACACTTGCTGCCATCTCAGGAAGACTAGTGCCAAGTGCTATGAGTGTAGCCCCTATGATAAACTCAGATATATGAAACCGAAGTGCTATCTTTTCACTCTCTCGTATGAGCATATCTGCTCCAAATATGAGTGCAGCCATCGCTACCACAAAAATGACAAAATCCATGATTTATTCCTAATTTTTATTGATTTATTGTACGAACTATCAAGCTCGTAGGTAAATTGTATGCTGTGATAATCCTCTCTTCTTCTCTCCGCATCTCCCCATCATCAACTTCATGGTCATATCCCAAAAGATGCAAAAGCCCATGGATGAAGAGAAGTATACTCTCCTCTTGTGCTGTATGTCCATAGGCATCCGCTTTGCGTCGTGCTTGATCTGAAGATATGATGATAGACCCCAAAGGGGTAAAATCAAAGTTACTTTCGAGAGGAAAGCTCAAGACATCTGTACTCTTGTTGATACCTCTGTGATTTTGATTTATTTTGCACATAGTCTCATCATCACATATGATAAGTTCTATCTCTCTTTGAGTCAAAGATGATGCTATCTCTTCTAACTTTTCTATAGGTAAGAGAGAGTTTGTTTGATTTTCTATTGTGATTATCATGGGTGAATTATATCTAATATTGGTAAAATTACTCTATGAAAATATAAGGAATGGGGATTTTATGAAAAAAATTGCAGTTTGTATCATATCTGGCGGGATGGATAGTGCATTGAGTAGCGTGATAGCAAAAAATGAGGGGTATGAGATCATCGCTCTTCATTTCAATTATGGTCAAAGAACGCAGAAAAAAGAGTTAGAATCATTCCGAAAAATTGTCAAATCCTTAGGTACGATCAAAGAGTATGAGATAGATCTTGATTTTTTTGAGCAGATAGGGGCATCTGCTTTGATAGATAACACTATAGATATTCCGATGGGTGGAGTAGAAGAGGGGATACCTACGACTTATGTACCGTTTCGCAATGGAATCTTTCTCTCCATAGCTACGGCTATCGCTGAAAAGCATCAAGCCCAAGCACTCTATATAGGTGTAGTAGAAGAGGATAGTAGCGGGTATCCTGATTGTCGAGCCTCTTATATAGAATCTATGCAAAGAGCTATCAACCTAGGTACGAAAGATGAGACAAAGTTAGAGATCAAGATGCCACTTGTCTCACTCACAAAGTCTGATATAGTCTCTAAGTCCATAGAGTTGTCTGTACCATTAGAAGATACTTGGAGTTGTTATCAATCTGAGGAAAAAGCTTGTGGCTTGTGTGATAGTTGTCGTTTACGACTACGAGGGTTTGCTCAGGCAGGAGTAGAAGACCCTATAGAGTATATGTAGTAGCCGATAGAGACTCTTCCAACAGCCCTAGACCCAAAGCTCTGATCTCTTTGGCTTTATGAAAATCAAAGGTTTTATAGCCTTTTGTGTGGGGCTGAAGGAGAGATATCTCTTTGTGAGAGTTTTTTATATGTGTTTTTGTTTGATTATATATGAGTAGTCTCATCGATCGTTCAAACATCCCTAAGACATTGGATGTTTTCAAGAGCCTATCACCTCGTATCTCATTCTCAAAAGAGTTCTCTCCCAACACATCTACAGCCAACACTAGAGGATGTGTCGCTTCATTGATACCGAGGTTTTCACACAAAAAACCATCACCAAGGATATCACCATCAATGATATGCTCCGTAAAGACTCCTGGTATAGCCATAGTAGCGAGTACAGCGTCTTTGATATAGAGGTCATCCTCACTTGTAATGACTCGTTTCTCTCCTGTGAGAAGGTTGGTTGTGATGAGTTTGAGTGGCACTACTGTATCACTCATCTTTTTATCTTGAAAGATAGTATCAAATATATTTGCTATTTTTCTATTATCTATGATAGCATTACCAGAAAATGAAAATGAAACCCAATTGTAGATATGGACAAAATCATTGATCTTTTGATTGATCTCACTCTCACGCATACCTATCGCCATACAAGCACCGATGATGCCACCCATACTCGTACCGACTATCTCTTGTGGTGTGATCAAAAACTTTTCGAGGTCACTGAGTAAACCCAAGTGAGATATCCCCAAAGCCCCACCACCAGAAAGAACCAATGAAAACTTCTCTTCTCTCAATCGTTGTATCATACTAGATATTGTAGTATAAAAAAATTAATATTACACTATAATAAATTTGGAGAAAAGTATGGATAGAGAAGATAATAAAAACTTCACTGACCTTATGTACTCCTCAGCACCAGCAACTCCCAATCAAATTTTGATTACCAATATTACTATATCTACCTTAAAACCATGGTATAATAGACTATAATGATATAATAGCAGCAATGTTTTCAGCAAAAGGAGTTTAGAAATATGCGTGTAGACAAATGGATAAGTGCAGTCAATGTAGTGAAGAGACGCACGATCGCTACTGATATGCTCAAAAGTGGCGTAGTCAGTGTCAATGGGATGAAAGCCAAAGCTTCAAAGAGTGTCTCGATAGGTGACACAATAACTATAGAGTATCTCAAAGGTGCTAAGTCATATAAAGTATTGCAGATACCAACAACCAAAACAATACCAAAGAGTCAAAAAGATGAATATGTACAAGAGTTACAGTAGGAGAAGCGTATGAAAAACCAAAGAGAGTTATTTGAAAAACTATTTGACAATCAACTATCAGTAGAAGAGGCTCGATCATTTTTGATAAAGCTTTATGAGAGAGGAGAGAGTGCCAATGAGATAGCCATAGCAGCTTCGATCATGAGAGAACACTCTATCAAGCTTCCGATCCCAAGAGAGCTACAAGAGCAAGCCATCGATGTCGTAGGTACAGGTGGAGACCAGAGTGGAAGCTTCAATATTTCGACGACTGTATCACTGCTACTCGCTTCACTTGGATCAGTCGTCGCAAAACATGGGAGCAGAAGTATCACAAGCAACTCAGGCTCAGCAGATTTACTCGAAGCATTGGGCATCAACCTCCATTTGACCCCAGAGCAACAACTCTCTATGTTAGGAGAAGTGGGTTTTTGTTTTATATTTGCTATGAATCACCACCCTGCTATGAAACATATCATGCCTATACGCAAATCTATAGAGCATAGAACGATATTTAATATACTCGGTCCCCTCACCAATCCAGCAGGAGCAAGAAAATATCTTCTCGGTGTCTTCGCTCCAGAGTATATAGAACGGATTGCAAATGCACTCCTAGAGCTCAATGTCTCAAGAGCCTATGTCGTCAGTAGCAATGATGGCATGGATGAGATATCTCTAGCGACCACTTCACAATTTGCTTATATCGAAAATGGGCGTATCTCCCTAGGTGTGATAGACCCAGAGATATATGGCTTCAGATTGGCTCCAAAAGAGGCGATAGTTGGAGGCTCAGCTACACAAAATGCTACGATCACAAGAGATATACTCGCAGGTAAAGAGCAAGGTCCCAAAAGAGATATCGTCGTCCTCAATACGATGTTTGCACTCTTCGTTGATGGCAAAGTGCCTCATCTCCAAGAAGCAAAAAGCATGGTAGAGTCTGCTCTTGATAGTGGTCTAGCACTCAAACATCTTGAAAAGATCGCTGCTCTCTCCAATAGCTTCCCAAAAGTGTAACGGATCATGTCTATAGAAATGGAACTGCCACTAGAAGAGATCGATAGAGTCGCATCCTATTTGGTAGAGAACCTTGCACCACATACTCTTCTCTTTTTGATAGGTGATTTGGCATCGGGTAAGACTACACTGACACAAGCCATAGCACAAAAAAGAGGTGTCACCTCCGCTGTGACATCCCCTACTTTCTCTTTACAGCAAATTTATGGAACAGACCTCTTTCACTATGACCTCTATAGGATTAGTAGTGATGAGTTTTTCTCTTTGGGACTCCATGAAGAGTTGGATAGAGAGGGTTGGCATCTTATTGAGTGGGGTGATCTTGCACTCAAAAGATTTTTAAGTAATGCTGGGTATAATATCGTTTCGATTTCAATCACCCCTACTAATAAGGGTCGTAACTACTCCATAGAGGTATAAATGCACACGCTTGAAGCTAGAGATCTTACAAAGATTATCAAAAAAACACAAATTGTGCATGAGATATCTCTCAAACTCAAAAGTAGAGAAGTGGTTGGTCTCTTGGGTCCGAATGGAGCAGGGAAAACAACCTGCTTTTATATGATATGTGGTTTGACTGATGCTACGACAGGTGAAGTCTTTATAGATGGCAAGAGTGTGACTCGCCTCCCACTCAGTGCAAGGGCAAAAGAGGGTATAGGTTATCTTCCACAAGAGTCTAGTATCTTCAAAGATTTGACTGTAGAAGAAAATCTTCTCATGGCAGCAGGTGCTTTAAAAATAGCGAGAAAAGAGATCAAACCGCATATAGAAAAACTCTTAGAAGTTTTCAATATAGAACCGATCAGACATCGTATAGGAATTCGTCTCAGTGGTGGTGAAAGAAGGAGAGTTGAGATAGCCAGAGCCTTAGTTGGCAAGCCAAAATTTCTCCTCTTGGATGAGCCATTTGCTGGTATCGACCCTATAGCTGTGATAGATATACAAAATATCATCAAACAGCTCGTAGAGCTTGATATGGGTATATTGATCACTGACCACAATGTGCGTGAGACACTCAATATCTGTGATAGAGCGTATGTAATGCGTTCTGGAGAGATGCTAGCATCAGGGAGTAGTGATGCAATAGCCAATGACAAAAATGTCCGAGAGCACTATCTCGGAGAACATTTTATATTTTAGTCCCTATCGCTTAACTGGATAAAGCAGTGCCCTCCTAAGGCGTAGCTAGAGGTTCGAGTCCTCTTAGGGACACCATACCTATCTTGTAATCCTTATCCTCACCCTATATTTACCATAACTTTTGACAAGGTTGTAGAGTATCCTTGCATTGTCAGTAGCTATCATGATACAAGAGTATGCTACATTACGACCTAGATTTCTTCTATTATGAGTCCCATAGATCGCAAGATTATAATCAAAAAAGACTGCATAGGGCATAAAAGCTCTATTACAAGCATTATCATGGTATCGTCTTCTGATAAACTTCGGTCTATAAGTCCCTCTAGGTGTCTCGTAACCTCTTCTCCCTGTAGATACATGCCAAGTATACAAGACTCTGTTATCTTTAGATACTCGCATCAACTGCTGTGATATATCCACCCTGATATCAACATGCCGACCTCTTCTGCGATACTTTTTAGATTTTTTGGCTCTTTGGGATCTTTTTACTTTGACTTTGGGTGCGTTACTTTTTGTATACTTCTCTTTTCCTAAAAGCATATAGAGGTGTTTTTTTTCTGATTGTAACTGTTTTAACTCATCTTCATACTGTTTTATACTGCTAGTACTACTCGAAGACTCTTCTGCTTTAGCTTGGGCTACTAAAACCAAAGAGAAGAGTAGAAACACTACTATCAATAACTTTCTAAATATATGCATCCAAACGCCACCTTTTGATTGAAATGATACTTATGATACCAAAAGGTAGATTAATCTCTCCAAAAGATACTCAATAGACTTATAATCCTGTGATATAATGCTACTAAGGCTACCCACAAGGGAATAAACATTAAAATAGCTTTATGAGGTTTTTCATAGGCAAGGCAATTGTTTGAAGGACTAGCCTTAGCTAATTCAAAAACGATTAACGCAGTCTATGGGAAACCTCATAAAGCCCGTAGGGAAGCCATAGAGAGGGCAATCTTCACAAAATATAATTCTTGAATTAGCTTTGGCTAGTCCTACGAATTATATTTTGCAAATCTTACCCTCTCTATGGCTTCTATTTTGATGTTTACTCCCTTGGGGGTAGCCTAATAGATAAAATCCAATGGAGAAGATCATGCAAGAGTTTTTAGAAAAAGCAAAAGCAAGTGCTCAAATCATAGCAACCATGAAGAGTGCAACCAAAAGTAGAGTACTCAAAGAGATGGCAGATGCCTTGATAGCCCACACAGCACAAATCATAGTAGAGAATAGTAAAGATATGCAAGCAGGCAAAGAGAATGGACTAGAGAGTGCCTTGCTTGATCGTCTCCTCTTAGATGCGTCTCGCATAGCATCGATGGCAGACTCTCTACGCCAGATAGCACAGCTCAAAGAGCCAGTAGGTAGAGTCTTGGAGGGATGGGTCACTGATGATGATCTGCGTATAGAAAAAGTCTCCGTGCCTATAGGTGTCGTAGCTGTCATCTACGAATCCCGTCCCAATGTCACATCAGATGTCGGTGCATTGTGTTTCAAGAGTGGCAATGTAGCTATCCTCAAAGGAGGCAAAGAAGCAGAGTACTCCAACCAAATCATAGCACAAGTCCTGCAAGGTGTATTAGAGACAAATAACCTCCCAAAAGAGATCATATCGCTCCTTCCTGATAGCTCTAGAGAAGGGGTATCAAAACTCATCAAGATGGATAGATATGTGGATCTCATCGTACCGCGAGGTGGAGAAGCTCTCATCCGATATATTTCACAAAACTCTTCAGTCCCAGTGGTCAAACATGATAAAGGTCTCTGCCATACTTATATCCACAAAGATGCCGATATAGAGCAAGCCGTAGCCATATCTATCAATGCCAAATGCCAACGCCCAGGAGTCTGCAACGCTATGGAGACACTGCTTGTAGATAGAGAGATAGCACATAGTGCTTTGCCAAAACTCTATGAAGCATTCAATGCAGAAGAGACACAGATGCTTGGTGATGCTGAAGTACAAGAGATTATCGAGGTAGAACTCGCCACTATAGATGACTACGATACAGAGTATCTCGCCAATATTTTGAGTATCAAGATAGTCGACGGTGTAGATGATGCGATAGCTCACATCACTCAATTTGGCTCAGGACACTCCGAAGCGATACTCACCGAGAACTACACAGCAGCCGAGCAGTTTCTCGACCGTGTAGATGCAGCTTGTGTCTATGTCAATGCAAGTACGAGATTTACCGATGGTAGTGCATTTGGTTTCGGTGCAGAGGTAGGTATCTCGACCAATAAACTCCACGCAAGAGGTCCTATGGGGATCAATGA